>NZ_JBEOSB010000010.1:53736-342360 GCF_040302705.1 Streptomyces sp. NPDC097640
AGCGCGCCGGGGCTGAGCGGGGGGAGGGGCGCGTGTCCCGGCGCGCCGCGCGGGCTGGACTGAGGAGCCGCGCAGTGACGGAGGAGCGAGCAGTGACGAGGGAAGCCTGCGTGTTGGAGCGCGCCGGGGCTGAGCGGGGGGAGGGGCGCGTGTCCCGGCGCGCCGCGCGGGCTGGACTGAGGAGCCGCGCAGTGACGGAGGAGCGAGCAGTGATGAGGGAAGCGTGCGCGTTGGGGCGCGCCGGGGCTGAGCGGGAGGAGGGCGCATGAGCACCGCGGCAGAGGTGCGGGCCGTCGTGGACGGGCCGGAGCGGCGGGTCTACTGGGCGGTCGCGGACTGTCTGACCATCGTGCGGACCGACTTCATCAGCCGTCTCCGCTATCCCTCCGCCATCGCCTGGCAGCTCGGCACGCCCGTGATGTTCGTGCTGCTCTTCGTCTATGTCTTCGGCAGCGCGATGGAGGTGGGCGGCGGGGCCGACTACGAGGACTACGCGCTGCCCGGCATGTTCGCGATGACCATGGCCAACGGCTTCATGGGCACCGCCACGGTGGTCGCGGCCACCAAGGAGAGGGGGGTCATGGACCGCTATCGCTCCATGCCGATGGCGCCCTCCGCGGTGGTCAGCGGCCGGGGCATCGCCGATGTCATCGGCGCCGCCGTGGATCTGGCGGTGCTCGCGACGATCGCCCTGGCCGTCGGCTGGCGGCCCGACGGCAATCCGCTGGAGACGCTGAGCGCCTTCGCGCTGCTGATCCTGCTGCGGTCCGCGCTGATCTGGATCGGGGTGTATCTGGGGCTGCTGGTGCCCACTCAGGAGGCCGCGGGGAATCTCTTCGCGGTCGCCTTCCCCCTCGGGATGATCTCCAGCGTCTTCACCCCGCCCGCGATGATGCCGGACTGGCTGGCGGCGATCGCGCTGTGGAACCCCGTCTCGTCGACGGCCAACGCGATCCGCGATCTGTTCGGCAACCCGGTCCCGGGCGGGGGCGGCTGGGTGGAGGAGCACGCGATGCTGATGGCGGTGGTCTGGCCGGTCGCCCTCACGGCGGTGTTCCTGCCGCTGGCCGTACGGCGCTTCCAGCGGCTGAGCAGCTGACCGGCCCGTACAGCGGGCCTGTACGTGGAAGGGGCCCGCGGCCGGCTCGGCCGCGGGCCCCTTCCGGGGTTGTCCGGATGTCAGAGGTGCTCGATGACGTAGTCCACGCAGGCGGTCAGCGCCTGCACGTCGGACGGCTCGACGGCCGGGAACATGGCGACCCGCAGCTGGTTGCGGCCCAGCTTGCGGTACGGCTCGGTGTCCACGATGCCGTTGGCCCGCAGCGCCTTGGCGACGGCGGCGGCGTCGATGTCCTCGTTGAAGTCGATCGTCCCGACGACCTGCGACCGCTTGGCCGGGTCGGTGACGAACGGCGTGGCGAACTTCGACTCCTCCGCCCAGCCGTACAGCGCGCCCGAGGAGGCCGCGGTGCGCTGCACGGCCCAGTCCAGGCCGCCCTGCCCGTTGATCCACTCCAGCTGGTCGTTGAGCAGGAAGAGCGTCGCGAGCGCCGGGGTGTTGTACGTCTGGTTCTTCAGGGAGTTGTCGATCGCCGTCGGCAGCGAGAAGAACTCCGGGATGTGCCGGCCCGAGGCGTGCACCCGCGCGGCGCGCTCCAGCGCGGCGGGGGAGAAGGCCGCGACCCACAGGCCGCCGTCCGCGGCGAAGGACTTCTGCGGCGCGAAGTAGTAGACGTCCGTCTGGGCGATGTCGACGGGCAGGCCGCCCGCGCCCGAGGTCGCGTCCACCAGCACCAGCGCGCCCTCGTCGGCGCCCGCCACCCGCTCCAGGGGCATGGCGACACCGGTCGAGGTCTCGTTGTGGGTGAGGGCGTAGACGTCCACGCCCCCCTCCGCCTGCGGCAGCGGGTGCGTACCCGGGTCGGAGGAGATCACGGTCGGCTCCTCCAGCCACGGCGCGAGCTTCGCGGCCTTGGCGAACTTGGAGGAGAACTCGCCGAACGACAGGTGCTGCGACTTGGCCTCGATCAGGCCGTGCGTCGCGACGTCCCAGAAGGCGGTGGAGCCGCCGTTGCCCAGGATCACCTCGTAGCCCTCGGGGAGCCGGAACAGCTCGCGCACGCCCTCGCGCACCTTGCCGACCAGGTTCTTGACCGGGGCCTGGCGGTGCGAGGTGCCCAGCAGAGAGCTGCCGGTGGCGGCCAGGGCGCTGAGCGCCTCGGTGCGCACCTTGGAGGGGCCCGAGCCGAAGCGACCGTCGGCGGGCTTGATGTCAGCGGGAATCTGGATCTCAGCCACGGGGGAAGCCTAATCCGTCGGTATGCGCGGCCTGCCCCGGTGTCCACCGGATGAGACACGGCGTCTCTTTTCCGGGATGGTCCACGAGGCGGCGAGCGCGCCGCAGGCCACCAGCGCGAAGACGGCGAAAGCGCTGGTGTAGCCGGATTCGGCGGGGAAACCGGGGACGTCGGCGGGGCCCGCGGCGTCGAGGACCGCGACCGCTGTCTGGGCGCCCACGGCACCCCCGACGGTGCGCGCGATCGTGTTGACGCCGCCGGCCACGCCGATGTCAGCGGGCCCCGCCGTGTCGACGACCAGCGTCCCGAGCGCCGCGAACGACAGCCCGTACCCGGCGCCGATGAGCACCCCCGCGGCGTGGAACTCCCACATCCGGGCGTGGGCCACGGCCAGCAGCGCGAACGCGAGCCCGCCGCACGCCACGCCCAGGCGCAGCGGCGCCCGGGTCCCGAACCGGTCCCGCAGCCGGGTGGTGAGCGGGCTCACCGCCAGCATCACGACCGCGACCGGGACCAGCACCAGACCGGCCTCGCCCGGCGAGGCCGCGAAGCCGTACCCGGCCGAGGGCGGCGTCTGGACGAACCGGGGGACGAGCGTGATCACGCCGAACATGGCCGCGCCCACGATGAACGTCACCAGATTCGTGGCCGCCACCGGCCTGCGGCGCAGCACGCGCGGATCGACCAGCGGCGCGTCCACCCGCGATTCGACGGTGCCGAAGGCGGCGAGCGCGGCTGCCGCGCCCAGCAGCAGGCCGATCACCCGGGGCGAGCCCCAGCCCCATGCCGCGCCCTGGCCGATGCCCAGCAGCAGACACACCAGCCCGCTCCCCAGCAGCGCCGCGCCGGCCAGGTCGACCCGCCCGCCGGGGGGCGCCGCGCCGGGCGGCAGTCGCCGGGCCAGCGCCAGGGCGGCGCCGACCGGTACGAGCAGCGGCCAGAACAGCCAGGCCGTGCCGAACGCGCCGGACATCGGGCCCGACAGCACCATCCCTACCGAGCCGCCGACCCCGAACATCGCCGACAGCACGGCGATCACGCCCCGGGCGCGATGCGGCTCCACGGCCGTCCGGACCAGGCCGAACGCCAGCGGGAACACCCCGCCCGAGACGCCCGAGAGCGCGCGCCCGGCCAGCAGCAGCGGCAGCGAGCCCGCCTCGGCGCCGAGCGCGCACAGCAGCGTGCCGGCGGCGAAGCAGCCGAGGCACGCCAGCAGCACCCGGCGGTAGCCGAACAGATCGCCGAGCCGGCCCGCGATCGGCGTGGTGACGGCACTGGCCAGCATGAAGGAGGTCAGCAGCCAGGTGGTGGCGGAGCCGGAGACGTGCAGCGAGCGGCCGAACGCCGGGAGGGCCGAGATCACGATCGTCTGCGCCGTGCTCGCCGCGAGCGCGGCCGTCAGGACGGCGGGGACGACGAGGTTCCGTCGTGTGCCCCCGTCGGAGCCTTCCCCGGCCGTGCCGCGGCGGCCACGTAGTAACCCGAGCACCAGCATCGCCCCACCTCCAGAGGTAGTTAGGTGAGGCATACCTTAGGAACTTGCGGACGCTGTCCGCAAGTTGTTGGCCGGGTACGGTTCGGCACGTGAACACCCAAGGCTCGGAGGACGGTTCAGGCGCGGGATCCGGCGCGGGGGAGCGGCGCGCCTGGGGCAGTCTGGACCGGGCGCACATCGTCGAGACGGCGGTCGCCCTGGCCCGCAGGGAGGGCATGGCCGCGCTGACCATCCGGCGGCTGGCGGCCGAGGTGGGCGCGTCGCGGATGGCGCTGTACCGGCACATCCCCGACAAGGACGCGCTGCTCGGCCTGGTCGCCGACGCCGTGGCCGAGTCCGAGGTGATCCCCGACGAGGCGCTGAACGGCCCCTGGCAGCAACGGCTGCGCCACCTCGCGCACGGCATGCGCCGGCGGCTCACCGCCTACCCCGGGCTCGCCGAACTCATCGTGACCCGCGGCAACCACGGCCCCGGCGGGCTGCGCCTCGCCGAGACGATCGTCGAGATCATCTCCGAGGCGGGCCACGACGAGCCGACCACCGCCCGCTACTACCTCGTCTTCATCGACCTCGTCCTCGGCCGCGCCCACCGGGAGGCCGCCCAGGGCGACCCGACCACGCCCCGGCGCAACGCCGCGCTCCTCGACGCGGCCGCCGAGCGGCGCGCCGACGCCCCCCGGCTCGCCGCGCTGGCACCCCATCTGCGCGCCGTGACACACGACCAGGTCTTTGAAACGGAACTGGACATTCTCATCCGGGCCCTCGCCGGGGACCATGGGGAACATGGTTGATCACGAGGTAGACGGAGCTTACGAGGCAGGCGAACTGGAGCGGGCCCTGCGCCGGGCCGTCCGCGGCGAGGTCTCCTTCGACACGACGAGCCGCGCGTTGATGACGATGGACGCGTCGAACTACCGCCGGGTGCCCACCGGGGTCGTCGCGCCGCGCGACGCCGACGACGTCGCCGCCGCGCTCGCCGTGTGCCGCGAGCGCGCGGTGCCCGTGGTGGCGCGCGGGGCCGGCACGTCGATCGCCGGACAGGCCACCGGGGTCGGCGTCGTCCTCGACTTCACCCGCCACATGCGGTCCATCGTCTCCCTCGACCCGGACGCGCGCACCGCCGTCGTCCAGCCCGGCGTGATCCTGGACGACCTGCGGGCGGCGGCCGGCGCCCACGGGCTGACCTTCGGCCCCGACCCGTCCACCCACAGCCGCTGCACCCTCGGCGGCATGATCGGCAACAACTCCTGCGGCTCCCACTCGGTCGCCTGGGGCACCACCGCCGACAACGTCCGGGAGCTGGACGTCGTGACGTACGGCGGCGAACGGCTGCGCGCCGGGCGCGGCCTGGACGGGCTGCCCCCACGGCTCCGGGACGGCCTGCGCGCCCTGGTCGACGCCAACCTCGCCCTGCTGCGCACCGGCTTCCCCGAACTGCCCCGCCGCATCTCCGGCTACGCCCTGGACGCGCTGCTGCCCGAGAAGGGCGCCGACGTGGCCCGCGCGCTCACCGGCAGCGAGGGCACCCTGGGCGTGCTGACCGAGGCGACCGTACGCCTCGTGGACGCGCCCGCCGCCCGCGCCCTCGCCGTCCTCGGCTACCCCGACGAGAGCGCCGCCGCCGAGGCCGCCCACACCCTGCTGCCCCACGGCCCGCTCACCGTCGAGGGCATGGCCGCCGACCTGGTCGCCGGGGCGACCGGGCTGCCGGCGGGCGACGCCTGGCTGTTCGCCGAGGTCGGCGGCGAGACCCGGGCGGAGGCCCTGGCCCGCGCCGAGGCCCTGGCCCGCGCGGCCGCCGACGCCACCACCGACCACACCGTCGTCGCCGACCCGGCCGGCCAGCGCGCCCTGTGGCGGATCCGCGAGGACGCCTCCGGCACGGCGACGCGCATGCCGGACGGCAGCGAGGCCTGGCCCGGCTGGGAGGACTGCGCCGTGCCGCCCGCCCGACTCGGCGCGTATCTGCGCGACTTCCGCGCGCTGATGGCCCAGCACGGGCTGCGCGGCACGCCGTACGGGCACTTCGGCGACGGCTGCATCCACGTACGCATCGACTTCGACCTGCTGACCGAGGCCGGGATCCGGGTCTTCCGCGGCTTCTCCACCGACCTCGCCGACCTCGTCGCCGCCCACGGCGGCTCGCTCTCCGGCGAACACGGGGACGGCCTGGCGCGCGCCGAACTGCTGCCCAGGATGTACGGCGACGAGATGGTCGGGCTCTTCTCCCGCGTCAAGGACCTGTGGGACCCGGCGGGCGGCCTCAACCCCGGCGCCCTCGCCCGCCCGCAGCGCATGGAGGAGAACCTGCGCTTCGCCGTGCTGCCCAGCCGCCCGGTGGACGTGGAGTTCGGCTATCCGCACGACAACGGCGACTTCGCGGCGGCGGTGCGGCGCTGCGTGGGCGTCGCCAAGTGCCGCAACGAGTCCGTCTCCGGCGCGGCCGTGATGTGCCCCTCGTACCGCGCCACCGGCGACGAACAGCACTCCACGCGCGGCCGCGCCCGCCTGCTGCACGAGATGCTCGCGGGCGAGGTCGTGCGCGACGGCTGGCGCTCGGAGGAGGTACGCGGGGCGCTCGACCTGTGCCTGTCGTGCAAGGGGTGCCGCAGTGACTGCCCGGTCGGGGTGGACATGGCCACGTACAAGGCGGAGTTCCTGCACCACCACTACGAGGGCCGGCTGCGCCCCGCCGCGCACTACTCGATGGGCCGGCTGCCGCTGTGGCTCCGCGCCGTCGCCACTCTCCGGGCGGCGCCGGTCGCCAACGCGCTGGCGGGCGTGGCGCCGCTGGCCGCGCTCGCGAAGCGAGTCGGCGGCATCGCGCCCGAGCGCGACATCCCCGAGCTGGCCCCGGAGCCCTTCACCCGCTGGTGGCGCAGGCGGGCGCGGGGCGGCGATGCCGTACGGGGGCGGACCGTCGTGCTGTGGCCCGACACCTTCACCAACTATCTCTCCCCGTCCGTCGGACAGGCGGCGGTGCGGGTGCTGGAGGCGGCCGGCCTGCGGGTGGTCGTACCGCCGGGGCCGGTGTGCTGCGGGCTGACCTGGGTGTCGACGGGGCAGCTCGACCGGGCCCGGTCCGTCATGCGGCGCACCCTGGACGTCATGGCCCCGGCCCTGGACGCCGGGCTGCCCGTGGTCGGCCTCGAACCCAGCTGCACCGCAGCGCTCCGCACCGATCTGCCCGAACTCCTCGGCACCGCCGACCCCCGCGCCGCCCGCCTCGCCGACTCCGTCACCACCTTCGCCCAGGCGCTGGAGGACCACGCCCCCGACTGGCGGCCCCCGAAGATCGACCGCCCGGCCGTCGGGCAGACCCACTGCCACCAGCACGCGGTCCTCGGCGACGCGGCGGAGCGCCGGCTGCGCGCCCGCGCCGGCCTGACGGGCGAGCTGAGCGGCGGGTGCTGCGGGCTGGCGGGCAACTTCGGCTTCGAGCGGGGGCATTACGAGGTCTCCGTCGCCTGCGCGGAGGAGCAGCTGCTGCCGTCCGTACGCGACGCCGACCCCGCCGCCGAGGTCCTCGCGGACGGCTTCTCCTGCCGTACGCAGCTCGACCAGCTGGCGGGGGACCGGGCCCGCCACCTCGCGGAGGTCCTGGCCGAGCGGCTGCCCTGACGTACGCGCCGCGTGGTTACCTGGCCGGCGCGGGCTGGGCGTGGTTGACGATGACGCCGTTGACGACGTTGCGCGGGGCCTGGCCCGACAGCACCCGGTCCAGGCTCTCGACCAGCCGCGCCCTGATCGCGTGGTACGCCTCATGGGTGACGCCCGCGGAGTGCGGGTTGAGCAGCACGTCGGACCGGCCGCGCAGCGGGGAGCCGGCGGGCAGCGGCTCCTCGGCGAACACGTCGAGCGCGGCCCCCGCCAACTGCCCGCTGTCCAGCGCCCGTACCAGCGCGTCCTCGTCGAGGACCCCGCCGCGCCCGGCGTTGATCACGTACGAGCCCCGGTCCATACGGGCCAGCAGGGCGTCGCCGACGAGGCCGCGGGTGGCGTCGTTCAGCGGCATGTGCAGGGTCAGCACATCGGAGCGGGCGGCGAGTTCGTCCAGGGGCACGTACTCGCGCTCCGGCTCGGACGGCACGGGGTCATGCGCCAGCACACGGCTGCCGAACGCGTCGAGGCGCCGCGCGACGGCCCGGCCGATGGTGCCGAACCCGGCGATGCCCACGGTCAGCGCGGCCAGATCGCGCCCGCGCAGCCCCTCGGGGCCCCAGCCGCCGCCAGCGATCCGGGCGTGCCCGGCCGCGTAGTGCCGCACCAGATACAGCAGCGCGCCGACCGCCCAGTCGGCGACGGCGTCGGCGTTGAACCCGGGGAGGTTGGCGACCGGGATGCCCAGCTCGGCGGCGGCGCGGTGGTCCACCCCGTCGAAGCCGACGGCCACGGACTGCACGAGGCGGCACCGCCGCATCTCCGCCAGCAACTCCGCGGTGATGCGGCGCTCCTTCCCCAGCGGCGCGAGGACGACCGTCGCATCGGCGAGCGCCGCCCGGTGGTCGTGCGGGTCCTCGTCCGGGCCGATCTCGGTGATGCGCAGGTCCGGGTGGCCGGGCAGCAGCCGCCGCAGCTCATCGGGGCCCAGGTCGTTGAGGTGATACAGGGTCACGAGGTGTTCGTCGGGCATGGCGGGCGGCTCCAGAGGTCATCCAGGGTGTGGGGACGCCAAGAGTTTTCGCCACCCCTTAAGATCATGTCAACGGTTAACCGATAACGGTTACCCGTGAGCGCGACCCGGGGCGGCCGTGACGTTCCGCGCCGCGCCCCGCCCGTACCGCCCGCTCCCGCACCGCCGAGGAAAGGAACCGGACCATGACCGCTCAGCGCACCGTCGTCACCGCCCTGACCACCCCGTTCACCGCGGATGGCGACCTCGACCTGCCCGCCGCCCGCGCCCAGTACGCGTTCGCCGCCCGCACCACCGGACAACTGCTCGTCGCGGGCACGACCGGTGAGTTCCCCGCCCTCAGCGAGGGCGAGCGCATGCTGCTGACCGAGACCGCCCTCGCGGAAGCAGGCGCCGACGGCGTCATCGCCCACATCGGCGCCCCCGACGCCCACGGCGCCGCCCGGCTGGCCCGCGCGGCCGTGGCGGCCGGCGCCCGCCGGCTGGCCGCGCTGACCCCGTACTACCTCCCGGCGAGCGCCGACGAACTCCTCGCGTACTTCGGCCGCATCCGGGAGGTCGCCCCCACCGCCCGGCTGTACGCGTATCTCTTCCCCGAGCGCAGCGGCCTGACGGTCGACCCGGTCCTCTTCGGCAAGCTGGCCGCCTCCTGCGGCCTGACCGGCGTCAAGCTGAGCGGCGCGCCCTCCACCGAGGTCGCGGCCTACCGCGCCGAACTCCCCGAGGACTTCGAGGTCTACTCCGGCAACGACCGCCGCCTTGCCGACGTCCTCGCCGCCGGCGGTGCCGGTGTCGTCTCCGGCTGCTCGGCCGCCTTCCCCGAGCCCTTCCTCGCCCTGGCCGCCACCCTGGCCTCCGGCGCCGACGACCTGCCCGCCCTCCAGGACCGCGTCGACCGCACGGTCGACCTCCTCGGCCCCAGCATCGGCCGTATCAAGCACGCCCAGCGCACCCGCGGCCTCCCCGCCGGCGCCTCCCGCATGACCGTCGGCGACCCGGACGCGCCGACGGCCGCGGCGATCGAGGCGCTGGGGCGGGAGCTGCTGGGCTGACGCACCACGCGGGCGGGGCGGCGCCCGGGGCGTCAGCCGGTCTTGGAGAGCAGATGCGGTGCGTACGTTGCGACCGCTTCCAGCAGCTGCTTCTTCGACGGGTTCACCATCGCCCGCCCCGCCACCGTCACGGTCGGCACGGTCTCGTTCCCGTCCGCCACCGAGCGGACGAACGCCGCCGCGTCCGGGTCCCGCCAGATGTTCACCTTGGTGTACCGCAGCCGCGTGAAGCGCAGCCGCAGGCGCAGCTTCATGCAGTACATGCACCCGGGGCGCCAGTACATGACCACGCCGTCCTGGTCCTCGGCCACTGATCTCCCTCCACGCCGGATCGGCCGGTAAGGCCGTAGAGGCGAGTCTGCCAGCCCGCCGGCCTCAGGAGCGTTGCAGGGACGAGAGGCCCCACAATTCCGCGATGCGCCCGTCGCGCACGCGGAAGATCTCCAGCATGGTCGGCGGCTGTTGTCCGGGCACGCCGCGCACGCTGGTGCGGACGGCGGCCTTGTCCCCCTCGACGACCATGTCCTCGACGACGACCTCGGCTTCGGGGAACGCCTCGTGGAATCGCTGCCACGCCCGCGTGACGCTCTCCTGCCCGGTGGTGCCCAGCGGGTGGCTGTGGAAGTCCGCCGTGAAGATCTCCCGCGCGGCGGCGTGGTCATGGGCGTTGAACGCCTCGTACATGCGCCGGGCCACGGCCCGCACATCATCGGTCATGGCTTCTCCGGTTCGCTCACGTTCGCGCGGATGCGCCGTAGGGCACCCAGCACGATCTCCCGCTCCTGCGCGGTGACTCCGCCGAGCAGCCGCTCCTGGTACGCCTGGTGCGATCGCTCCAGGTCCGCGGCCATCCGCTCGCCGGCGGGCGTCAGCGCGGCCAGGGTGTAGCGGTTGTCCGCCGGATCGAGGCGGCGGCCGGCCAGCCCCTCGGCCTCCAACTCCTTGACGAGCCGGGTCACGCTCGCGCCATCGACACCCAGCGCCTGCCGCAGCTCGCTGTGGCTGGTCTCGCCCTCGCGCCGCAGCCGGATCAGCATCTGCACCCGCTGGGCGCCCATCCCCACATGCCGGGCGAATGCCTGCCGCAGCTCCGCGCAGGCACCGCCGAGCTCTTGGAAGAACCTGTCCTCAGGCGTCTCTTCACGCACGCACTCTTTATATGCTCAACTCTTGACCAGATCAAGAGAAGATGGGTGCCCGCGAAAACCAGTGGCACCGCTTGGTGCGTCCCCATTACCTTGCGCGCTCGTGACCGAAGGTTCGAAGGCTTCGAAGGCGCAGGGGCTGTTCTCCCGGACGTACGCGGCCGCCACCGCGAGCTTCGCGGCGGTGATGTTCCTGACCGGGTTCGCGGCGCTCGCCGTGGTGCCGACCCTGCCGACCGCGGCCCGGGACCTGGACGGGGTGTCGCTGTTCCCCGTGGTCGCCGGGTGCTTTGTGACGGCGAGTCTGCTGGGCGGGGTGCTGGGCGGCCACTGGGCGGACCGTTCGGGGGCGCGCAGGCCGCTGGCGGCGGGGGTGGTGCTCACGGTGGTCACCTTGGTGGTCTCGGGGGCCAGCACCTCCGTATGGCAACTCGCGGCCGGGCGCTTCCTGGACGGGCTGGCGGCCGGAATGGTCGCGGTGTCGGTCGACGCCGCCATCGGCCAGGCGTACCCGGAACGGCTGCGGCCGCGCGCGCTGGCCCTGATGAGCTCGTGCTGGATCATCCCGTCGCTGGCGGGGCCGCCGCTGGCCGGGCTGGTGTCGGAGTGGTGGTCCTGGCGGGTGGTGTTCTTCGGCCTGGCCGCGCTGACCCTGCTGCCGGCGCTGGCGCTGGTGGCCGTGTTGCGCGGCCGTCCCCTGCCGGGGGCGGCGCCATCCGACGGCCACGCCTCGCGCCCGCCGCTGCTGATCGCGGCGGCGGTGAGCCTGGGCGCGGCGCTGGGGCAGTACGGGGTGTCGGGCTGGGACGTGCGCCATCTGCTGTTCGTGGCCGGGGGGCTGGGCCTGCTCGCGGTGTTCGCGCCGCGGCTGCTGCCCGCCGGCACCTGGAGCGCCGCCCGCGGCCTGCCGGCGACGGTGCTGCTGCGCGGCCTGTCCTCGGGCACGTACTTCACGATCGAGGCGCTGGTGCCCCTGATGCTGATCAACGAGCGGGACGCGCCCGCGGTGGTGATCGGCCTGGCATTCACCGGCGCCGCCGTGGTGTGGGCGGGCGCCTCGTGGGTCCAGGGGCGGCTGCTGGAGCACCGGCCCCGGCATCTGCTGGTCGCCGCCGGGGCGTTGGTGATGGCGGTGGCGGTCGGGCTCGCGGCTGTGGGGACGTTCACCAGGGGGCCGGTTCTCGTCGCCGCGTCCTCCATGCTGGTCGCGGCCGCCGGCATGGGGCTGCTGGCCCCGTCCCTGACCGTGCTGTCGCTCTCGCACAGCCCGTCCGGCCGGCTGGGCCACACCAGCAGCGCGATGCAGACCAGCCAGAACCTCGGCCAGGTCACGGTGATGGCCCTGGCCTTCGCCGTGCTCAACATCAGCGTGGCGATCGGCGCGTCCGCGACGGCCGGTTACGGGGCCGCCTTCGGGCTGCTGCTCCTGCCGCCCCTGCTGATCGCCCTGCTGGCGGGGCGTGCCCGCAGCACGGGAGGCAGGGTGGTGACCGCCACCCATGCAGGTGAGCCGTGCCTGACCAGGAGCGGTTCCGACTGAGCAAGACGGGCGGCGGCTGCGCGAACGCCCGGGCCTGACGGGCGAGCTGAGCGGCGGCTCTCGTCCGTACGCGGCACCGACATCACCGCCGAAATTCTGGTCGGCGATGCCTGAATCATCCTGGCCGCCCTGTAGGAACTATGAGTCCTGGCCGTGGGTCCATTCTTCACGAAGGATTCCGTAGACGATGGAGTCGCGCCACGCACCGCGAACGTACACGTGCCCGCGGATGCGGCCTTCTTCGGTCATCCCCGCGGCCAGCAACGTCTTCTCGGATGCCGTGTTCAGCGGTGCACGAGCCGCCCATACTCGATGAAGATCCAGGTCGTCGAAAGCGAGAGACAGCACCAATTGCACGGTTTCCCGGCCGTACCCCACTCCCCATGCATCGGGGCGCAGCGCGAAGCCCATGGTCGCCGCGCGCTGCTGATGTGGGTCGAGTGCCAGTCGGGCGAATCCAACGAGCTCGCCGCCGTCGCGCTCAACGACGGCGAGTGCGTATTCCTCGCGGGGTTTCGCGGTTGCCGAGGCGAGGGATCGGGCGACGATGCCGCCGACTTCCTCCCGCGAACGTGGGGTGAAGCTGAGGTGCTCAGTGGCTTCCGAACTGCCGTAGACGGCCAGCACTGGATCTACGTCGTCAAGGGTCAATTCACGGAGGCTGAGCCGTGCGTCGTTGCGCCTGACCGGGTGCATGTCGGGGACTTTACCGCTGGCGTCTAGCTTGGCAGAGCGAGTGTGGGACGACTGCTGAACACCGCGATCTCCTCACGCAGGTCCCGTGCCGTCGGAGCTTCCCGCATGGCCCCCTGCGCGAGGGAGGACCGTACTCGCTGGGCCGAGCCGACAATGCCGGCATTGCGCTGGTTGGGAGGTAGGTCAAGGACTGGCCGGATCGCTTCGGCGGCGCCGCTCAGGTCTCCTGCGCAGAGACGGGCGAGGGCCAGATCCGTCTGAACGCCGGCCTGATCGCCGAACGCCCAGTGCGGATCGCTGGTGTTGTTGAAGCCTTGTGCTGCTTCTTCCGCGCGTCGCACGAGGCTCGGGCTGTCGGTCGGGGAAATACTGCTGCCGAGTAGTACGCACGCCTCGACGCTGTAGTACGCCTGCCTGATCTGTGGGAAGAAGAAGTTCCCTCCGAGAACGTCCAAGTCGTCTGGCGAGGTGCGCTCACGCAACTCCTCGGCATGGCGATTAGCGACTCGTACGGTTTCCGCATCGCCCACCAGCGCCGCTGCCCGTGCCTCCAACCCCGCGAGCCACACAGTCACGCTGCCGCGTAGACCTTCTCCGGTCGACGCCCCCTTGCGCGCGTAGTGAAGGGCGTCTTCGGGGCGATCGGCCCAGTACGAGATCAAGGACTGGAGCCCCCGCACCCAAGCGCTCATGGCCTGGTGTTCTGCCTGGTCGGCGCATTCAGCGGCGGTGCGGGCCTGCATCATGGCCGACTGCGGGTCGCCGAGGTCGTGGCTGGCCTTGGCGAGCATCCCGGACTGGATCGCGGCGAGGAGGTACAGGTCTCGGGTCTGTGACGGCTTGGTGTGGCCGCTCTCCAGTAGGCGGAACGTCTCGTCCTGGATGTCGGAGAGGTCCTGCAGGATGGTTCCGAGAGGGACACGGATGTATATCTCGGCAATTCGGCGAACCTCGTCCTGGAGGTAGCTCAGGGTCTCCTGCCCTACCTCGTTCCGCTCCGCTCCCATGGCGAATCGGATCGCACGCCTTGCGGCCATAGCTACTTGCCTTCCCATCCAGTGCAGTTCCGCGCCAGGGTCGGTGCGGAGTTCGGTGATCGACGCGCTGGCACCAGGCTCGCCGTCTAAGGATGCCGCACGTCCGTCTGATGTCGGAGCCTCGGCAAGAAGCTCAGTGATCGGCCGCCCAAACAGGTGCGCGAGCACCCGTCGTGCGTCGTTCTGCGGCTTCACCTTGCCGAGGTACCAGCGTTCGAACGTGCTCTCAGACAGCGTCAGCGTTGCCAGGGAACATTCACGAGTTTCCTGAGCCAGGCTTTGAGCGGCCAAGCCGTACTGATGGGCGAAGGTCGGGTGGTCCTTCCAGCCTTTCTGATCGATGAGAACCCGAAGAAGCGTGGCCATCGTTACCCCTTTGCCGTATGTCCAGCGCGTTGTCACGACGGTACGGCAGCAGCGCCGAAACTTGACGATCTCAGCGGTAATTCAACGACTCTGACCTGACTCTGACGGAAGTCTGCCCAAACCCGCCGTTCGGCAGCACAAGAATGAGGCCAATCTGACGGTGGATCTGCACCGGAGAATATTGCCACGATCGTCGGGCACAAGGGCTTGGCGAGTACCAAGAACGACCGTCCAGCCCATGTCCACCAAGCCCCGACGCCGCCGGAGCGCGAGCAGTCGGTGAGCGGAGGAGCCATGGTGCCCGTCGCGGGTGTTGATACGCAGAGCAGGTTGAGCATGAGCCTGACGGTCCAGCCGTCTGAGCTGGGCAGCATCCGTCGCGCGGTCATACGGCAACTTCGCACCTGGGGCCTTGAGGAGATCGCGGATGACGCGGTCCTGGTGGTGACGGAGCTGCTGGCGAATGTGCACAAGCACGCCGGAGGCGTCTGCGATCTGGAGATCGAACACGAGGCAGGCCAGCTGATCGTGAGGGTCAGCGACACCGTGATGACGCCGCCAACGGTTCGTCCGCGCTCCACCTCCGCAGAGATCGGCAGGGGGCTGCTCCTTGTTGGAGAACTGACCGAGCACTGGGAGACGGCCATCACCGGTACCGGGAAGGTCGTGACGTGCAGATTCCGCGCAGTGGACCGACGTGGTCGGGAGCGGGCCGTCCTGGGAAGCGGCCATGCGTGAGCACGAGCACCCACCCTCCCGCCCCAGTGGGCTCTACGCCATCAGGGAGCTTCCGAACGGGGTGCGCGTCAATGATCACGTCTATTTTGACGGCGCCTTTCGCAAGGTCGTCGACATGCGGGCTGTCGGACCGCGAGGGAAGGTCCTGATCTTCGCCGATAACACGACGTGGCTCATGCGGCGACAGCACCTCATATTCCGCCCGATCCTCCCGCTTGTCTCCGGCGAGTAGACGAGCCCGTCAGGCTCCCGGCCGGCCACTCGGCTCCACCCTGGGGGGACGGATCGGGTGAGCAAGTGCAGCACACCACTCCACTTCGAGAAGGAGAAGCACCATGAGCCCGAGTCAGATCGATCTGGTCAAAACAGCGGCCATGCCGCGTACCGTGCTGGCCGGCCTCGTGGCGGCCGTCGCCGAGGACCCGAAGGCCGTGGCGGCCGGCGTGAAGGTGTCCGTCCGGCGGTCCCAGGAGGATGACAACAACTGCATGATGGGCGGCTGGACCTCCTGACCACCCTCTGAAGCGCTGATGCGCTGAGTCTCCCGTGTGCCCGGAGTGGTCTTCCGCCCCGGGCACACACCCCCGGTCATCATCGAAGGAGGGATCCCTCGTGCACTTCATGAACATCGGCCACGCCTACGAGAACGCGGCCCGGCTGATCCACGCCGTAACCGACGAATACCCGGACGCCAACGGTCTTCACGCGGCCTACAGGGCAGCCATCTCGACGCCGGGCCTCCGCCCCCTGCCGGTCGAGGGCCAGGGGATCTCCGTCTCCTACGAGGACGGCACGTGGGCGAAGCACTGTATCGAAAACGGCATCTTCACAAACATCTTCAAAGGCGCCGGGCCCTCGGACGGGCCGACCAGGCAGGGGTGGGACAACAGGGTCGCCGAGGCCCTGGACCTCATCCAGGAGATCAGCCCCGACCTCCGCCTCATGGTCGACTTATTGGTCACAGAGCTCGTGGTCCTCAACAGCGGCGCGGACGGTGGCGGCTCCGCCTCCCACATCCCCGGCGTCGTGGTGATGAGCCCCGGCGCCGAGTGGGACGTCCTCGACTACGCGATGTGCCTGGTCCACGAAGGCATGCACCTCAACCTCTTCGTGGCGGACAAGGTGTACGGGACCTTCACCCTTCCGTCCAACGCACTCGAAGCCGAGGAACGCCGCGCCCTGTCCGCTGTCAAGATCGGCCAGCGCCGACCGCTGGACAAGGCATTCCACGCTGCGATCGTGACGGTCCCGCTGATGTTCATGCAGGACCGCAGTGGTGTGACGACGCTGGTGGACCTCTACACCGAGTCACTGCGGGACGCCTGCGAGGATCTGAAGAAGCAGCGCCGGATCTTCACCCAGTACGGTCAGATGCTGCTCGGCGAACTGTGCGAATTCGCCGAGCAGGTCGACTTCGCTCGCGTGGCCCGTGCGATCTCCGGCACGGAATACGCGGGCTACAGGCCGAGCCTGGCCGCCTGACACGGCTTAGTAGTCCTCGAAAAGGATTCCCGCCTCTCGTGCCAGGCTCAAGGCCAGCTCCATCGATCCTGGGCCTTGCACGGTCGCTCCCTTGAGGCTCGCCGCTCCGCCTACATCGATGAGCGTACAGTTCTCGAATCGGACGGTTCCCATGTGGCCGTTAGAAAATTGCGCTCCGGTCAAGTCGCAGTTTTCGAAACGTACATTGTGCATTGATGTCGACTGAAAGTCGGACCCGATCATCTTACAGTCGGTGAATGCAACGCTGTAGAGCTTCATGTAGCGGTACATCGCAGGAGCACTGATACACCCTTCGATGCGCACATCGCGGAATGTTCCCGACTTCCATGACGATCCCGTGATGCGGCTGCCGTTGATCGTGCAGCGAATCAGGGACACGTCGTGTGCGGTCACCTGGGAGAAGTCACAGGTGTTGAAGGCCGAGTCGCTGAACTGGCTTCTGCGTAGTTCAGTTCCGGTGAAGCGTGAGTTCTCGAACATGCACGACTCGAGTTCGACGGCTTCTACCTCCAGGCCCACGAAATGCGTGCTTTCGTATCCGACCCCTTTGATGATTGCATCGTCTTCCAGGGCGTCTCTCTCCTCTGCTGGGCGGAGAGAGGGCGGCAGTTTCGGAGCCGTGGGATTCTTGATGCGCGCGATCCTGCTGCCTTGGCGAGCGACCTGAGCCATGTGAGGTCAATCCATTCGCGGGGTACGTTTGATCCTCGCGCCACATTTTTGAGTGAACTCTCGATTGCGACGGGGATACCGCACAGTCTAGGGGAATTGCCGCCGGTACAGGGAAGCCGTTCACCCCAAAGGCGTGACGCCGTGCGGATCCGTTGGTGGAGTCCTCTGTGCGGCCGTCGGCCAGCGCCCATCACGAGCTAATGACGGCGGCCGACGCGCTGGAACGGGCCAGGGTCTGACGGATCAGTCCGCTGCGTCCTGCCGCGTGGTCCTGTCGAACCAGCGCGGGTAGCTCTCTGCCCTGGCGGAGAGGCGGGACGCCACCGACTGGCCCCAGTTTCACGGTGTCTTCCTCATGCCTTGCGGACCTGTGTCTCACTCACCACGGCCGACCGCGCGCAGCGCTTCTGCGATCCGCGCGCGCAGGCCCTCTGCACGTGGATCTTCGTAAGCGGTGAGGAGCCGCGCCGCCTCGCGCCACTCCCGCCGCGCGTCTTCCTCGGCTCCGGCTCCGCGCAGGGCACTGGCGAGCCCGTTCAGTGCGGCGGCCAACTGCCAGTCGTCATGCAGCTCGCGCTGGGTGGCCGCCGCGCGGCGGTGAAAGGAGGCGGCTTCCTCGAAGCGGCCCAGTCGGCAGTACGTCTCGCCGACGCCATGCCACGCCCGCGCCTCACGCGACCGGTCGCCGAGCCGACGATGCAGGACCGCCGACCGTTGGAAAGAGACCAGCGCCTCCTCCGGCTGACCGTCGGCCTGCTGGGCTCGACCGAGCTCCAGCAGCCAGAAACCTTCCCACGAGTGGTTGCGGTAGCGCAGGGCGATGTCCAGAGCGGCCCGAGCGGACTCCAGGGCATCGTCCAACTCTGCGCGTTCACGCTGAACAGCGCTCAGAATCCGCAGGGCGTTCCCTTCGCCTCTCTCATCACCGCGATCTCGGTGTGCCGCCAAGGACTGGTGGATGAGGTTCAGGGCATCTTCGAGCCGCCCCGCCTCGTAGCTCACCGTGGCGAGGTTCGAGAGCAGGGTGGGCTCCCATGGACCCGACGCGCCCAACTCGCGGAAGAGGGCCAAGGACTCGGTGAACCTCGTCTCGGCGTCGTCCAGCCGCCGAGCCCGGAGTTTGATCAAGCCGATCGCGTTCAGGGACCGGGCCTCGCCTTCTCGGTCTCCTCGTTCGCGGCGTACGGCCAGGGCGCCCTCGTGGCACTCGGTTGCCTCTGCCAGCTGATGTGACTGGGTGTAGGCGGTGCCCAGGCTCCCCAGAAGCTCCGCCTCTCCGGCGCGGTCGCCCGATCTGCGGGCGGCGCGCAGCCCGATGTTGACCATGGCGAACCATTCCTCGAATGGGCTGAGGCGCGCGTGCACATTGTGGAGGACAGCGGGCAATTGCCATGCCACGCGATCGAATCCGGCCTCAGCAGCCGTGCGCGCGGCAGCCAGGAGGTTGGCGTGCTCCCACTCGTACCAGCGCATGGCCTCGTCAAAGTCCGCGAAGACCGGTGGCATGACGCCGTCTCCCGGCGGGGAGAGCGGGATGTGGGCCTGGCCCGGCTTGATACGGGTCCGAGCGGCGCCCGCCGCATGGAGATACCAGGTCAGTACGCGGCGCAGGGCCGCCTCTCGTTCCTCCTCAGGCTCCTCGTGCTGGGCCTGGTCGATCGCGTAGGCCCGCAGCAGGTCATGGAACTCGAAACGATCGGGCGCGGTCGGCGTCAGCAGATGTGCCCCCACCAGAACATCCAGTAGATGCTGTGCCCGGCTGACGCTGACGCCCGCCAGGGCGGCGGCGGCCGGCGAGCCGAACTCGGGCCCCGGGTGGAGGCCGAGCAGCCTGAAGAGACGTGCGGCTTCTGCGGGCAGCGCCCGATAGGACCAGGTGAACACTGTTCGTACCGCGTCGGCTTCCTCGTCGTCACCAACAGTCAGAGCATCCCAGAGAGCGGACTCGTCGCGAAGATCTCTTATCAGGTCGTCCAGGTTCATGTGCGGGCGGCTGGCGGCGCGTTCGGCCGCGATGCGCAGGGCCAGGGGGAGCCGTGCGCACAGCCGCGCCAGTTCGACGAGCCTGTCCGCGTCATCCTGGGGCCGATAGCCGGCGGTGACGGCACGCAGCAGCGCGACGGCCTCCGGTTCGGCAAGCGTTCCCACAGTCAGCCGGTGCGCACCGTCGCGGACGGCCAGCCCCGAGAGGCGACTACGGCTGGTGATGATCACCAGGCATCCGGCGGTGCCCGGCAGCAGCGGCCGGACCTGGCCCACGGTGGCCGCGTTGTCCAGGACGACCAGCATCCGCTTTCCGGCCAACAGCGAGCGGTAGAGGGCCGCTGAGGCCTCCGTATCGGCGGGAATCGCGGTGGCGGGAACGCCCAGTGCCAGGAGAAACCGGTAAAGCGCCTCCTGTGCGGTGACCGGCGCGCCCGGATCGTAGCCGCGTAGGTTCACATACAACTGGCCATCCGGGAAATGCGCGTGAGACTGATGCGCCCAGCGCAATGCCAAGGAGGTCTTGCCCGCCCCGGCGGTACCGGCGATCACGCAGATCGATACGGCGAGTGAATCGCCGATATCGCCGCTCAGGAGCGCGTCGAGCCGACTCAGCTCATCGGCCCTGTTGACGAAGGTCCTTACGTCACCGGGCAGTTGTCGTGGCTTTGGGCTGGTGGCCGGAGTGGCGACGGGCCCGTTTCCGTGGAAGTGCACACCGCCGCTGACATCCCGTGCCTGCACGACATCACTGGCACTCCCCGACAGTTGCGACTGCGTCCCCTGGAACTGCCCAGGATTCTCCGGGTGGGCTCCCTCTCCCTGGTCCTCGTCGATCTTCTACTCCGGCCTCGGTGGCGGCAGGGGTGCTACCTCGCGCTCGAAATATGTGCTCAGTTCCTCCCCTTCCTCGTAGAGGCTTTGAATGAACTGTTCCCAGCGTGTGGTGATCTCGGGGTACGCAAACCTCACCGCGCCGTCGAGAATTCCCCGACCGTCGTAAACGACCTTGTAGAGGGTCTGCCCGCCGAGTGCGACAAGTTCCGGAAGTGGCCCGTCTTCCTCCAGGTCGCTGATGTGTTCAGGCCCGACCACTCTGATATGGCCGCCGCATTCAGCCCGCAGTCGCAGTGAATTTAGCTCCCATTGGAGATAAGGCGTAAGGGGTTCTTCGACCACACGTACTCGGAACATCTCGGAGCGATGTTCTTTCGCCTGACGTGCGAGCATCATGAGGTCCTCGCGACTTTGCTCGATGAGACGCAAGGCTCCCTCCCAGTCCCCTCGGGAGAATGCCCTCCAGCTCTTGTTGCCTGGCTCCTGGAAATGCTGCTGCCGCTCCAGTTTCCAGGCGCTCTGACCTTCGGTGGCCCATCGACGTTGCCGGAAATCGAGCCGGTAGGTGTCGTGCGAGAGCCGTTCGCCTTGTGAGGCGTCGAGTCCAGGGTTCTCGAGGCTAAGCATCCGGGATATCCGATTTTGCCGCGCTCAAGGTATTGCCGGGGATGATGACCAGCCTCTCGTCCGCAGCGATCCGGGCGCCTTCGGGGAGCCGAGACCTGTACGCGTCGGTGAGATCCCGTCCGATCACGGCGATATCTCCATTGGCCAGCTGCCAGATATCAGGACAGCCGTCCTCGTCGTTGGTGTTCCCGAGCTCGCTCGGTGACTTCCCTAAGCGGCGGACGAGCGGTGCGGAAGGATCCGCATCCCAGGGGCGGTTCATCGCGATCTCCCATCGACCACGGAGTGGAAACTCAGCGTACAAGTGTCAATTACGTTGTGCAATGACGTCCGATCGTCTGGCGCCGAGGCTGCCAGGCGACCAAATCATGCAAGCGCGCTTGATTGTTTCTTGGCGTGCTGCCACGCTCCCTTCCCGGGACGCACGACAGGGACCCCACACGACGGGAGCGCAGCGTGTCCGATACGGAGGTCGTGCTCGGCGATCTGCTGGCCGAGGGCGAGGAGTTGGACGGCCTGGTGGCCGGGCTCGCGGAGGAGACGTGGGCCGCGCCGACGCCCGCCGCGGGCTGGACGGTCGCGCATCAGATCGCCCATCTCGCCTGGACCGACGAGCGGGCGGCGCAGGCGGCCACGGACCCGGCGGGGTTCGCGGCCGAGGTGCGGAAGGCCGCCGCCGAGCCGGACACGTTCGTGGACGAGGCCGCCGAGCTCGGCGCGGCGCTGCCGCCCGCGGAGTTGCTGCGGCGCTGGCGGGAGGGGCGGGAGCGGCTGCGGCGGGTACTGGCCGGGCAGCCCGCCGGGGCGCGGGTGCCGTGGTACGGGCCGTCGATGAGCGTCGCGTCCATGGCCACCGCCCGGCTGATGGAGACCTGGGCCCACGGGCAGGACGTCGCCGACGCGCTGGGCGTGCGCCGCGCGCCCACCGCCCGGCTGCGGCATGTGGCCCGGATCGGCGTGCGGGCGCGGGGCTTCGCGTACGCGGTGCGGGGTCTTGAGCCGCCCGCCGAGGAGTTCCGGGTCGAACTGCGCGCCCCGGACGGTGAGCTGTGGACGTACGGGCCCGAGAACGCGCCCCAGCGGGTGACCGGGCCCGCGCTGGACTTCTGCCTGCTGGTCACCCAGCGCGCGCGTCGTGCGGATGTGGCGGTACGGGCGGAGGGGGCGGACGCGGACCGGTGGCTGGACATCGCCCAGGCCTTCGCGGGCCCGCCCGGCAAGGGCCGGGCTCCGGGGCGGGGCGGCCACGGTGAGGGCCGGGCTCCGGGCCGGGCGCCGTCCGTCGAGGCCCGCGGCCAGGCGCCCTCCGCCGAGGACCGCCACCCAGGCCGTACGGCCGAGGGCCCCGCATGACCCCGACCCCGACCCCAACTCCGACGCCCGCGCCCCTCCGCATCGGCAACTGCTCCGGCTTCTACGGCGACCGCTTCGACGCCATGCGCGAGATGCTCACCGGCGGCCCCCTCGACGTGCTGACCGGCGACTACCTCGCCGAGCTGACCATGCTCATCCTTGGCCGGGAGCGCCAGAAGGACCCGGCGCGCGGCTACGCCACCACCTTCCTCCGCCAACTCGACGACACCCTCGCGCTCGTCAAGGAGCGCGGCGTACGGATCGTCAGCAACGCGGGCGGGCTCAACGCGGCCGGGCTCGCCGACGCGATACGCGCCTCCGCCGCCCGACAAGGCCTCGCCGCCCGCGTCGCCCACATCACCGGTGACGACCTCCGCACCACCCACGACTGGCCGGCCCACACCCTCACCGCCAACGCCTACCTCGGCGGCGCCGGAATCACCGCCGCCCTCCGCTCCGGCGCCGACATCGTCGTCACCGGGCGGGTCACCGACGCCGCCCTCGTCACCGGGCCCGCCGCCGCGCACTTCGGCTGGCGCGCGGACGACTGGGACGCGCTCGCCGGGGCCGTGGTCGCCGGGCACATCCTGGAGTGCGGCGCCCAGGCCACCGGGGGCAACTACGCCTTCTTCACCGAGCACGACATACGCCGCCCCGGCTTCCCGCTCGCCGAGATCCACCCCGACGGCTCCTGCGTGATCACCAAACACCCGGGCACCGGCGGCGCGGTGACCGTCGGCACCGTCACCGCCCAGCTCCTCTACGAGACGGCCGGTGCCCGCTACCCCGGTCCCGACGTCACCGCCCGCCTCGACACCGTACGGCTCACCCAGGACGGCCCGGACCGGGTGCGGGTCCACGGCGTGAAGGGCGAGCCGCCCCCGCCGACGCTCAAGGTCGGCCTCACCCGCCTCGGCGGCTGGCGCAACGAGGTCGTGTTCGTGCTCACCGGCCTCGATATCCAGCCCAAAGCCGCCCTCGTACGCGACCAGATGGAGGCGGCCCTGGCCAGGCGCCGCCCCGCGGAGGTGCGCTGGACCCTCGCCCGTACCGACCACGCCGACGCCGACACCGAAGAGGCCGCCAGCGCCCTGCTCCGCCTCACCGTCCGCGACCCGGACCCGGAGAAGATCGGCCGAGCGGTCAGCGGCGCCGCCGTCGAGCTGGCGCTCGCCGGATACCCCGGCTTCCATGTCACCGCCCCGCCCGGCAAGGGCTCCCCGTACGGCGTCTTCGAAGCGGCGCACACCCCCACCACCGACGTCCCGCACACCGCCGTACTCCCCGACGGCACCAGCACGCCCATCCCCGCACCCGCCACCACCACCCCCCTCGCCCCCGTCCCCGAACCGCCCCTGCCGCCCCCGCTCCCGCCGGGCCCCACCCGGCGCGCCCCGCTCGGCCTGGTCGCCGGGGCCCGCAGCGGCGACAAGGGCGGAGCGGCCAACGTCGGCGTCTGGGCCCGCACCGACGACGCCTGGCGCTGGCTGGCCCACACCCTCACCCCCGACCGCTTCCGCGCGCTGCTCCCCGAGACCGACGGCCTGCCCGTCACCCGCCACACGCTCCCCGCCCTGCGCGCCCTCAACTTCGTCGTGGACGGCCTCCTCGGCGAGGGCGTCGCCGCCCAGGCCCGGTTCGATCCGCAGGCCAAGGCCGTCGGCGAGTGGCTGCGCTCGCGTCACCTCGACATACCGGAGGAACTGCTGTGACCGTCCTCGCCTCCGCCCTCGATCCGCACGGCGCCGACTACGCGGCCCACCGCGAGGCCATGCTCACCAAGCTCGCCGAACTCGAAGCCGAGCACGCGAAAGCCCTCGCCGGAGGCGGCGAGAAGTACGTCGCCCGCCACCGCAAGCGCGGCAAGCTCCTCGCCCGCGAGCGCATCGAGCTGCTCCTCGACCCCGACACCCCGTTCCTCGAACTCTCGCCGCTCGCCGCCTGGGGGAGCGACTATCCCGTCGGCGCCTCCGTCGTCACCGGCATCGGCATCATCGAGGGCGTCGAGTGCCTGATCAGCGCCAACGACCCGACCGTGCGCGGCGGGGCCAGCAACCCCTGGACCCTCAAGAAGTCCCTGCGCGCCCACGAGATCGCCCGCGCCAACCGCCTCCCCGTCATCAGCCTCGTCGAGTCCGGCGGCGCCGACCTCCCCAGCCAGAAAGAGATCTTCATCCCCGGCGGCGCGATGTTCCGCGACCTCACCCGCCTGTCCGCCGATGGCATCCCCACCATCGCCGTCGTCTTCGGCAACTCCACCGCCGGAGGCGCGTACATCCCCGGGATGTCCGACCACGTGATCATGGTCAAGGAGCGGTCCAAGGTCTTTCTCGGCGGCCCGCCCCTGGTCAAGATGGCCACCGGCGAGGAGAGCGACGACGAATCCCTCGGCGGCGCCGAGATGCACGCCCGCACCTCCGGCCTCGCCGACTACCTCGCCCTCGACGAGCCCGACGCCATCCGCCAGGCCCGCCGCGTCGTCGCCCGCCTCAACTGGCGCAAGGCGCACCCCGACCCGGGCCCCGCCGAACCCCCGAAACACCACCCCGACGAACTCCTTGGCATCGTCCCCGGCGACCTCAAAATCCCCTTCGACCCCCGCGAGGTCATCGCCCGCACCGTCGACGCCTCCGACTTCGACGAGTTCAAGCCCCGCTACGGCCCCAGCCTCGCCACCGGCTGGGCCACCCTCCACGGCTATCCGATCGGCATCCTCGCCAACGCCCAGGGCGTCCTGTTCTCCGCCGAGTCCCAGAAGGCCGCGCAGTTCATCCAGCTCGCCAACCAGCGCGACATCCCGCTCCTCTTCCTCCACAACACCACCGGCTACATGGTCGGCCGCGAGTACGAGCAGGGCGGGATCATCAAACACGGCGCGATGATGATCAACGCCGTCTCCAACTCCCGCGTCCCCCACCTCTCCGTCCTCATCGGCGCCTCCTACGGCGCCGGCCACTACGGCATGTGCGGCCGCGCCTACGACCCCCGCTTCCTCTTCGCCTGGCCCAGCGCCAAGTCCGCCGTCATGGGACCCCAGCAGCTCGCCGGCGTCCTGTCGATCGTCGCCCGCCAGTCCGCCGCCGCCAAGGGGCAGCCGTACGACGAGGACGCCGACGCCGCGCTCCGCGCCATGGTGGAACAGCAGATCGAGTCCGAGTCGCTCCCCCTGTTCCTCTCCGGGCGGCTGTACGACGACGGCGTCATCGACCCCCGCGACACCCGCACCGTCCTCGGCCTGTGCCTCTCCGCGATCCACACCGCCCCCGTCGAGGGCGCGCGCGGCGGCTTCGGCGTCTTCCGGATGTGAGGAAACCCGTGATCCGATCCCTCCTCGTCGCCAACCGCGCGGAAATCGCCCGCCGGATCTTCCGCACCTGCCGCGAACTCGGCATCGCCACCGTCGCCGTCCACTCCGACCCCGACGCCGCCGCGCCCCACACCCGCGAGGCCGACGCGGCCGTACGGCTCCCCGGCGCCGCCCCCGCCGACACGTATCTGCGCGCCGACCTCATCGTCAAAGCCGCCCTCGCGGCCGGGGCCGACGCCGTCCACCCCGGCTACGGATTCCTCTCCGAGAACGCCGACTTCGCCCGCGCCGTCACCGACGCGGGCCTGCTGTGGATCGGGCCCCCGGCCGAGGCGATCGAGGCCATGGCCTCCAAGACCCGTGCCAAAGACCTCATGCGCGCCGCCGGTGTCCCCCTCCTCGCCCCCGTCGACCCCGACCGCGCCACGCCCGACGACCTCCCCCTCCTCGTCAAGGCGGCGGCCGGCGGCGGCGGGCGCGGCATGCGCGTGGTCCACGACCTCGCGGCCCTCCCGGCCGAGCTGACCTCCGCCCGCGCGGAGGCGCTGTCCGCCTTCGGCGACGCGGAGGTCTTCCTGGAGCCGTACGTCGAGGGCGCCCGCCATGTCGAGGTGCAGATCCTCGCCGACGCGCACGGCACGGTGTGGGCGCTCGGCACCCGCGACTGCTCCCTCCAGCGCCGCCACCAGAAGGTCATCGAGGAGGCCCCGGCCCCCGGGCTCACCGACGAACTGCGCCACGCCCTCGACGAGGCGTCGGTCGGCGCGGCGCGGGCGATCGGGTACCGGGGGGCGGGGACGGTGGAGTTCCTGGTGGGGCGGGACGGGCGGCCGTACTTCCTGGAGATGAACACGCGGCTCCAGGTGGAGCACCCGGTGACGGAGTACGTGTACGGGGTGGACCTGGTGGCGCTGCAACTACGGGTCGCGGAGGGCGAACCCCTGCTCGCGGAGCCACCCCCGCCCCACGGCCACGCGGTGGAGGCCCGGCTGTACGCGGAGGACCCGGCGCGGGGGTGGCGCCCGGGGACGGGGGTGATGCACCGGCTGTCGTTCGCGGCCGGCCCGGTGGGGGGTGCGCAGGGTGTTCGTGGCGGGTTCGGGGACGGGGCCTCCGGGGCTGTCACCCTGGACCGCATATTTACGGCGCCGGTGCCCGGAACCGCGGGGAACCCGGAACTTGGCGCCACAAATATGCGTAAGCGTCCAGGGCACCACCCCTGCACCCCCGCCCCCTCCCGTCTCGTCGGCGGCTCCCCGCCGGTGGACGTCGGCCCCGGCCAGGACTGGCTGCGGGTCGACTCGGGACTGTCCGACGGCGGCGAGATCACCATCCACTACGACCCGATGCTCGCCAAGGTCATCGCCTGGGCGCCCACCCGAGCCGAGGCCCTGCGCCGCCTCGCTCACGCCCTGGAACGGGCCCGGCTGCACGGGCCCGTCACCAACCGGGAGTTGCTCGTACGGGCGCTGCGCCATCCCGCGTTCGGGGACGCCCGCATGGACACGGGCTTCCTCGAACGGCACCTCGGGGAACTCACCGCCACCGACGACGACACCGCCCCCCTCGCCGCACTCGCCGCCGCCCTGGCCGACGCGGCGCGGCGGCCGGCGACCGTGGCCGGGCGGCTCGGCGGGTGGCGCAACGTACCGTCGCAGCCGCAGATCAAGAGCTACCGGTCCGAGCCTGACGGCACCGAGCGCGAGGTCCGCTACCGCCTGACCCGCGACGGCCTGATCGCGGACGACCACCCGAACACCCGACTCCTCGAAGTCGACACACATCAGGTCGTGTTGGAGATCGATGGCGTACGCCGAACATTCAACGTGGACACGTATGGCGAGGACGTCTACGTCGACTCACCCCTCGGCTCCCACGCCTTCACCGCCCTGCCCCGCTTCCCCGACCCCACGGCCCGTACCGAACCGGGCTCGCTGCTGGCCCCCATGCCGGGCACGGTCGTCCGCCTCGCCGAGGTGGCGGTCGGCGACCGGGTCGAGGCGGGGGAGCCGATTCTGTGGCTGGAGGCCATGAAGATGGAACACCGGGTCACGGCGCCCGCCGCCGGTGTGCTCTCCGCGCTGCACGCCACCCCGGGCCGGCAGGTCGAGGTCGGGGCGGTATTGGCGGTGGTGGCGGAGGGGGACGAGACGTGAGGGGACGGGGGTGCAGGGGTGGTGCCCTGGACGCTTACGCATATTTGTGGCGCCAAGTTCCGGCCCACCCCGCGCTTCCGGCCACGCGGCGGAGCCGCATATCGGCTGCCGCGGCGCCGTAAATATGCGGTCCAGGGTGACAGCCCCGGAGGCCCCGGCCCCGCCCCGTACAGAGCACCGCGACCAGTAGCCCGCACCCGGGAGGAGCCGCACATGAAACCCGACAACAGCCCCCTGATAGACGGCCCCGAACGCACCGCCCTCCGCTCCGCCATCGCGAACTTCGCCAAGCGCCGCAGCAGCGAGAAGACGGACCCCGACGCCCTCTGGGCCGAGGCCGGCAAGCTCGGCTATCTCGGCGTGAACCTGCCCGAGGAGTACGGCGGCGGAGGCGGCGGCATCGCCGAGCTGTCCATCGTGCTGGAGGAGCTGGGCGCGGCCGGCTGCCCGCTGCTGATGCTCGTGGTCTCGCCCGCGATCTGCGGCACGGTGATCGCGCGCTTCGGCACGGAGGAGCAGAAGCGCGCCTGGCTGCCGGGGATCGCGGACGGCAGCAAGCGGATGGCGTTCGGCATCACGGAGCCGGACGCCGGATCCAACTCGCACCGCATCACGACCACCGCCCGCCGCGCCCCCGGCGGCGGTTGGCTGCTGACCGGCCGGAAGGTGTTCATCTCGGGCGTGGATATCTCGGACGCGACGCTGATCGTGGGCCGCACGGAGGACGCGCGCACGGGGAAGCTCAAGCCGTGCCTGTTCATCGTGGAGCGCGGGGCGCCCGGCTTCTCGTACCACCACATCCCGATGGAGGTCGCGGCGGCGGAGAAGCAGTTCGAGGTGGTGCTGGACGAGGTGGAGCTGCCGGCGGAGGCGCTGGTGGGGGACGAGGACGCGGGGCTGCTCCAGCTGTTCGCGGGGCTGAACCCGGAGCGGATCATGACGGCGGCGTTCGCGCTGGGGATGGGTCGGCACGCGTTGGCGAAGGCCGTGGAGTACGCGCGCGTCCGCCAGGTGTGGAAGGAGCCGATCGGCGCGCACCAGGCAGTGGCGCATCCGCTCGCGCAGGCCCATATCGAACTGGAGCTGGCGCGGTTGATGATGGCCAAGGCGGCCCACCTCTACGACGCGGGGGACGACGCGGGCGCGGGGGAGGCGGCGAACATGGCGAAGTACGCGGCGGCGGAGGCGGCGGTGAAGGCGGTCGACCAGGCGGTGCACACGCTGGGCGGCAACGGCCTGACGACGGAGTACGGGCTGGCGAAGCTGATCACGGCCGCGCGGGTGGCGCGGATCGCGCCGGTCAGCCGGGAGATGATCCTCAACTTCGTCTCGCACCAGACGCTGGGGCTGCCCAAGTCGTACTGACGGACCGACCAGGACCTACGGAGGGATCCGCGATGGCGTGGCGCAGTGAGTACCCGGATGTCCCGCTCTTGGACCTGCCCATCCACGAGGCCGTGCTGGCGCGGGCGAGCGCCGAGTTCGGCGACCGGCCCGCGCTGGTGGACGGGGTGGACGGCACGGCGCTGAGCTACGCGGAGCTGGACCGCGCCACGCGGCGGTTCGCGGCGGCGCTGGCGGAGACGGGGGTGCGCAAGGGCGACGTGGTGGCGCTGCACAGCCCGAACTCGGTGCTGTATCCGGTGGTGTTGTACGGCGCGACGCGCGCGGGCGCGGCGGTGACGACGGTGCACCCGCTGGCGACGGCGGACGAGTTCGCGGAGCAGCTGCGGGACGCGAAGGCGGAGTGGATCGTCACCACGTCGGCGCTGCTGGGCGTGGCGCGGCGGGCCGGGGAGCGGGCGGGCGGGGTGCGCGAGGTGTTCGTGTGCGACGCCGTCGACGGTCACCGGTCGGTTCCGGAGATGCTGGAGTGCACGGCGCCGGAGCCGGTGGTGGAGATCGACCCGGGCGAGGACATCGCGGTGCTGCCGTACTCGTCGGGGACGACGGGCACCCCGAAGGGGGTGATGCTGACGCACCGCAATCTGGCCACGAATCTGGCGCAGCTGCGCCCGCTGGTGCCGACGGGGCCGGAGGACCGGATTCTGGCGGTGCTGCCGTTCTTCCATATCTATGGGCTGACGGCGCTGGTGAACGCGCCGCTGCGGGACGGCGCGACGGTGATCGTGCTGCCGCGCTTCGATCTGGAGCGGTTTCTCGCAGCGATCGAGGAGCACCGGGTGACCGGCCTGTATGTGGCGCCGCCGATCGTACTGGCGCTCGCCAAGCATCCGGCGGTCAGCGGGCACGACCTGTCGTCGCTGCGGTATGTGATGAGCGCGGCGGCGCCGTTGGACGCGGGTCTGGCGGAGGCGTGTGCGCGGCGGCTGGGGATTCCGCCGCTGCTTCAGGCGTTCGGGATGACGGAGCTGTCGCCGGGCTGCCATGTGGTGCCGCGCGCTGCGCGGGACGTGCCGCCGGGGACGGTCGGCAGGCTGATGCCGGGCACCGAGATGCGCATCGTGGAGACGGCGGGGGCGTGGTGGGATTTGGGGGTCGGGGAGGACGGCGAGATCCTGATCCGGGGGCCGCAGGTGATGAAGGGGTATCTGGGCCGGGCGGCGGAGTCGGAGGCGATGGTCGACGCGGAGGGCTGGCTGCGCACCGGCGATGTGGGGCATGTGGACGCGGACGGCTGGCTGTTCGTGGTGGACCGCGTCAAGGAGTTGATCAAGTACAAGGGCTATCAGGTGGCCCCCGCCGAGCTGGAGGCCGTGCTGCTGACGCACGAGGGGATCGTGGACGCGGCGGTGGTCGGGGTCCGCGACGCGGACGGCAACGAGATCCCCACGGCGTATGTGGTGGCGCGGCCCGGGGTCGCGCTGTCGGCGGACGAGGTGATCGCGTACGTTGCCGGGCGGGTGGCCCCGTACAAGAAGGTGCGGCGCGTGGAGTTCACGGGCGCCGTGCCGCGCTCGGCCACCGGCAAGATCCTCAGGCGTGAGCTGCGCGCCAGGGAAGGGAGTACGACGGCCTCATGACGGACGCTCTCGTACGGCGCGCGTACGCGCGCGGTGTCACCACGCTGACCCTCGATTCGCCGCGCAACCGCAACGCGCTCTCCGCCCGGCTGGTCGCCGAGCTGGGCGAGGCGCTGGCGGCGGCCGGGCGGGACGCGGGCACGCGGGCGGTGCTGCTGACGCACACCGGCAACACGTTCTGCGCGGGCGCGGATCTGAGCGAGCCGCCCTCGGCGTCGGCGGCGCTGGATCTGGTCGCGCTGCTGCGGTCGATGGTGGAGCTGCCGAAGCCGGTGGTGGCGCGGGTGACCGGGCATGTCAGGGCGGGCGGTCTGGGGCTGCTGGGCGCGTGCGACATCGCGGCGGCGGGCGGGGGCGCGAGCTTCGCGTTCACCGAGGCCCGGCTGGGGCTCGCGGCCGCGATGATCTCCATACCGCTGCTGCCCCGGCTGGACCCGCGCGCGGCGGCCCGCTACTTCCTGACGGGGGAGCGGTTCGACGCGGCGGAGGCGGCGCGGATCGGCCTGGTGACGCTGGGAGACCCGGGAGCGGACGTGGACGAGCTGCTGGCGCCGGTGCTCGACGGGCTGCGGCGCGGGTCACCGCAGGGGCTCGCCGAGTCCAAGCGGCTGGTCACGGCGGAGGTGCTGGGGGTCTTCGAGCGGGAGTCGGAGCGGCTGGCGGAGCGGTCCGCGGCGCTGTTCGCGTCGGCCGAGGCCCGCGAGGGCATGGCGGCGTTTCTGGAGCGGCGGGATCCGGTGTGGGTGTCGGAGCTGACGCGGGAGGACGCGGGCGTGGTGCCCGGCGGCGGGGAGGCGCGGTGAGCGCCCCGCGCGCCGCGCTGCGCGACCCCAAGCAGGACCGCAGCCGCGCGACGCGGCAGCGGCTGCTGGAGGCGGCCGTGGCCTGTCTGGCCGAGCACGGCTGGGCCAGGTCCACGGTGGCGGTGGTGGCCGAGCGGGCGGGGGTGTCGCGGGGCGCGGCCCAGCATCACTTCCCGACCCGCGAGGACCTGTTCACGGCCGCGGTGCAGCATGTCGCCGAGGAGCGCTCGGCCGCCCTGCGCACGCTGTTCTCGCGCGAGGACGGGCGCGAGGGTGAGCGCGAGGGCGGGCGCGAGTCGATCGCGGCCGTGGTCGAGGCCCTGGCGGACCTGTACACGGGCCCGCTGTTCCGGGCCGCGCTCCAGCTGTGGGTGGTGGCCTCGTACGAGGAGCAGCTGGGCGCGCGTGTGGCGGCTCTGGAGGCGCGGATCGGCCGGGAGACGCACAGGATGGCGGTGGAGGCGCTGGGCGTCGACGAGACGGTGCCGGGCGTGCGGGAGTCCGTGCAGGGCTTCCTGGACATGGCCCGCGGCCTCGGCCTCGCCAACCTGCTCACCGACGACCGCGCCCGCCGCGACCGGGTGGTGGCGCAGTGGGCGCGGATCCTCGAGGACGTCCTGCGCGGCGGTCAGCGGGAGGGGGCTGTGTAGCCCTCGATGTCGTGCGGGCTGCGCGGGCCGGGGCCGATGTAGTGGGCGGAGGGGCGGACGAGGCGGCCGGTGCGCTTCTGCTCCAGGATGTGCGCGCTCCACCCGGCGGTGCGGGCGCAGGTGAACATGGAGGTGAACATGTGCGCCGGGACCTCCGCGAAGTCCAGGACGATGGCCGCCCAGAACTCGACGTTGGTGGCCAGCACCCGGTCCGGCCGCCGGTTGTGCAGCTCGTCGAGGGCCGCCCGCTCCAGAGCCTCGGCGACCTCGAAGCGCGGCGCGCCCAGCTCCTTGGCGGTGCGCCGCAGCACGCGGGCGCGCGGGTCCTCGGCACGGTAGACGCGGTGCCCGAAGCCCATGAGCCGCTCGCCGCGGTCGAGGGCCTGCTTGACGTAGGCGGTGGCGTCGCCGGTGCGCTCGATCTCCTCGATCATGTGGAGCACCCGGGAGGGCGCGCCGCCGTGCAGTGGGCCGGACATGGCGCCGACCGCCCCGGAGAGCGCGGCGGCGACGTCGGCGCCGGTGGAGGCGATGACGCGGGCGGTGAACGTGGAGGCGTTCATGCCGTGCTCGGCGGCCGAGGTCCAGTAGGCGTCGACGGCGGCGATGTGCTTGGGGTCGGGCTCGCCGCGCCAGCGCCGCATGAAGCGCTCCACGACGGTCTCCGCCTTGTCGATCTCCCGCTGCGGGACCATGGGGAGGCCCTGGCCGCGGGCGGACTGGGCGACGTACGACAGCGCCATCACGGCGGCGCGGGCGAGGTCCTCGCGGGCCTGCGCCCCGTCGATGTCGAGGAGCGGCTTGAGGCCCCAGACGGGCGCCAGCATGGCCAGCGCGGACTGCACGTCGACGCGGATGTCGCCGGAGTGGACGGGGATGGGGAACGGCTCGGCGGCGGGCAGCCCGGGGTTGAACGCGCCGTCGACCAGCAGGCCCCATACGTTCCCGAAGGAGACATGGCCCACGAGGTCCTCGATGTCGACGCCTCGGTAGCGGAGCGCGCCGCCCGCCTTGTCGGGTTCGGCGATCTCCGTCTCGAACGCGACGACTCCTTCGAGTCCGGGTACGAAGTCGGACATCAGGCGGCTCCTCGTGATGTGGTCGACGGTGGACGAGCGGCGGGTGGGGCGAAATTCGGCGGGGACTCGGCGGGGATTCGGCGGGGATTCGGCGGGGGTTCGACGGGGGCTCGGCGGGGACGGGGGTGGGACTCGGACGGTACGGCGGAACTCGGGCGCCCGGCTACCGGGTGATCCGGGACGTCGTGGGGCGCTCGGCGCCGGGACGGCTCCACGGCCGCGCGCGGCTCGCGGTCCGTACCGGACACCCCGGTGATGCCCCGTGCGGGCGGGTCTCATCCGGCCGTGCCGGGCGCGTACCGCCCGGCGGGCACGTGACCAGCCACAGTCTGGTGTCTGAGGTACCCCCGGGGAAGCGTGAGAAGCGGCACACGCCCCCGCCCGCGCGGAAAGGGTTACGGCGCGGTCGGAAGGGGGAGGGGAATCGCCCGTTCGGGGCAGTACCCGAGGCGCGGTGTTGATGTTGCAAGATATGCGCGTGCCTCACGTTGACCCGCAATTCTCGGCGCGGCCGGCCGCGCGCACCTACGACCCGGCCGCCATGCGCGAGCACTACCGCGCGGAGGGCATCGTCGAGAGCGATCTCGCGGCCGACCCGTACGAGCAGTTCACGCGGTGGTTCGAGCAGGCCGTGGGGAGCGGTCTGTTCGAGCCCAACGCGATGGTGGTCTCGACGGCGGACGCCGCCGGGCGGCCCAGCTCGCGCACGGTGCTGATGAAGAGCTTCGACGCGCGCGGGTTCGTCTTCTACACCAACTACAACTCGCGCAAGGGCCGTGAGCTCACCGAGAACCCGTATGTGTCGCTGCTCTTCCCCTGGCATCCGATCGCCCGCCAGGTCGTGATCACGGGCACGGCGCGGCGGACCGGCCGGGACGAGACGGCGGCGTACTTCAGGACCCGCCCGCACGGGTCGCAGCTGGGGGCGTGGGCGAGCGCGCAGTCCTCGGTGGTCGGCTCGCGGGAGGAGCTGGACCGGGCGTACGGGGAGCTGGCGGACCGCTATCCGCCGGGGGAGCAGGTGCCGGTGCCGCCGGAGTGGGGCGGCTTCCGGGTGGTGCCGGACGCGGTGGAGTTCTGGCAGGGGCGGGAGAACCGGCTGCACGACCGGCTGCGGTATGTGCCGGGCCCGGGCGGGGAGGGCTGGCGGGTCGAGCGGCTGAGCCCGTAGGCGGGCCTTTGAGCAGGAGACAGGAGCAGAGCAGGAGAAGGGGAGAACGCAGACGACCCGTGGGTCTTCCCCCGCGCCGCGAGGCGCAAGGGGAGCCGGTCGGACGTACCGGCGACCCACGGGTCGGGTGACTGCTTGGGATTGGCCGGCTGCGCACATGCTTCGTGCGCCGGTCCGGCGAATGCGCTGAGCGCGACAACGGACCGCTAGCCCGCAGTCACCTCACGCGTCCGGATTTGATACATCTGCCGAACCACCTCCCTTCTCGTGTGCTCCACACCCTAGGAACCGCTTCGCCACGCCACAAGTGAATTTCCGGGACGCAACGATTTCGCGGAATCAGGTGTGGCGCGTGTCACGTTCGAGTTGAATGTCACGGCGTGCACCACCGCACGCGGTCCACCAGGGGGTGTCCGGTGAGCGCTTCGCGACGTTCCGAGCCCGCACAGCCGGCTCGTGCCGTGCCGTCCGCTCCGACGCCGCCGCGGGCCGCCGAGGTCCGGCCGCCGCGCAGCGGCGCCGACCCGGGAGACGACTCGGGGCTGCTCGCCGCGCTGCTGGACGGCATGGACGCCGCCCTGTGCGCCTTCGACGCCCAGGGCACCGTCACCCACTGGAACCGCGAGGCCGAGCGCATCCTGGGCTGGTCGGCGCGGGAGGCGGTGGGCCGCAAGGGGCTCGCGGGGTGGGCGGTGCGGGCGGCGGACGCGCACGAGGTGGAGGCGCGGCTGATGGCGGCGATCGAAGCCCCGGGGCGCCAGGTGAACGAGTTCGCGCTGCTGACCAAGGACGGCGGCCGGGTCCTGGTGCGCACCCAGTCCTCGGCGGTGCCGCGGGCGGACGGGCGGCCGGGCGGGGTGTACTGCGCGTTCAGCGAGGTGCACACGCAGATCGATCTGGAGCGGTCGATAGCGCTCAGCGAGGCGCTGCTGGACGACGCGTCGTGGAACGTGGTCCTGGTCGACGCCGATCTGCGCCCCGCGGTCGTGAACAGGAACGCGGCGCGCGCGCTGCGCACCGGTCGTACGGCGGCGCTGGGGCGCCCGCTCGGGGAGCTGCTGGACCAGGGCCTGGAGGAGCTGGAGTGCGCGCTCCAGCACGTCCTGGCGGAGGGCGCGCCACCGGCGCCCACGGAGCTGTGGGTGAGCCTGCGGGAGTCCGGCGAGGGCGGTCGCGGCTTGGGGGGCGTACGGGGTCTGACGGGCGGGGGCGTCGCCGGAGAGGGCGGCGCCCCCGCCCGGCGCTGCTGGCGCAGCGGCTTTCTGCGGCTGGCCTCGCCGCTGGCGGAGGAGCCGGTGCCGCTCGGCGTGGCGTGGATCTTCCAGGACGTGACCGAGCTCAAGCGGCACGAGCTGGACGGCTCAAGGCTGCGCTTCCGCGGCAACCAGCTCCAGCGGGCGGCGCGGGCGGCGGCCGAGTGCGAGGACCCGTCCGAGGCGGCCACCGTCCATCTGGACTTCGCGCTCGCGGGCTTCGCCGACCACGCCCTGATCGACCTGGTCCTGGGCGGGCCGCGGGCCGACGGACCGGATGACGGGCCGGGCCGGGTCCGGCTGGTGCGGGCGGCGGCGACGCCGGGCAGCGGCGCCCCGGGCCCGTGCCCGGCGATCGTCCAGGGGGGCATTCCGGTGGCCTACGCGGAGAGCCACCCGGCGCTGCTGGCGGCGGAGCGCTGCGGGTCGGTGCGGGTCAGCGCGAACCGCGTGGAGGAGGCGGTCGCCACCGGGTGGGCGACGGCCCGCAAGTGGCCCGACGGCACGGTCCACGGCCTGTGCGCGGTGCTGCGCAGCCGTGGCCGCACCCTGGGCGTGGTCACCTTTCTGCGCGGCTCCGGCCGCCGCCCCTTCGACCGGGCGGACGCCGGATACGCGGAGGACGTCTCGGCCCGCGTCGCCGCCGCGTTGGACCTGGCCCAGCAGCTGGGCTAGGCGAGCCCCTGTCTATGTGCGGCTCCGCCGCGTGGGGCCCCGCCCCTGGATCCCGGGGTCTGGGGCGGAGCCCCAGTTGAGGGAAGGGGCGGGTAGGGGAAAAGATCCGTCGGACACCCCTAGCGCTGGTAGAAGATCCGGTCGCCGTAGTCGGCCATGATCTGCCGGTTCCAGTCGTGGCCCCCGTCCACGTTGCCGGAGCGCAGCATCGGCGGGTCGATGCCGCGCTCGGCGAGCTCGCCCGCCGCCGTGGCCATCACGGCCTGCATCAGCGCGGAGGTGACGACGGTGGAGGCGGGGCCGAAGGGCGCCCCGACGCCGTCGGCGCTCAGCTCGGCGTCGCCGACCGCGATCTTGCTGTCGAGGACCACGTCGCAGTGGTCCTTCAGGAAGCTTCCGGAGCTGTGCCTCGAGGTGGTGGCGGTGGTGTACGCGACGGAGGTCACGCCGATCACCTTGAGGCCGAGGGCGCGCGCGTGCATGGCCATCTCGACGGGCAGCGGGTTGCGCCCGGACAGCGAGATGACGAAGAGCACGTCGCCCGCGCGCACCGGGCTGTTGTCCAGGACGACGCCGGCGAGCCCGTCGACGCGCTCCAGCGCGCTGCCGAGCGTGGCGGGCATCACGTCCACGCCGACCATCCCGGGGACGGGGAGCAGGTTCATCAGGGCCAGGCCGCCCGCGCGGTAGACGACGTCCTGGGCGGGCAGCGAGGAGTGGCCCGCGCCGAAGGCGAAGAGGCGGCCGCCCGCGACGACCGTCTCGGCGATCAGGGCGCCCGCCGCGCCGATGTTCCCGGCCTCCTCGTCGCGTACCCGCCGCAGCAGGCCGATGGCGGCGTCGAAGTACTGCCCGGCCTGCTTGCTCTCGCTCATTCTGGGGTGAACCTTTCCGTCGGATCCTGTGCCGTGTCGGGTGCCGAGTGGCGCGGATCACGTTGGGCCGTCGGTCAGGGAGCTGTCAATACTGGCTCCGCACCGGCTCTGTTCCGGATCAGGACCCGATCGCACCGACGGGTACGGCGGCGTCGGACTAGGCCCCGTTGTCGGCGGGATGCGTCAGAATTGGGGTCAGGGCCACCGCACGACACATTCGAGGGGCACGCATGTCCGGACTGATCGACACTACGGAGATGTATCTCCGCACCATCCTCGAGCTGGAGGAGGAGGGTGTGGTCCCGATGCGCGCCCGGATCGCGGAGCGGCTCGACCAAAGCGGCCCGACGGTCAGCCAGACCGTGGCGCGCATGGAGCGGGACGGCTTGGTGACGGTCGCGGGCGACCGTCATCTGGAGTTCACGGAGGAGGGTCGCCGGCTGGCGACCCGCGTGATGCGCAAGCACCGGCTCGCCGAGTGTCTGCTGGTCGACGTGATCGGGCTGGAGTGGGAGCAGGTGCACGCCGAGGCGTGCCGCTGGGAGCATGTGATGAGCGAGGCGGTGGAGCGGCGGGTGCTGGAGTTGCTGCGCCACCCCACGGAGTCGCCGTACGGGAACCCGATCCCGGGCCTGGAGGAGCTGGGCGAGAAGGCGGAGGCCGACCCGTTCCTCGACGAGAGCATGGTGAGCCTGCGCGAGCTGGAGCCGGGCACGGAGGGCAAGACGGTGGTGGTGCGCCGGATCGGCGAGCCGATCCAGACCGACGCCCAGCTGATGTACACGCTGCGCCGGGCGGGTGTGCAGCCGGGCTCGGTGGTGAGCGTCACGGAGTCGCCGGGCGGTGTGCTGGTGGGCAGCAGCGGTGAGGCCGCCGAGCTGGACGCGGAGATCGCGTCCCATGTGTTCGTCGCCAAGCGCTGAGCACCGCCCGCCTCTGTGACACCGATCCCTGCAACACCGATCCCTGGAGCACCGCTGGTACCGCTTTCGCCTGCGTAACTCCGGCGACGCACTGACCGAATCGACCGGTTCGGCCGATTCGACGGTCGTGACCTGCGACGGTGGCTTTTTCTGAGGTTTTTCTGACATCGGAATCGGTGGAAACCGAGCGCCCGGGCCCATCGCGTGCGACTCTGTCGCGGAGGCATATATGCACGGGCGCGCTCGTGCGCCGAGGTGTGCTGGGGATCCGGGGCGGGGCGTGCGAGGTCTGCTCGTCCGCCTTCCCGGGTTGGGGGGAGGGGGCTCCTTGGACGGCAAGGGCAGCGAGGACGGCGAGGACAGTAGGGACAGCGAGGGCCCCGGCGCCTTGAGCCGCCGGGGCCCTGCCTCCCCATGTCCCCCCTCTGGGCCCCCGGCCCCGCGGTCCGCTGTGACGCGGCCCGCGCGGCCGGAGGCCTTGGCGACCCGGAGCCCCGAGCTCTCAGGGTCGGCCCCCGCGGACTCCCTTCCCCGAGTAGTCCGCCTCCCGCTAGCTGTCTCCCCTCGGTGCGGACGATCAATCCCCTGGCGCGGTCACTCGAACGAGGGGTGTTGTCGGCTCGTGACGGCGTGTTCGAATAAAGGTTCGATATCCTGGGGCCGGTCGAGGGAGGAATGGGGGTGTCGGAGCACATGGTGCGGCGCATCGACGTGACGGGAGCCGGCGGCGTGCGGCTCGCCGCCTGGGAGTTCACCGAGCCGCCCAAGGCGGGCGGCAGCGCGCGGGCGTCGCGCGGGCCGGGCGTTCTTCTGCTCCATGGCCTGATGGGCCGCGCGGCGCACTGGGCGCACACCGCGCGCTGGCTGGCCGCCCGCCATCGGGCCGTCGCCCTCGACCAGCGCGGCCACGGCCGCAGTGAGAAGCCCGCCGACGGCCCGTTCGACCGGGGCACCTATGTGGCCGACGCCGAGGCCGCGGTCGAGCAGCTGGGCCTGGCCCCCGTCACCCTGATCGGCCATTCCATGGGCGCGCTCACCGCCTGGCAGCTGGCCGCCCGCCGCCCCGATCTGGTCCGGGCCCTGGTGATCTGCGACATGCGGGCCTCCGCGCTCGGCGCCGCCTCGCAGGCGGAGTGGGCCGAGTGGTTCGCGTCCTGGCCGCTGCCGTTCGCGACCCTCGCCGATGTGCGCAAGTGGTTCGGCGAGGACGATCCGAGGCTAGAGCGGCCGAGCGCCCCGCGGGGCGACTTCTTCGCCGAGATCATGACCGAGCGTTCGGACGGCTGGCGGCCGGTCTTCTCCCGCCGCCAGATGCTCAAGGCCCGCGCGACCTGGGCCCATGACGCCCATTGGGAGGAGCTGGCGCTCGTGGAGTGCCCGACCCTCGTGGTGCGGGGCCCGGACGGCGAGTTGGGCCGGGCGGAGGCGCAGGAGATGGTGCGCGTCCTGCCGCGGGGTCAGTACGCGGAGGTGACGGAGGCGGGCCATCTGGTCCATTACGACCAGCCGGAGGGCTGGCGCCGGGCCGTGGAGCCCTTCCTTGCCTCGGTGCTGCCCGCGTAAGCCGGAGACATTCCGGGCGGATCGGATCGGATGCGGTCAAAGGGTGTCTAGGCTTGTCGCTGCCACGGAAGGGCGGTGCCATGGATGCTGAGTCCCGGATCAGGGCCGCGATCGAGGAGCATTGGCGGGCGTCGGAACGCGGGGATATCGAAGCCGAACATGCCGTTTACGCTGCGGACGCGATCCTGGACTACCCACAGTCGGGCGAGCGTTTCCGGGGCCGCGAGACGATTGCGGCGCAACGTGGCGGGCACCCGGCCGACCGGCACTTCACCGTGCAGCGGATCACCGGCCATGCTCACGTATGGGTGAGCGAATGCGTCATCACCTACGACGGCGCGCCTTCGTACTCGGTGAGCATCATGGAGTTCGCCGACCATCATGTAGTGCACGAGACGCAGTACTTCGGCGGTCCCTTCGGCGCGCCGGCGTGGCGGGCGGCGCTCGCGGAGCCGATGCCGGGACGGACTGTCGCGGAAGCCTGATTGACGGCCTCGTTCGGCTGACCGGCTTGTCATTTCAGGCTCGCGGGGCGCGGGCTTCCGCGGTGGTCTTCAGATCGCGCAGCCAGGCTTCGAGGCCCGCGCCGAGGGCCGCGGTCGCGGTGGGGACATCCGATTCGACCTGGGCGCCGGTCCAGGTCTCCTCGGTGTGGACGCGGACGCCGCCCTTGACCTTCGTGAAGGTCCACAGGTGGACGCCCTCGTCGATGCGCAGCCCCTCACCGATCGCGGGCCCGCGCCACAGAATGCAGTGGCCGCGCTGGAGTTGTTGGACGGTGGAGGTGATGTCCAGGGTGGTGGCGGGGGTTGACGGGGTGGCGGGTGCCGGGGTGGTCCACCGGAACTGCGAACCCTTCCGCAGGGGGCCGGGGTCGAGGCGCTTCATGGTGAGGACGGGGGGCTGCCAGGCCGGCCAGCGCTCCACGTCCGTCTGGAGCTTGAAGACGGTGCTCAGCGGCGCGTCGATCACGACGTCGGACTGATAGCGGATGCGGGCCGTGGGGTCGACGCCCTGCCCGCGGCACTGCGAGGCACCGCCGTGATGGCCCTGGGCGGCCGGGGCTGCCTGGGCGGGCGGGACGGCGGCCCCGAGGACGCCGGCGACGGCGAGCGAGAGCGTGAGGGCGGCGGCGCGGACGCCGGTCCGGGGCCGGGACTGCCGGGCGGGTGAGGCCGATGGGCCGTTGCTGGACATGGGTGTTCCCTTCAGTTGTCGGGTGGGGGTGGCGGCGGGCGTCGGACCGGGCCTACGGGGTCAGGACGACCTTTCCGGCGACGGTGCCGGATTCGGCCAGCCGCATCGCGTCCGCGGCGCGGGTGAGCGGCAGTTGGGCGGCGATCTGCGCGGTGACGTCACCGCGCTGGAAGGCCGCGAAGACCTGGGTGAGATCGGCGCGCAGCCGGTCCCGGAACCCGTTCTTGGCCAGGGCCCGCCCGGCCCAGACGTTGAAGAAGTAGGCCCGGCGGCGGTTGGGCAGGGCGTTCCACAGCCACACCCGGCCGAGGAGCTTGAAGACGGGCCACTGCTTGGACCCCTGGTCGTCCCGGGTGGAGGCGCTGCCGTAGGAGACGAGCGTGCCGCCGGGGGCGAGGAGGCGCCAGGAGTCGACGATGCCCCGGCCGCCGACGTGGTCGAAGACGGCGTCCACCCCGCCGGGGGCGAGTTCGCGGATCCGCGCGGCGACGTCCCCGGCGCGGTAGTCGACGGGGGCGACCCCCTGCTCCCGCAGGGCGTCGTGGTGGCGGGCGGACGCCGTGCCGATCACCTTCACGCCGGCGGCGTGGGCGAGCTGGACCAGGACGGAGCCGACGCCGCCGTTGGCACCGTGCACCACGACGGTCTGCCCCGCGCGGACGCGCGCCTTGCGGTGGAGCATCTGCCAGGCGGTGATGCCGTTGACGACCAGGGTCTCCGCCTCGGCCGCGCCGATCCCGTCGGGGACCTCCACCACGTCCGCCGCGTCGACGACCACATGGCTGGCCCAGCCGCCGACCTTGACCAGCGCGGCCACCCGGGTGCCGGCCAGCCCCGGCTCGACGCCCTCGCCGGTCGTCAGCACCGTGCCGACCAGGTCGTAGCCGGGGACGAAGGGGAACGCCGGCTGGTCGTAGTACCGGCCGCGGCGCATCTGCTGCTCGGCGAACGAGACTCCGGTCGCCTCCATCAGGATCACGACCTGTCCCGGACCCGGGGTGGGGACGGCTCCGTGCCGGATCTCCAGCCCCTCCGGCTCGACCGTGCCCGGCAGAACGACCTCGACGAGTCCTCCGGCGTTCATGACGACCTCCACTGCGTTTCGCGCTTCGCTGGATGCTCTTGCGTTCGTTAGAAGTTATAACGCGAGGGAGCGCGGGACGTCAACGGGTTCTGTGAGAGGTTCTAACTGGATCTTGGTGCTGTAGTCGGGCGGGCTGCGGGCCGAGGGCTTGTCGCCGGCGAAGGGCCTGGCGATGCGTCGTCAGGAACCCGGCAGGGTGAGGATCTCGGCTCCGTCGTCGGTGATGGCGATCGTGTGCTCGCTGTGTGCCGTCCGGCAGCCTGTCGCGCTGCGGAGCGTCCACCCGTCGGCATCGGTGACGAGCTGGGCGGTGTCCGCCATGATCCACGGCTCCAGTGCCAGCAGCAGTCCGGGGCGCAGTGTGTAGCCGCGGCCGGGCCGTCCGGTGTTCGGGACGTGCGGGTCCTGGTGCATCGTCGATCCGATGCCATGACCTCCGAACTCGGTGTTGATCGGGTACCCCGCCTCGCTGAGGACCGTGCCGATGGTGTGGGAGATGTCGCCGATGCGGGCCCCGGGTCCGGCGGCGGCGATCCCCGCGGCCAGCGCGCGTTCGGTCGCGCTGATCATCGCGACGCTCTCCGGGGGCTTGGTGTCGCCCACGATGAAGCTGATGGCGGCGTCCGCGGCGACTCCGCTCTTGGAGACGGCGAGGTCGAGTGTCAGCAGATCGCCGTCGGCGAGCGTGTAGTCGTACGGCCGTCCGTGGAGCACGGCGTCATTGACGGCCGTGCAGATGTAGTGGCCGAACGGTCCGCGCCCGAAGGAAGGCGCGTAGTCGACGTAGCAGGACAGCGCTCCGGCCTCGGCGATCATGGCCTTGGCCCACTGGTCGATGTCCAGCAGGTTCGTGCCGATCGCGCTGCGGCTCTTCAGTGTCTGGAGGATGTCGGCGACCACGGCGCCTGTGTCTTTTGCTCGGATCAGTCGGCTGGGGCTCAGGATCTCGATCACGCGGCGTCCTTCTCATGCAACCAATAACTATACCGGCCATACTGTACCGGTACTTGAATTGGATTCATGGTCGGGTCGCCGCTCACTCCCGCGGCCGCGTCGCCCGGTCGAGGAGGGGGAGCAGGCGGTCCCAGTGGCGCTTCAGTCCGGAGGCGCTGAAGGCGTCGGTATCGGACATGGTGAAGCCGTGGACGGTGCCGGGGTAGATCTCGCAGGTGTGGCCGAGGCCCGCGGCATCCAGGGCCTGGTTGAGCTCGCTGATGATCGCGGGCGACAGGTCGCCTTCGGCGAGGCCGAGATGGACTTCGGCGGTGAGCTCGGGGATGAGGCGGTGCGGGCTGTCGGGTGCGTCGGTGACCACGAAGCCGGGGTGGAATCCGGCGACGGCGGCCACCTGGTCGGGATGGGCCGCCGCGGTGCGCAGCGCCAGGAGGGTGCCGATGCAGTAGCCGGTCACGGCCACCGGTCCTGGCCTGACCTCGGGCTGGGCCGTGAGGAACCTGAGGTAGGCGTCGGCGTCGCGCAGGACGCGTTCGGTGGTGGTGTGTGCCTTGAGCAGGGGCATCAGCCGGGCGATGACCGCGGGCCTGACCTCTTCTCCGATGTACTCGGGAAGTTCCACCACCGGTGCCGGGCCGTGCCGGTAGTAGAAGTTGGGGGCGAGCACGTAGTAGCCGTGCCCGGCCAGTTCGCGGGCCTTCCGCTCCAGCTCGGGCCGTAGGCCGAAGGCGTCCGTGTACAGCAGCACCCCAGGGTGCCGATCGCCGCCGTCGGGGAAGGCGGCGAAAGCGTCGGCCTGGCCGTCAGGGGTGGGAATCCGGAGTGTCGTGGTGGGAATGGCGGATCTTCCTTCCAGGGGTTCGCCGACCACCGTTAGTCACACTAGCGATGTCGGCGCAAGCGAACGTACATCGCTAGTCGGACTAACGCAATGGGTAGAATTGGCGCCATGACCAGAGCCGAAGCCACGGACATGCCCGACGACGGCGCGCTCAAGACGCCCGACCGACTGCGGCGACGGGCGAGCCGGCTGTTGTCGCAGCTGTCCACGCGGTCGGACCGGCTGGTCAACGAAGGGCTGGCCCAGGCCGACGCCCGCAAGTGGCACTACGCCGTGCTCGCCTCGCTGGAGGATCACGGGCCCGACAGCCAGGCGACGCTGAGCAGACGCACCGGCATCTACCGCAGTGACATGGTCGGCGTGCTGAACGAACTGGCCGAGCGTCACCTCGTCGAGCGCGCGCCGGACCCCGACGACCAGCGCCGCAACATCATCACGATCTCCGCCCAGGGCCGCCGTCAGCTGCGCCGCCTCGACAAGGTCCTGGACGAACTTCACGACGAACTGCTCGCGCCGCTGAGTCCGGCCGAACGCGACCAGTTCGTGCAGTTGCTCACCCGTCTGCTGGACTACCACGCCCGGACGTCCTGACCTCGCGTAGTGGCAAATGTCCGGTGCTATTCTCGTCTGCGCGATGACGAAAACGTTCCTGATCACGGGGGGTGTGATCGCGTGCAGGCCAAATACCGGGCTTCCGTAGTCACGTTGACGGCGTCGTTGCTGCTGGGGGGCTCGATTGCCGTGGCGCCGACGGCGTCCGCGGTGGGCGCGTCGGCGTGCCGGTTCGATTCACCCGATGTGAATTTCAAGGTCCGTACGAGTGGCGCAACATTCCGGACAGGGCCCGGAAAGCGTTATCGAGTGATCGGGACGCTTTACCGGGGGGATTCCTTCCGCTACTTCTGCCGGACGGGCGGCGTCCACGACTTCAAGAAGAGCTGGTCGTACGGAAAGATCACCAAGCGGACCAGCTCGGGAATTCCGGCCGGCACGAAGGGCTGGGTCTACAGCAAGTACCTCGATTAGCGGCGGTCCGGTCCCTCAGGTGCGCCAGAGTGTCCAGCTGTCGCCGCCGCACTCTTCTTGCAGCACTTGTTCCTCGTCCCCGCTCGCGGTGGGCAGGGCGACGCACTTGCCGCTGTTACGGCTGATCAGCTTCCATGCGTGACGGGAAGTGTCGTAGCGGAAGCTCCAGAGCTGATCCGGGAACAGATCCTGCTCGTCGTCACCGCACAGATAGTGCGTGATGATGGCGTCGTTCTCCTTGCTTGCCGCATCGACCGACAGGCACAGATCGCTGTGCTGATTGCGGATCGAGTACGTGGTTCCGGCCGAACCGGAGTGCTCCACGCTGAGTTTCCAGAACTGCTCGGGGCTCGCGCCACAGCCGGTCTGGATGAGGCCTGCCGATGGGGTGGTGTTCTCCGGGGGCACGGACAGGCACAGGTGGCTGCCGGCATTGGTCAGGCGGAACAGGCCCTTCGGCAGCGGCGGTGCGTCCGCGCGGGCGCGCGGCTTCTTGCCGGGCGATGGGGTGGCCGACGGCGCCGACGGTGTCTGCGGCTTCGACGGGGTCGCCGTGGATGCGGGCCGGCTTGTGCCGCCGGACGGACCCGCGAACGGATCGGAGGACCGGGCCGAGGGCCCTGGCGTCGGGCTGTGGGGGCTCGTGACCGTCGGCGTGGCGGACGTGGTGGGTGCCGCGCCTGACGTCGTGGCGTTCTGGCTGTCGGTGACGAACCACATGCCGGCCAGCAGCGCCGCGAGCGCGCCCCACTGGGCGGGGGTGCGCCAGCGCCGGAACCGGTCCCGGCGGTCCCGGCGGTCCCGGCCGTCGCCGGTCCCGCTGGTCGCCGGGGAGCCGACGCCGGCCGGTGGGCGGTCCGCCCCGGACGACGCCTGTTGGGGAGCGCGCGGTCCGGCCTCCGAGTGGAGGTACTTCTCCTGGTCCTCCAGGGCCGCGCTCCGGGCCTGTAACGCGTCGGACTTGGCCTCTTCGGCGATCGTCAGGCTCTCTCTGGCCTGGCGGAGTTCCTCCCCGGCATGCGCAGCCCCTGTCGGGTCCTGCGTCTTCCCACGCTCGAGCCGGTGGATGACTTCGACCAGGCTCCGGATGTGCTCTTCCGCCTCCGCCAGGTCCGTCTCGGCCTGCCGCTGCGCCTGTGCGGCCTCCTCCACGGCCTGCTGTGTCTTCGATACCGGGGGCTTCCGCTGCTGCTTCTGCGCGGCCAGTTCGTAGAGGCGCTTGGCCTCTTCGTGCCGCTGCTGCCGGGTGCGGGCGTCGGGTACCTGGCGGTTGATCACCTCATGCAGGATGTGGGCGGGCACCGCCCGTTCACCGGAGCGGTACTGCCCCCACAACGTCTTTCCGCCGCCTTGCGGATAGCGCTCGGCCAGCTCGCGCAGCGTCAGGCCTTCCGTCAGCCGGCACAGCATTCCCGCCAACGCGTTGATGTGCTCCGACTCGCCCCTCAGCCCTTCGAATGGCCGGCCAGTCCTGCCCATGAACCCCCCTTTGTCCGCGGACAATCCCCCGATGTCCGCCGCCGACCTGCACCGAAGATGAACGATCTTGATGGAAAACAGCCCGGCCCGCAGCGTCGATGTCATCGCACCGGATCCCCGCGAACGGACCGGTGCCCGGCAATCACATCAATGCTGAAGGGACTCTACCCATGCGTATACGCGGACTGACGCACTCCACAGCGCGACAGCTGTCCACCGCCAAGAAGTCTCTGTTCCTGCTCGGCGCGGCCACTCTCGTGATCGGTATTCCCGCATACGCCGAAACCCAGCAGCCCGCACCGGGTGAGCCCGTCGCGATGGGCCGGATCGTCTCGGCCGAGGACAGCGTCTACGCCCTGGCCGAGGACCACTCCGCGGTCTACGAGTGGTCCTCCGACACGGTCAACTGGCAGAAGGTGGGCGGCCCCGCGAAGGACCTCTACGCGAGCGCCGACGCCGTCTACGCCACCGACCCGGCCACCGGCGACCTCAACAAGTACAACGGCGAGCCCGAGCAGTGGTCCCGCATCGGCGGCGCCGGCGCCGACTTCGCCGCCACCAGCGAGCACCTGTACGGCATCGGCCCCGACGGCACCGGCGTGTGGGAGTACACCGGCCAGGGCGACACGTGGACCAAGGTCGGCGGCCCCGCCAAGGACCTCTACACCGGCCCCGCCGCCGCCCTGTACGCGACCGACCCGGCCACCGGCGAACTCAACAAGTACGAGGACGGCCAGTGGGCCGGCACCGGCGGCTCGGGCGCCACCTTCGCCGTCACCGACAACAACGTCTACAAACTGGACCCCGACCGCTCCGGCGTCTTCGAGTACAACGCCGGGGACGGCCAGTGGAACAAGGTCGGCGGCCCCGCCGGCGAGATCTTCAGCAGCAACACCCTGTACGCCACCAACCCCGACACCGGTGACCTCTACAAGTACAACGGCCGGCCCGAGGAGTGGAACCGCGTCGGCGGGCCCGCCGCCGCCTTCACCACCAGCGGCGACCGCCTCTACCGCCTCGCCTCCGACCACCGATCCGTCCAGATGTACAGCGGCACCGGTGCGGACGACCAGTGGACCGACCTCCACGCACCGACCGCCCCCACGGTCCCGGACGACAAGCTCGCCCGGCTCAAGAGCCTGACGCAGGAGGGAGAGGACGCCCGCCGCGCCTGGTACGCGTCCCTCTACGAACACCAGGCGGGCTCGCCCGACCCCTACGAGTTCGACTGGTCCACGAACGGGTGCAACGCGCCCGCCCCCGACTCCATCGGCGGCTTCAACTTCACATTCGCCTGCTACCGGCACGACTTCGGGTACCGCAACTCCAAGGCCCTGCTGGGCAAGGAGTCCTTCCACAACAGCGTGAACGGAGACTCCGACAAGGACCGCATCGACCGCGTCTTCCACGAGGACCTGAACACCATCTGCGAGAGCCGGGACTGGCCCGTCGACCACACCGCCGTCGAGCGCGCGCTGTGCCGCCGGGCGGCCGGCCTCTACTACCAGAGCGTCCTCGCGGCAGGGCTGCTCGAGACCCGGTGATCCGCTGAACCACCCCTCGCCCGGCCGGCGCTCCGTCGGCCGGGCTTCGGCTTTGTGCCGAGCGGGGTGGCGGCTCAGCCCTTGCTGACCGCCGCCAGGATCTCCGGCAGCCGTGCCGCCGTCCGCGGCGCGGCGAGCCGCAGGCCGCCCAGGGCGACCCCGGCGCCGTACGCCGTGCCCAGGGGCAGCAGCAGCCACAGCCGGTCGTGCGCCCCCGACTCGTGCATCCAGATCGTCACCGCCAGCAGCGGCGCGCAGAGCGCGACGCCGGTGAACATCCCGGCGAAGATGGACCGCCACGCGAGACCCACCTGGCCCGGCGCCACGTTCTTGTAGCCGCTGTCCTGCGGGATGGAGTACGGGTACAGAGCCGAGGCCAGGGCTCCGGTCGCCACCAGCGAACCGAACAGGGCCAGGGCGAGGCCGAGCGCCTCGGGGGCCGCCGCCCAGTCGTCCATCAGCGCGGCCGCGCCGAGCACCACCAGCGTGACGTACGGCACCCCGATCAGCGAGAGGGCCAGCGCGCGCCCGCGCAGCTCCAGGTAGGCCTCGCGCGGCGTGGAGATCGTCTGGGCGACCATCCAGAACGCCGAGGAGTCCTGGCCGAACTGGTTGTACATCTGCATGCCGAGCAGCCCCGCGGCCCAGCAGGAGGAGTAGACGCTGCCCGCGCCCTGGACGCTGGTGACGACCGGCAGCAGCAGGCCGATGGCCAGCGAGGTCACCCACGCCGACTTGGTCTTCGGGTCGCGCCACGCGTAGCGCAGCGTGCGCAGCACGACCGTGCCGGTGCGGTCGTCGGGCAGCAGGCGCTGGAGCGCGGGGCGCCCGGCGGCAGAGTCGGGGCGCTTCCGGCCCGGCTCGGCGGCCTGGATGGTCGAGGAGTCGGGCGCGGTCATCAGGTGGGTCAGGCCGCGCTGCCACCACCACAGCAGCAGCACCAGCAGGCCCGCGGACAGGGCGAGCTGGGCGGCCGCCGTCCCGTACGCGCCGTCGCCGACGCCCTGGACGGCGTCGATCGCGGCCGCAGGCGGCACCCAGCGCAGCACGTCCGCGAGCGGTTCCAGGGAGGCGAGCCCGTCCTGGCCGGACAGCTTCCCCACCCCTATGTTGACCAGCTGTGCGCCCACCGCCACGAACAGGCCGCTGAGCAGCGCCAGATCGCGGCCTCGGCGGCTGGTGAGCAGCCGGTTGTTGGCGGTCGCGACGGCGCGCGACAGGGCCACGCACAGCAGCATCGCCAGCACCACGGCGAGCACCCCCGCCGCCGCGGCCGCCGCGCCGTGCGCCACGGCGATCACCGAGCCGACCATGAGGGTCAGGGTGAACAGCGGGCCGACGCCGACCAGCGAGGACACCAGGAGGGCGACCACCAGCGGGCGGGGCCGCAGCGGCAGCATCACCAGCCGGGTGGGGTCCAGCGTTTCGTCGCCGCCGGGGAAGAACAGCGGCATCACGGCCCAGCCGAGGGCGAAGACCGTGGCGAGGAGGGTGACCAGCGCGGCGGCGTGGTCGTTGCCGCGCAGCAGGATCAGGCCGAGCAGATGGAACGCCGCGAAGAGGAGGACGAGGACGACGGAGGCGATGTACGCGGCGCGGCGCCCCGCGGACTGCCGCAGTCCGTTGCGCAGCAGGGACAGCTTGAGCTGGACGAAGAGGGCGGTCAGCGGGCCGGTGGCGGTCATCGGGCGCCGCCGCCCAGCCAGTCGAGGTCGTGCCCGGTCGCCCGGTCGCTGGCGCCGACCAGCTCCAGGAAGGCGTCCTGGAGCGACGGCGCCGCGCCCCGCACCTCGTCCAGCGGGCCGTGGGCCCGGATCCGTCCGGCGGCCAGCACCGCGACCCAGTCGCACAGCGACTCCACCAGCTCCATGACGTGGCTGGAGAAGACGACGGTGGCGCCGGAGCGGGTGTAGCGCTCCAGCACCCCGCGGATGGTCTGGGCGGAGACCGGGTCGACGCCCTCGAAGGGCTCGTCGAGGAAGAGGACCTCCGGGTTGTGGAGGAGCGCGGCGGCCAGCCCGATCTTCTTGCGCATGCCCGTCGAGTAGTCGACGACCAGCTTGTGCTGCGCCCCCGCGAGGTCGAGCACGTCCAGCAGCTGGGTGGCGCGCTTGTGGACCTCGTCGGCGGGCAGTCCGCGCAGCCGCCCGGTGTAGTCGAGGAGTTCGCGGCCGGACAGCCGCTCGAACAGCCGCAGCCCCTCGGGCAGCACCCCGATCCGGGCCTTCACGGCGACCGGGTCGCGCCATACGTCGTGCCCGCCGATCTCGACCGTGCCGGAGTCGGGCCGCAGCAGCCCGGTCACCATCGAGAGGGTGGTCGTCTTGCCCGCGCCGTTGGGCCCGACCAGTCCGATGAACCGCCCGGCGGGCAGCTCCAGATCGATCCCGGCGACCGCGACCTGCTCCCCGTAGCGCTTCCACAGCCCCCGTACGAGCACGGCCGGTATGGCCGCCTTCCCGTGCTCCTCCGGCTCCTTCGTCACGCGGTCCCCCTCTATCAACGCGCGGGGGCCCGGTCGACGCCCCCGTCCGCCGCCCACGATAGGCGCATGGTGCGCGGGGGGACCGGTACCCGGCGCGCGGCGGCGCGTCTCAGCGCCCGTCGCGGCCGCAGGCGTAGGCGAGGGCGCTGACCAGCTCCTCGGCGTCCGGGAGCCAGCGGTTGGCGGCGGTCGGCCGGCGCGCCCACTGGACCGCGCCGTGCCGGCCCACGCGGGTGGGCGGCGCGACCACGTAGTCGCCCTCGCCGCGCGCGACCAGGTCGATCGACGAGGGCGGCCAGCCCTGGTTCCGTACCAGGTGGGGGATCTTGGCGGCGGCGCCCGGCAGCACGAAGAAGAGCATTCTGCGCTCCGGGGTGGAGGTGACCGGGCCGAGTTCGACGTCCCTGCGCTCCATCCGCGCCAGCGCCAGACAGCCCGCCGTCTCCGGCACGTCGAGGGCGTCGAAGGTGCGGCCGGTGGGCAGCAGGATCGAGGCGTGCGGCGTCCTGGCCCACGCGCGGCGCGCCACGACGGGGCTGCCGGTCGCCTGGTCCGCCCAGTCGGCGCGGGTCGGATGGGCGCCGGGGGAGGGGCAGTCGGCCGCGCCGCAGCAGCATTGCTCCCAGCACTGGTCAGCTCCGTTCACGGGCTCGAGCCAGGCGCCGGGGAGCACGTCCCAGTGCCGCTCCTCGGCGTAGCGCACGGCCGCGTCCCGCAGCGGTTCCCCGCGCTGCTGGGGGATCTGTGGTGCTCCTGTCACATCTGTCACGTCTGGTGCGCCTGGTGCGCCTGTCGCGTGCATGCTCTCGTCCACGACCAGCACAACTCGAGGGACCGGCAAGGGTTACGCCCCCCGGCCCGCTCCGGGGGCCCGCGGGAGCCCGTAGGTCGCACGATTCGGGCATGCGGGGCGCATGGGTGCATGGCCGGGGGCGCGCATGGGGACGCGGCTGTGTGAGCGGGTAGCCACCATGCGTGACGGGCGTACGAGTGTCCGGTAGGCCGTGCCGTGTTCCAGGGCGCGGCCTCCGGGTTCCTGTCGGCGCCGTACGCGCACGATCGCGGTCAATTCGGGCAAGTCCTGCATTCTCCGCACATGCCTGGCGTATCCGCGATATCTGCGGGGCACTGATCAACAGGGACGGCATCCGCCGTAAACGCACAGCAGTCACTGGGGGTAAATCCATGGCCGCTAGGCCGCTTGTGGCGCGGCAGCCGAACGAACGGCTGCAAGCGCTCATCCAGGAAGCCGCGTGCTCCAACGCCGGCTTGGCGCGCAGGGTCAACATGTGCGGCGCCGAGCACGGTCTCGATCTGCGCTATGACAAGACCTCGGTCGCCCGCTGGTTGCGCGGCCAGCAGCCGAGGGGCCGGGCTCCGGGCATCATCGCCGAGGCGCTCGGCCGCAAGCTCGGCCGTACGGTCACGATCGACGAGATCGGCATGGCCAACGGCAAGAACCTCGCCTCGGGGGTGGGGCTCCAGTTCTCGCCCACCGTCCTCGGCGCGATAGAGCAGGTCTGCGAGCTGTGGCGGAGCGACGTCGGGCGCCGCGACTTTTTGAGCGGTTCGACGGTCGCCGCCTCGGCGCTGGTCGAGCCCAGCCGCGACTGGCTGATCACCGGGACGGACTCCCAGGTGGCGCGGACGGCCGGGGCGAAGGTCGGCAGGTCCGACGTGGCCGCGGTGCGGGCGACCACCGACGCGCTCGTCGAGCTGGACCACCGGTACGGGAGCGGGCATGTGCGCCCCGTCGTCGTCCACTACCTGAACAGCGTGGTCTCCGGGCTGCTGGCGGGCTCCTACCGCGAGTCGGTCGGGCGCGAACTGTTCGCCGCGGTAGCCAGGCTGACCGAGCTGGCCGGCTATATGGCGGTCGACACCGGCCAGTCGGGGCTCGCCCAGCGTTACTACATCCAGGCGCTGCGCCTGGCGCAGGCCGCCGGGGACCGCGGTTACGGCGGGTATGTGCTGGCCGCGAGCATGAGCCACCTCGCCGCCCAGCTCGGAAACCCGCGGGAGATCGCCCAGTTGGCGAAGGCCGCGCAGGAGGGCGCGCGCGGACAGGTGCCGCCGCGCGCCGAATCGCTGTTCCTGGCCGCCGAGGCCCGGGGCCACGCGCTGCTCGGGGACGCGCGCGCCTGCCAGGTCGCCGCGGGCCGTGCGCTGGACGCCATGGAGCGGGCGGCGGGCAGCGGCGGCGAGTCCGGCGACGAGCCGCCGTGGATCCGCCACTTCGACCACGCCTACCTCGCCGACGAGTTGGCCCACTGCCATCGCGACCTCGGCCAGGCCGAGCCCGCCAGGCGCCGCGCGGAGGAGGCCCTGGAGAGCCACCCGGAGGGGCGGGTGCGGCGGCGCGCGATCGGGCTGTTGCTGCTGGCCACGGCGCATGTGCAGCAGCGCGAGGTGGAACAGGCCTGCCACACCGGGACGCAGGCGGTCGAGCTGCTCGGATCGCTGCGCTCCAACCGGGGGATGGAGTATCTGGACGACTTCCAGCAGCGGCTGGAGCCGTTTCGGGAGGAGCCGGTGGTGCGGGAATTCGGGGCGCGGATGGAGGTGCAGGTGGCCTGAGGCGGTGATGAGCGTCTCGTTGTCCCGCGGGTCCGCCGGGCACCGTGCCGTCCGGGGACCCGGTAGCGTGAGCCGTTGATTCCGTACGTTCGCAAACCAAGGAGTCCCGGTGACGCAGAGCGGACAGGGGAACGAGCCGCAGCTGCCTGCGGTCCCGCCCGCCCAGCCCGCGCAGCCCGTGCGCGAGGGGGTCGTGCTGCCCGCTCAGGGCGATCAGCGGGCCCATGAACCGCATCAGGCGGCCCCGGCGGGCGGCCAGGCCTGGGGGCAGCCATGGGGGCCGCAGGGCGCCGGGCAGCCCGGCCCGCCGGCGTCGCAGCCGCTGCCGCAGCCTCAGGGGGGCGCCGCGGCCCCCGCCCAGCAGGGCTGGCAGCAGGACGCGTCACAGAACGGCTTCCAGAACGCGCCGCTGAGCCCGCCGCCGGGAGCGTACGGACCTCCGCAGGGCGCGCCGCCGCCCGCCCAGGGGCAGCCGTACGCCCAGCATCAGCAGGGCTGGCACGCGCCCGGGCGGCCGCAGGGCCAGCACCCGCAGCAGCCCGCGCAGCACCCGCAGCAGCCCATGCAGCCCCCGCAGCCGCAGGGTGGGGCGCTGCCGCCGGACAGACAGGCGCAGCCCTTCGCCGGAGCCGCCGACGCGACCCAGATGCTGCCGCCGCAGTCCGGCTTCGGCGGGCCGCCCGCGGCCGACTCCGACGCGACGCAGTACATACCGCCCGTTTCCGGGCAGATGCCCGGCGCGATGCCGCTGCCCCCCGAGGGCGCGGCCCCCGCCCCCGCGGCTCCCCCCGCCCAGGCCGCCCCCGGCCAGGCCCCCGCGGGTGCGCCGCTGCCGCCGGAGAACCGGCCCGCGCACCCCGAATCGGACAACGAGTCCACCACGCTCCTGCGGGCGGTCCGCCCGGGCCGCGCCCGCCACGGCGCCCCGCAGGCCGCCCCGGGCCAGCAGCCCCAGCCCGCCCCGGGCCAGCCCGCCCCCGGCGCCGCCGAGGAGACGCAGGTCCTCCCCGGCCCGATCCCGGCCGCCGGGCCGCCGCAGCCGCAGGGCCACCACGCCCAGCCGGGCGGCCCGCCGCAGTCCGGCCCCACGCCGTACGCGATCCGTCCCGGCATGCCGGGGGACCGGCCGCCGCCGTCGGAGTTCGACGGCCTGTTCCGCGCCGACGGCGTGCCCGAGGCGGCGGACTCGACGCAGCAGCTGCCGCAGTTCAGCGACCAGGGCCCCCCGCAGCCCCCCGCACCCGCCCCCGCCGACGGCGGCGGCGGCCGGGGCAAGCGCGGCGGCCGGAAGATGACGCCCGCGGCCCTCATCGGCATCGTCGTCGCGGGCTGCGCCCTCGCCGGCCTCGCCGCCGGGGCGGCGCTCAGCGCCGGAGGCGATGACGACAAGGGCGGCAAGAAGGACTCGGCCGCCGAGAGCCAGACGCCGGACACCAAGACCGACGAGCAGACCAAGGCGGCGGACCCCGTCGAGACGCAGGCCAAGGCGCTCGACGCGCTGCTCGCGGACAGCAACAACAGCCGCGCGGCGGTGATCAAGGCCGTGGAGGACATCAAGTCCTGCCAGAACCTGTCCGACGCGGCCACGAATCTGCGCACCGCCGCCGGGCAGCGCACCGGCCTGGTGACCCGGCTGGGCAAGATCTCCGTCGACAAGCTGCCCAACCACGCCGAGCTGACGACCTCCCTGACCAAGGCGTGGCAGTCCTCCGCCACGGCGGACAACCAGTACGCGGCCTGGGCCGACCAGGTCGGCGGCAAGAAGGGCTGTCACAAGGGCAAGGCCCGCAGGACCCCGAAGGTGGCCGGGGCCGAGCGGGCGAGCGGCGAGGCGACCCAGGCGAAGAAGAAGGCGTCCGAGCTGTGGAACCCGATCGCCACGCAGTACGGGCTGACGTCGCACCAGCCGACGGAGCTTTAGCCGACCTTCCCCGTCCCGCGCCCCGGCCGGAGAGCCGAGGGCGCGGGGGCGTGGGACGGAGGGGGTCAGTTCAGCGGGGTGTACCGGCGGAGCGTCTGCGCGACGTCCACGAACCCCTTGCGGACCGCGACCAGCCGTCCGTCCCGCACCACCTGGTAGGTCACGTCCGCGTTCACGATGCGCGGGTAGCCGTGGATGGACAGCATGTCCTTGTAGCCCCAGCGGAGCTCCGGCGTCAGGCCGCCGGTGCCGACCGTGTGGCCGTTGTCCAGCGTGCGCCGGATGGAGCGGGCGCTGATGTCGTCGGCCTTCAGCGAGTCCAGGACGGACCGCAGCGCGGTGTAGGCGATCCAGGTGGTCTGGGTGCCGGGGTCCTCCGCGTCGATGCGGGCGTCTTCGAAGGCGTATTCCTTGATGACCTTCTTCATGGGCGCCCAGCGCGGGTCGTCCGCGGCCGGGTACCAGCCCGTGGCGTACGCGCCCTCCAGCGGGCTCTTGCGGCCGCCGGTGCTGTCCACGAGGGACTGGCGGACGCTGCCGAGCACGGACGCGATCCGTACCTTCGGGTGGTCCTCCTGGAGCCGCCGGAAGGAGTCGAAGAACGTGCTGGTGCGCTCGCCCAGCGCCGCGGTCACACAGGAGCCGGTCAGCTCGGCGCCCTGCGTGGCGCTGCCCAGGGAGGTATTGGCGCCCACGCCGTTCAGGGCGGCGCGCGCCTGCCGGGTGTAGTCGCCGGCGTCCTCGGGGGCGCGTATGTCGGTGGCGGCGCGGCGCTTGCCGGCGGCGAGGCCCGCGTCGAGGAGTTCGGGCAGCTCGTCGCCCGCGATGGTGTCGGGGCGGACCAGGGAGACGCGCCGGCACACGGACGCAAGCTGCCGTCCGTTGCCGGCCAGCAGCGCGGCCTGGCCGCCGTTGACCGGGTAGGAGTACGGGCTGTCGAACTCCTCCTGGGTCAGCCCGTATCCGCCGATATAGGGGATGCCCGAGCCCTCCAGGGCGGAGATGAAGTAGCGGCCGAACTGGCTGTACGAGCCGACGACCGCGACGACGTTCTCGTCGGCGGCGCGCCGGGCGCAGCGCGCGGCCTCGGAGGGGTCGTTGCGCTCGTTGCAGGTGAGGACCTTCAGCTTGCGGCCGTGGATGCCGCCGGTGTCGTTGACCCAGCGGGCGTACGCCTTCGCCATCGCGGGCATCCCGGGCATGTTGGTCGCCTTGGTGTTCTCGGGCGCCCAGGTCATGACCGTGATGGGGCCCTTGGCGTCCGATCCGGACAGGACGCCGCAGCCGGTCAGCGTCCCCGCCCCGAGGGCTGCGCAGAGCGCGGCCGTGAGCCACGGCCGGGGGGAGAAACGTCGCCATCCGGTCATGACATGTGAGCGTGGCGTTCCGTACGTAACGGGGCGGCTATCGCAATTGACAGGAAAGTGACGAGAGGGTGAATTGCGGGGGTCGATGCATGTCCGTCTACGAAGAACGTACGATCGATTCCCGTGCAAGGTTCAGAGAAGTCTTCCCGTCGCGGCCGTCGCTCGACCACCATGGGTGGCATGCCTGTCAATGACATGCCGTGGTGGCGCTGGCGCAGCAACGTGCGCTCGGCGCTGCACATGCTCTCCGACCCCGTCTTCCAGCAGGAGTGCTGGCTGGCGGGCCGGGACGGATATGGGGACGTCACCGACGCCGTGTACCGGCTGGTGGAGGACACCTGGCTGGACAACTGGTCGGCCGAGAAGTACGTCGGCACGATCTTCCGCGACTCGCAGGAGGCGGCGCTCGTCGATGTCGCCGTGCTGCGGGTGCTGCGGATCATGCACCAGGTCGGTGCCGACGCCCTGCCCCTGGCCTACCTGGAGCACCACGGGTGGCCGGAGGCCGTCCGGGCGGCGCGCGACGCACATGTGCGGCTCGCGGCCAACGACGGCGAGGACCCGGACCTGCCCCCGCACACCCTCGAAGTGCTGGCGATCATGACGCGCTCGGCCTAGGGGGCGCGGGTGTGCGACGCTATGGAGTCATGAGCCAGTCGCATTCCGCCGCCCCCGATCAATACATCCTGACCCTGTCCTGCCCGGACAAGCAGGGCATCGTGCACGCCGTGTCCAGCTATCTCTTCATGACCGGCTGCAACATCGAGGACAGCCAGCAGTTCGGCGACCGGGACACGGGGCTCTTCTTCATGCGCGTGCACTTCCGGCCGGACTCGCCGGTGCGGGTGGAGGACCTGCGGGCGAGCTTCGCGGCGGTGGGCGAGTCCTTCCGGATGGACTGGCAGATCCACCCGGCCGGCGAGAAGATGCGCGTCGTGCTGATGGTCAGCAAGTTCGGGCACTGCCTGAACGACCTGCTCTTCCGCTCGCGGATCGGGGCGCTGCCCGTGGAGATCGCGGCGGTGGTCTCCAACCACACCGACTTCGCGGAGCTGGTCGGCTCGTTCGGGGTCCCCTTCCGGCACATCCCGGTGACCAAGGAGACCAAGGCGCAGGCCGAGGCGGAGCTGCTGGCGCTGGTGGAGGCGGAGAACGTCGAGCTGGTGGTCCTGGCCCGCTATATGCAGGTGCTCTCGGACGACCTGTGCAAGCGGCTGTCGGGGCGGATCATCAACATCCACCACTCCTTCCTGCCGAGCTTCAAGGGCGCCAAGCCCTACCACCAGGCGCACGCCCGCGGCGTGAAGCTGATCGGCGCGACGGCCCACTATGTGACGGCCGACCTGGACGAGGGCCCGATCATCGAGCAGGAGGTCGAGCGGGTCGGCCATGGCCTCACCCCGGACCAGCTGGTGGCGGTGGGGCGCGATGTGGAGTGCCAGGCGCTGGCGCGGGCGGTGAAGTGGCACAGCGAGCGGCGCGTGCTCCTCAACGGCCACCGAACCGTCGTCTTCGCCTGAGCCCTCTTTCCGGGCGGCTTTCCGGGCGGCTCACAGCCGCGACAGCGAGGCCGTCGCGAAGAGCACATCGCGGATCGCCTCCGTGTCGCCGAGCTGCCCCGCGGCCGCGTCCTGCGGCGGCACATGCCCGGCGGCCAGCTGGTAGAAGGCCTCGCGGTCGAGGGCGATCTGGGCCACCACCTCCTCCTGGGAGGGCAGCGCGGCGGGGGAGTCCAGCGGGATGAGCCACTCGCCGCTGCCCTCGACCTCCAGCTGGAGGGTGCGGCCGGGCGCGCCCGCCTCGACCAGTTCCCTGGGCGGCCCCGCGAGCCCGGCCCGGCGGCGCTCGGCGAGGGCGTCGGGCAGCAGCCGGGCGCACAGGTCGACCATGGGTTTGAGGTGGGCCGAGGCGGGCGGCTCGTACGGGTAGTCGATCGCCTCGGCGATGTCCCCGGCGTGCACCCAGCACTCGAAGGCGCGGTCGAGGAACGCATCTCCTATGGCCAGCGAGAAGTCCCCGTACGGCACGCGGAGATCGCGGACGCCGCGCCCGGCGAAGGACACGGTCCGCACCAGGGCGTGGCCCTGCTCCCGCCACGGCTCGCGCACCGCCCCCGGCTCGCCCGCCGCCCGGGGCTCCGGCGCGGGCCCGCCGTGCCAGTACGCCTCGGTACGGGCCGCCGGGGAGCCCGGCGCGTGGGCGCCCAGCGGGTCGGGCAGCCCGAGGGACGAGGCGAGCATGCCGTCGACCACCATCAGGTGCCCGATCACCCCGGCGACGGTGGTGTCCCGCCCCGCCGGCCGGTCCCCGTCGAACCATCTGAGCCGCACCGGCGCCCGCCACTCCGCCTCGCCCATGTCGCGCAGCAGCGCGTCCAGCCGGGCGGCCTCCGCGTCGTACACCCCGGCCCAGTCGGGCACCGGGATACGGGCCGGGCGGCGGCCCAGGCAGCCCGCCAGCACGCGGGAGCGCAGCAGCGGGTCGAGGTCCAGGCTCTGCTCGGTGTGCAGCAGGCCGACCGCGTCGCGCAGCCGCAGAGCCTCCTCGGCGCACGGGGTGCAGTGGTTGAGATGCGCCTCCACGGCGGCGGTCTCCTCGGGGGAGCAGGCGGTCAGGGCCCAGGCGCCCAGCAGCGACTTCAGCACCGCGTGCGAGAGCTGCGGCGCGGCCAGCGGCTCGCGCGGCGCGGGCACCCCGTCCACCGGGGGCGCCGGGCGCCAGTGGGGCCAGCGGCCGCTGTCCTCGGCGGCCGCCCGCGGCGGGGGTATGCGCGGCGCCTCCGCGGGCTCGGGCGCCGACGGCGGCTCGTCGCCGCGCCCGGGACCTCCCGTGCCGTCACCCGGCCTGTTCACAGCGCTCGTCCGTAGCCGGGCGGCGGAACGGAGTCCGGGGGCGGGACGTTGGCCGTCGCCAGCAGTTGTAGTCCCAGCCGCAGTCGGCGCCTGGCCTCGACCTCCGTCACGCCCAGCTCGGCCGCGGCCTGGCGGTAGTCGCGGCGGTCGAAGTAGGCCAGTTCGAGGGCGGCGCGCAGCGGGGCGGGCATGGAGGTGACGATGTAGTCGGCACGCGCGGCCACGGAGGCCTCCCGGATCCGCTCCTCGATGTCCTCCTGCGTGCGCGCCGGCTCGACGGCGGCCCGCGCCTCCGCCTCGCGGAGCCGGTGCACCGCCTGGCGGTGGGCGAGCGTGGCGATCCAGGAGCGCAGCGAGCCCTGCTTGGGGTCGTACGCGTCCGGGTTCTCCCAGGCGTAGCCGAACACTTCGCGGGTGACGCGGTCGGCGGCCTCCTCGTCCTGGAGCACGCGATGGGCCAGATTGTGGACGAGAGAGGCGAACCGGTCGTACAACTCGCCCAGCGCGGCGGCCTCGCCGCGCGCCAGCCGCTGCTGCATCCTGCGGTCCCAGCGGGGCGGTGCGTCGCTCGTCATACGGCCCCCATCCCTCGTGGTCGAGTCGTCCGGGCGTTGCCTACGTCATATCGAATGTAGTTGGGGGGCTGGTAGAACACGCGCCCATGCGGCAAAGTGCGGCGCGGTGGCGCTGCGGATGGTATTGGGCCCGTCACTTTGCGCAGGAATCCCGCGACGAAACGCTTCCGCACGGCATAAGGTCGTCATCTCTGGTTCGTGCCGGGGGGTGTTTGGTGGGGCGGCGGGCGGGCAGCCGCTGGGGAACAGGCAATTCCGGATAGCGGGCGAGCGAAGGGCTTCGAGCGCGTGACGTTGAAGGTGATGGAGGACCGTCGGGGGGAGTGGGTCGTCCTCCAGGTCTCCGGAGAGATGGACCTGGTGACCTCTCCCGCCGTCCGGCAGCACGTGCACGAGGCGGTGGCCGAGGGCCGCCACCGGCTGGTGCTCGATCTCCAGGAGGTCCGCTTCTGCGACTCCAGCGGGGTCGGCGTCCTCATCGCGGCGCGCCGGCTGATGCGGTCCTGCTCCGGGCGGCTGCGGCTGATCCTGCCCCCGCAGGGCGCCGCCCACGGCTCGCATGTCCACCGCGTGCTGGCGGCCCTCGGCGTCCGCCGCCTCTTCGACGTCTACCCCGACCTGGCCGCCGCGACCGACACGGCCGCGGACCCGCTGAGCGCGTAGCGTCCCGGCGGCGGTGCCGGCAGCCGCCCGGCATGGGCCGGGCGGGCTCGCGGCTCTGCCGGGTCCGGTTACGGATCCCCGCTCCGCTCGCCCCGGTGGGCAGCGCCCGGCGCAGCGCCGCCCACCACTCCGCCTCGCCGCGCCGGGACGGGTCGGCGGGCCAGGTGGCCGGCAGCGCCACGACCACGGCCGACGACGCGCCGGGACGGTCCCGTTGAGCCACACCGGCGACCACTGGCCCCCACACGACGTGGCACGCGCCACCGAGCGGTCCCTCGACGCGCTGGACGAGGAGTGGGAGCACAACCTCTCGCCGCGGGACCGCCTGCCGCTGTTCCGATCCCTTCAGGGTCCATCACACGACCATCTTCTCGTCGGTCTCGAACAGCTGCTTCTCGATGGCGGAGAGCATCAGCTGAACGGCGTGCGAGCCGCCGCCGCGGCCGACCTTCCACAGCGCCCGGCCGCGCTGGCCCGCGCCCCAGGACGCGATCAGCTCGCACTCGGCGTCGGACAGGCCGATGGCCTCGCGGGTGAGGTTGAGCGGCTTGGTGTCCTGCGCGAGTTGGACGCGGGTCTCACAGGAAGCGATCAGGTCCTTGGCGATGGCGACGGACTCCGATCCGGCCGCGCCGACTGCTTCGAGGTCGCTGAGGCGGTGGGTGGCGAGCACCTGGATGGTGCCTGTCGCCCGGGACAGCCTGAGGTCGGCGTCGATCTTTCGGACCATGGCGGCGCCTCCGCTGCGCATCTGCCGCCACAGCTCGTCCCGCACCACGATCCAGGGCCGGCCGGGACGGTCGATAGCGGCCTGGGCCCAGGAGGAAACACAGGTCAGCACCATCGCCACGGTCTCGTCCCCGTACTGCTCCAAGGCGGAGATGTCGACGGACTGGATCGGCGCGTCCCAGTCCAGGGAGATGGAGGTGTGCTCGTCGAACAGGCCGCCCAGATGGCCGTGGATCATGCCGCCGAGGGCGGAGCGGATGGAGGCCATCTGCTCCCGCGCGGTCTGTACGTCATCGCCGCGCACCCGCAGTTCACGCGCCATGCGATCGGTGGGGTCCTTGAGCACCAGGTAGACGCGCGGCAGGGTGGGGGTTTCCCGGCGTTGTTCGTCGGCTTGTGCCAGCTCGCCCGTCACCTCCCGTACCGCGATGTCCAGGCACTCCTCCTCTTGGGGTAGGAGGTTGCGCCGCAGCTGGAGCTCCAGCAGGGCCTTCAGCAGGGTGAGGCGTCGGCGGTGGATCTCTTTCAGCCGCGCTCGCAGCATCTCCCGGTCGGTGATCTTGTGGAGGTCCTGACCCAGTGGTCCGGCGTCCAGGGGGTTGAGGCGGCCGGGCAGCCCGGGGCCCAGCCGGACCGGCTCCACGCCCAGATGGCGGCAGAGCTGCTGGTACTCGCCCTTGACATCGCCTGCGATCAGTGTGCGGTGGCCGAAGGCCATCAGCCGGAAGCAGAGAGCCTTGATATGGGCGCTCTTACCGCTGCCGGGAATGCCGGTGATCATGACATTGGGGTTGGTGCACAGCCCGTGGCTCACCCAGGCCGCCGGGTGGGCGGAGAACGCCTGTGTGGTCAGGGTGTTCCAGCCTATGTAGGCGCCGAGCGGGGGAAGGCCGCCGGCGTGCAGAAAGGGATAGATGCCTGCGGCCCGCGCGGTATCGGCGCGGAAGGCCTCCGGCCGTACGAGCGAGGCGGCCCGTCCGGCATACGGCTGTCGCCACCCCTTTTTGGGGGCCACGCGCATGGCGCTGTCGGGGTCCTCCAGCAGGCGGGCGCGTCTCAGTTCGCGCGCGCTGGGCTGGGGAGTGGACGGTGCTGTCTCGGTGTCGGTCTCGATCAGGTTGGTCACCGGGGCGGCTTCGAGCGCGGTGTCGTCGAACCGGCGGCGGTTGAGGGAAAGGCGCATCAGATGCCCACCCGCCGATCCGGCAGCCCCTGGCCCAGCGGCAGCGCGGCGGCCGCGAAGCCCGCGTCCTGGGCACCCCACATCCGCCGCATCTCCAGACCGGCGGCCGAGGCATCGGCCTGGAGCTCCGCGCAGGCGATCTCCAGTTCCTCCTCGTCCATCACGGTGACGGCCAGCAGACAGCTCAGCCGGACCACGCCTTCGCCGGACGCCCGCGCCACGTCCTGCGCGCGGGCGGTCATCGACTCGCGGCGTTCGTCCTCGGACTCCACCCGGCCGGTCTTGGACCGCAGCTGCCGCGCGGCGTCCCGCTTGGCCTTCTCGCGCGCGAGCTCTTGGCGTGCCTTGGCGGGGCCGATCGGCTCGTACACCAGCGACAGCGAACGGCGGGCGTTGCGCCGGGGCCGCAGCAGGGGCTGGAGGAAGGTGGCGTACACCTCGGACTGGGGCAGGCCGCGCACCTGGTAGGACACGGTCCATGCCCCGTCGTGCCGGTACACGCCCCAGCCGGTTTCCGCCGCGGCGGGTCCGGCCACCGTCGGATCGACGCCGGGCGGGACGCCCTTCCACTCGGGGTCGTGTGCGGCGGCGCTGCGGGCGGCGAGCATCAGCTGCGCCTCCGGGTCGTAGGCCGTGCGGATGGCCTGGGCGACCTTACGGGGCGTCAGCAGCTCCTCGACCTGGAGACCAGCGCTGCTCAACGTCCCCTGCATGGCGTGGATCTCGCGGACCAGCACGGCGGCGGCGCCGATCTGGCCACCGCCGGCTCCCTTGACCGCCAGGCGTGCGCGTGCGGAGGAGAAGGTGATGGACAGAAAGGTCTCGCGGATGGTCGCCACCGGCCCTGCGGTGACCATGAGTTCATCCAGGGCCTGTACCGCGGCGGGCGGGGCGTCGGGGGCGGTGTGGCGCTCCACCCATGACCTCAGCTCGGTCCCGTCGTCGGGGAGGGAGCGCTGGTGTACGGAGATCCTCGTGATCGCCCCGTCTTCCTTGCACTGCGAGCGCAGGAAGGCGGCCCAGGCGCCGACGCGGGCGTTCTGCTTGTCCGTGTCGACCAGTGCCAGGCCGGGGAAAGAGATACGGGCGATGGCGGTGTAGGTGCCGCCGACCGGGTCATGGACGACTCCGAGTTCGCCGCCCAGCCCGTCGGACGCGTTGAGGATGCGCAGGCGGGCGAGGACTCCGGGCAGGTCCATCGGCTGCTCCCCGGACTTGGTGCGGGGAGCGAAGGCGCCGGAGAGGAAGAGGTTCTTCTTGGTGGCCACGGCGATCTGATGCCTCACTGCGAGAATGATCCATTGATCCGCCGACAACCCCATGACTCGCCCAAGGGCGAGCAGGAGCAGCAGCAGGGCGAGGGGGAGGCAGACGAGTGTCGCGGACCAACTCCGCTGGTAGAGCGGGAGCAGCGCTACGGCGGTCGCGGCCGCCACCAGGGCGAAGCCGGGGCCGGACAAGTTGCCCATGAATCCGATGCGCTCGGACTGCCAGCCGCCGTAGGTGGCGGGCTCTGAGATCGACATGGGCTAGTCCTTCCTCGAGTAGGAGTCCGGCGGAGCCACGATGATCTGGCCCCCTCCTGGCGGGAGTGCCGGAGCCGAGGTGTCCGCGGGGGCATCGCGCTCCAGCGTTGCGGAGTACCCTCCCGCCACGGTCGGCGATGGTGCCGAGTCGTCGTCCCCGCCGCCGCCCCCGCCGCCTCGTTGACCGCGGCGACCGACGATCACATGGCGGTCGGGGTTGGAAGCCGAATCGAGGCCGGCATGGGCCGCGGTGTTGGCCGCGGTGTCCTCCAGGATGTCCTTGCCGACGGCCGCGGCTTGCAGGCCCAGGCTCACGACACCGCCGACCTTGCTGGCGAAGCCGCCGCCACCGCTGCCGTTCATGAACTTGGACCAGAAACCGCCCCCGCCACCGGAGTTGGAGCCGCTGGAGGCGGTGGCGGCGTTGTCGTCCTCCAGACCCATGGTGAAGCCCGCGCCCCCGCCCATCATGCCCGCGCCTCCCGGCTGCGGCCGGGACTTGGAGGCATTCACCGACATGTTCGAGCCCATCGCGCCGATGAGTGCGGAGCCGGTACTGTTGCCGTCGCCATTGCTGGTGAAGGTCATGAACTTGGCGAGCACGGGCCAGGCAAAGCACGCCAGGACGAAGATCATCAGACCGACCAGGACGTTGCGCGCGCCTTTGCCCTCGCTCATGGCGTTGAAGCCGATGGAGAAGCAGATCACGATCACCGGCTTCATCAGGATCAGCGCGATCACCGCGTTACGGGCCTTGGGCCACCAGTCACGCGTCGAGTCCGCCATCTGACCCGCCAGGACGATGGGCATCACGGCGACCAGGATCATGAGCCCGGCCTGGCGCATCAGCATCTCGATCCACAGTGCTCCGATGGCCAGGATGCAGAGGATTCCGACGACGATGACAAAGCCGACCGAGGAGGCCAGCATGCCGCTGCCGGTGATCAGCGCGCCGCCTGCGGCAGCCACCCCGCTGGCGGCGCCCAGTCCGGCGAACAGCTCGCCGAGCTGCGTCTGCATCGCCTTTGTGGCGTCCTTCTCGCCGGAGCCGCCGCCCTTGAACGTCTCATTGATGATCCCGGTGCTCAGCTGGTCGGACCAGTCGAGCGCGGTCTGGATGGCGACCACGTAAACGGCGAGAATGACCGCCCATTTGGCCAGTCCGGTGAGCGCGGTGGCGAGCGGGGCACCCTGCTGGCTGATGGCCAGCTTGCCGAACTGCAGCAACAGCAGAAAGGCCGCGAGCAGCACGGACAGGCCGGTCATGATGCTCATCGTGGAACCGATACCGGTCTGGCCCAGCTTGATGGTGGACCAGCTGTTGAACGCGTCGGCGAACTGCTTGAGCACCCATACGACCGACTTGCCGATGTACTCCGCCGCCTTGGTGAGCATGTCGGTGGCCAGACTCGCAACCGCGTCGCCGACCCACTCCCATGGCGTCTTCACGTTGATCATCGGGTAGTTCGAACCATGCTCGTTCGAGCAGTCCTGGAACGTCCGACCGCCGTTCACGCACTTGGTCATCAGCTCGTTGAGCTTCTTGTAGTTCTTGTGGTTGTGATCGGCCTTCTCTCGCCACTCCTTGAGCTTCTTGAGCTCGTGTTTCTTCAGATCTTCCTTGGAACAGCCGTCCATGACATCGCTGCACGGCTCATAGGTGCCGGGGATCTCACCGATGGCCTTCTCTGTGTCGCAGCGTTTGACATCGGCCCCGAGCGAGGTGTTGCACCAGTGGTCCTGGTCATCGAGGCCGATGCCCGGAGACCAGCCGTTGCCCTTGCCGTCGTCGCTCCACTCCTTGGGCGGGTCCTTCGGAGGGCCGTAGTCGACATAGCCCTTGGGATCGTCCGCGGAGGCCACGGGCGCGCTCGCCACGCCGAGGCCGAGACAGAACACCAGGGCCAGCAACAGGGTCAGAGCTTGCCGGAACCGGTCACGCCACATGCGCCACCTGCCACCAACCGCTCTGCCAGGAGATGGGACTGTCGGGGTCGTAGGACGCCGGGAAAGTCCGCAACTTGCGATAGCGCGACTCGTCGGTGATCTTCCAATCGCCGTCCTCCCATATGAGGAGGAGGTCGGTCGTCTCGTCCTTGATCGGCTCGTTGGCCGGGGTGCCGTCCGGCTTGGTCGCGTAGCGGTCGTAGTTCAGCCAGACCTGGACAAGACGCCGATTCACCAGCGGCGTCGCCCTGATGGCGTTGACGTTGGTGGTGAAGGTCAGCCCCCCCGGCACGCCGCCGGAAGGCGCCAGCCCCGCGGCTTCGCGCACCTTGCGGACCTCGGAGACCTGCTTGTCGATGTAGGCGGAAGAGCCCTTGGAAGTGACGGCCGACAGCTGTTGCCGGGTCCTGACATCGTCGAGAAAGGGTGACTCCTCCAGGTAGTAGACGGCCGCCGAAGCGGCGCCGGGCCCGGTGCGGGGGAAACCGACGGAGAAGCCGTCCTTGCCGCTCTCAGGCTTCAGGAGGTGCATGGGCTTGGCCTTCGCGGGAGTCATCTTGCCCCGCGAAGACGCCGACGGGGTCGGATGAGGTGTGCTGGACCTGCGCTCGCCGGAGGGCGCGGTCGATGCGTCCTGGCCGCTCACGGCGTTGGTCAGCAGAACGCCACCGCCGACGAGCAGGGCCAGAGCCAGTCCCCCGATGGCGACCAGGCGGACGCGGGCCCGGCGGGCCGCGCGGTCTTGGTCTTCCATATCCGCCTCAGTTCGACATGTTGTAGAAGCCCATGACCAGACCGGAGGTAACGCCGATGCCCACCCCGGAGATCAGGCTCCAGAGGATCGAGGACTTGCCCCGGGCGGCCAGACTCGCCCGCTCGGTGTTGTGCCCGATGGCCACCAAACCCCAGCCGACGAGCCCGCCCAGTACCGCCAGGGAGAGACCGCCGCCGGCGGTCCAGGCGAGAATCGTGCTGGTGGGCGTCCGGATCTCGCCGGGCAGCTTGGGCTTGTAGTCGGGAACGATGGGCTTGTCGGTCGGGTCATCGGCGGCGAGGAACTGAAGGTGCGGGTCGTTGGCAATGGCATGCAGGGACTGCAGAAACTGACTCATGCAGGAACCTTTTTCGAAGCGATGCGGGCGGTGTCGTGGACGCGGGGCGGGGCCGCTGTCCGGGGGCGCGGTGTAGCAGCCGCGGGGAGTGGATCACCCCAGGCGGCCTGGGCCGAGTCCACCACCGCACGGGCGAGTTGTCGGCCCGCATCGAGTGACCGGGCTTTGAGGCGGGATGCGTCGCGCATCCCGTGGGCGCGGATGCGCGGGTCATAGGGCACCTGGACGACCGCCCGGACCCGTGGTTCGAGCATCGCGGCGGTGGCCTTCACCGCAGCGGGAGACCTGCCTTCCCCGATGGCGGTCAGGGCGACGACCACGCGGTGAAGGGGAAGCCCTTCCGCCGAGGCAGCCTTGACGGCGGTCTGAAGGGCCTGGACCCCGGAGCCGGTGGTGGCCGCGCACAGAACCGGTACCGAGAAGGGCAGTTGGCACCAACCGGCGGTCAGTCCGGTGCAGCCGGCGCAGCGCGCGGTCAGCACGTCGTGAGCGACCGGATGGACGGTGTCCGCGATGACCGCCTGCCACCCGCCGATCGCGGCCAACTGGTACCAGGCGGCGGGATCGTCGGGGAGGGGAAGGGGTGGATGACTCCACTCCTGGTGATCGGTGAGCACCTGCCATGTGCCGTCGCCGGGAGCCGGAGTGCGGGACGCCGCCGCGTGGACCTGGGCGCGGGTGAGCGGCCGATCCGGGGGCAGCGAGAGAAGCCCAGCCCCGGCCTCGGCGCTCCAGGCGGGCCAGGGTGAGGACAGGCGTGGCCCCGTGTCAAGTACGACGGTTGAGCCCATCGCCGACAGGGCGGAGGCCAGCAGCCCCGCTGTGGTGGACCGTCCGCTGCCGCCGACGGTGCTCAACACAGGTACTACCAGCCGGTTTTGCGGTGTCAATGACATCACAGGTTGCGTTTTCATATCCCCCCGATTGCAACCACATCCACCGTGGCGAATGCCTCGAAGTGAGCGCATGGCGACGGCGGCAACCGCGACGGACACGGTCGCAAAGTGCATGTTTAGACGGCGGTCGCGCGTGCAGCGGCGGCCGCAATAGTGAGTGTCTAGCAGACGAGATCACGTCATGTCCACGTGATACTACTGTGACCGTTGTGGTAGAAACACTCTCTCATCTCTCTCTCAACCCCGGCCTAGATCCCGGTAGTTGAGGGCGGAATCGATCACCCAGGTCGGATGGAATGCGGCGCACAGCGCCGGCCCGGCCGCGAAAGCGGAATGATCTATTCCTGATGCTGTCGCTCGTTCGAGAGTGCAAACTGCGGGAATTGGTGGCAGGCACGGTGCCACCCGGGGGAGCCTGATTGGATATCAAACGCGGGCTGAAGCTGCTGCTTGCGGCTTCGCTCACTATGCCGTTCGGCCTGATAGTGGGCGTGTTCGTGCTGGCCTCCCTGTCCGACGAGGGCTCGACCCCGCTGGACCCCGGTCTGACCGGAGGATCGTTGAAAGTCGGGCCCGGCGGGGTGCCCCGTCAGTACGAAGAGCTCATCCTGGCGGCCGCCAACGACTGCAAAGCCGGGCTGACTCCAACCGTATTGGCCGCGCAGTTGAAGCAGGAGTCGGGTTTCAACCCCAACGCCTCGTCACCCGCTGGGGCTCAGGGGATCGCCCAGTTCATGCCGGGCACCTGGAAGACCTGGGGCAAGGGCGGGAACGTCTGGGACCCCGACGATGCGATACCGGCCCAGGGCAGGTTCATGTGCTCGCTGTTGAAGAGGGCCAAGAACCCCGCCAAGTACAACGACTGCCCGACGGAGACTGTTACGGAACCGTCGCAGTACAACGGCTCCCCGACGGAGTTGGCGCTGGCGGGCTACAACGCGGGATGGTGCGCCGTTGAGCGCTACGCGGGCGTGCCCCCGGCGTCGTTCGCAAAGGGCCAGACGTATGACTACGTCAAGAACATCATGGCGATGTCGCGCCAGTTGACCCTCTCCGACGATCCCGGCAGCTCCTCCGGCGCCTGGACGCGGCCGACGAGCGGTGCACTCGGGACCGTTTATCACGCGACCGGCGCGAACTGGTCCAGTGGCTACCACACCGGCATCGACTTCCCCGTACCGACCGGCACGACCGTCAAGGCAGTCGGCCCCGGCACCGTCGTCACGGCCGGCCAAGGGGGAGCCTACGGAAACCAGATCGTCATCCGGCACGGCGACGGCAAGTACAGCCACTACGCCCATCTCTCCTCGCTGAGCGTCTCGAAGGGCGACACGGTCAAGGGCGGGCAGAAGATCGGTCTGTCGGGCGCCACGGGTAATGTCACCGGCCCGCACCTGCACTTCGAGATCCGTACCGGGCCGGAGTACGGCTCGGACATCAACCCGATCCCCTACCTGCGCCAGCACGGCGTGAACATCTGACGCAATGGGCCATGGCCCGGACCCGGCGCCAGTGCCGAACGGACGACGTGAGGTAATCATGGACGAAGACGAGACGTTCCCCCCATGGGGCACCGTCAGCCCCGCCTTCTGGGACGTCGAAGCACCCCAGTCCTCGCCGTCACCGCCGGGTGAGCAAGCGGCGGGATCAGCCCCGGCCGCCCTCACGCTCTCCGGTCCCCGGGCGGCCTCCCGGCCGACCGCCGCCGAGCCGGTGCCCGATCCCGGGCCGAGGCCGCAGCCACGGCAATCCGCGCAAGCAGCGCCCGAACCGCCTCCGGCGAAGTACCGCGAGCGCGTGGCGACCGTTACCACCGCGTTTCAGACCGGGGACCAGGCACATCTGGCCTGGGCCACCGTCGAGGCTGACCAACTGGACCAGCAGATCACCGCCGAGTTCGGGCCGGCGCACCCGCACACCATCAATATGCGCGAGTTGCGGGGCTGGCTCGCCCATCTGACGGGTCAGCATGCCACCGCGGCCCGCTGGTATCTGCACACCACCGGCCTCCAGGCGGCGGTGGTGGGACACCAGCACCCGCTCACCCGCGCCTCGGCCCGGCGTGCCCTCTTCACCTGGACATCCATCACGGACCCACAGGAGAAGCTGAGCGTCGGCGCGGATGTCCTGGACATGCTCGCCGCAACCAGTGGCGAGGAGAGCAAGGCGGCCAGGAGTCTACGGTCCCGGCTGGACAAGCTGCGCGCCCAGCAGTAGCCGCGCCCGTCGATCCGTGTCCGTACGTTGCGGCGCCGCTGCGGCACCTGTCTCCTCTTCTATGCCCAGGCGTCGTGCGAGATCGGCGGTTGACGATCGAGCACGTCAAGGTCTTCATGGCCCTTCCCCGGCGGCCGGGACGGCCGATCAGCACCACACAGCCGACCCGGCGCCGCGACGCTACTGCCGCAGGACGCAGATGCCACTAGATCAAGTCCACGCCGTGGACCCGTCCGAAGATCCCGGGCAGATGTGCTGGACGTGGTACGTGGCCTCGCAGTCCGAGTCCCCTACCGCAGGCGCGCGGGCAACGGGCGCCGTCCGGGCGAACTTCGTGATTGCACGGTGCACAAGTGAACCCGGCCATACACTGATCTTCGTGATCACCACCTGACCAGCGGAGGAAGCGCCTTGCGACTGTTCTCTTGGAACGACCACCACTCCGGCCCGAGCCTCTAATGGCCGGCATAGTGCCGCCGGTCGGTCTGCCAGGCCACGCAGCGGTCATCTGCGGCCTGGGCTACTGGTTGCCGCCGAAGGTTGTGACTAACGAAGACCTCCACACCCGTTTGGGCACCTCAGAAGAGTGGATCTACAGCAGAACCGGGATTGCCTCTCGCCACGTGGCGGACCCAGACATGGCCACCTCCGATCTGGCGGTGGAAGCGGGTGCCCGAGCCTTGAAGTCCGCCGGCGACGTTGAGGTTCAAGCTCTGATACTGGCCACGACGACCCCCGACCGATCATGCCCGGCCACAGCTCCTGAGGTCGCATCACGGTTGGGGATGACCGGAATCGCCGCCTTCGATGTCTCCGCGGTCTGCACTGGTTTCCTGTACGGACTGGCGACAGCGGCAGGATTCATCGCCGCCGGCCTAGCGGAACGAGTGCTGCTCATCGCGGCAGACACCTTTTCAACTCTTCTGGACCCCGAGGATCGCACCACCGTCCCGATCTTCGGAGACGGCGCCGGCGCGCTCGTACTGCGCCGAGGGATCGACGATGAGCCCGGAGCCATCGGGAAGGTGGTACTAGGAAGCGATGGCGAGCGGAGCGACCTGATCGCCGTCGAGGCAGGGGGATCGCAAGAGCGGTCAGCTGCCGTGCAGGAGGGGTACTTCCGGATGCGGGGACGTGAGGTCTTCCGGCATGCGGTAGAGCGGATGAGCACGGCGGCGACCGCCGCCGTGGAAGCAGCTGGCTGGCGACTCGACGAGATCGACAGACTGGTTACGCATCAAGCCAATGCGCGAATCACTTCGTTCGTCGCATCAGAGTTGGGCATCCCCCCGGACCGTCGGGCCCAGAACATCGAACGTGTGGGCAACACCGCTGCCGCATCGGTCCCCATCTTGTTGGCAGAAGCGACTGCCGGGGGCTACCTCGCCCCGGGACACCGAGTCTTGCTCACTGCCTTCGGCGGCGGCCTGACATGGGGTGCCACCACTGTGGTGTGGCCCGAACTCGAGAGCGTTTCCCTTGGTGACGAGTTGTAGTCGTTCGGCCCGCCACCCCTACGTCAGTTACCGTCAGTAGCCGAGGGAGAAGCCGTGTACGACATCCTCAAGGAAATCCTGATCAATGACCTCCACCTCACGGAGGAAGACATACGGCCAGAGGCTAGCCGTGATGAGGCCGGGTTGGATTCTCTCGCCATGGTGGAATTGTCCATGGTGCTCAGCAAGCGGCTGAGTATCGAGATCAGTGACGACGAGCTCATCGAAGCCGCGACGGTCGCCGACCTCGCTCACTTGATAGGCCAGCGGAGCACCCGAGTCTGACGCGTAAATGCGAACCGACGTGGGCAAACTTGAATCTGATCCTCCCGGCCATTGTTGAAGCGCGTTCGCACTACAAGGTCGCCGTCGCGGGTTTCGTCGGCCTGCAGCCAGGTGGTGGGAGTGGAGGCGATCGGCCAAAGGATGTCGGGCTGGTTGCCAAGCAGCGCAAGATCGGCGATCGCCTCACTGCCGTCGGCGAGCATCACGGCCAGGTCGACGGTGATCCGGCCCGGGTCGTGGCCGGTGCGGCGCGGACGCAGTCGGCGCAGAGCGTCGCTGAAAGTACGGGCGTGACCAATGGCTTCGGCGAGATCGGCCGGCAATTGGGTCCGGTATGGCTGACCACCAATGCCCGTCGATGGAGACGACGAGCCGGGGACGTGACCCGGTAGTTTGCACCTAGAAAGTTCCTTCCGGCTTCCAGTGGCCCACGGCCCGATCTCGGCCGGCGTTGGCGTTCTTGGCCGGCCGTACAGGCCGGGACCACCGCCGTGACCTGCGTCGGTGACGCGCCTGCAACCACTCAACATCCTTTATCAACAAGACCATTGATCGCTGGGGGGACCGTCAGTATTCTCAGGTGCATGACACTCAAGGCCCTCACTACCAGTCAGGTCGATCAGTTCAACCGCGACGGGTACTGCATCATTCCGGCCTTTTTGAGTCCAAGCGATCTCAACTACATCAAGGACTACTACGCGGGAGCTGCGGCGGCGCAGGCGTCGACTCCGGCGCAGGACGGCACTGCCTGGGACCAGGACGAGAACGCGGCACCAGTACTCCGTAGGGTGCCGGCACCTTTCGATAACGACCTCGGCTTCCGGAAGATATTCAGCTCCCCGCGTGCGCTCGACCACGTGGAGGACCTGATCGGCCCCAGCATTTATCTCCACTCCTCGAAGCTCATCTTCAAGCCGGCGAGAAGCGGCCGCCGTAAGCCCATGCACCAGGATCTGGCGTACTGGACTGACATGTCGGCCCGTCAGGTCACACTGTGGTGCGCGGTAGATCCTGCAACGCCTGAACGCGGCGGGATCGAGATCTTGCCCGGCTCCCACAAGCGACTTCTACCGCATGAGGACTTGGACGATTATCAGGTGCGAGAGGACGAGCTGGATCTGAGCAAGGTCCGCCCTGCCGTCATGGAGCCTGGTGACGCGCTATTCCTGGACGTCATGACGGTTCACGCCAGTGCGCAGAATCGTTCCGACCATGACAGGCTCGCTGCGGTCGTGAACTACTACTCGCAGCCGAAGAGTGCAACACAGAAATCACGCTACGGCTCGGCCCAGCCTCTTCGCGCTCCGCACCACCAGCTGTCCTAGCGTATCGTGACCCAGTTCGTGTCACTTGAAGCTCTTTTGCTCGTTGGGTAGTGCGTGAACCTCTCTTCCGAATGGGCTGCAGAACCTGGCCCTGCCCGGGGGCTTTCGTGCTGTCGGTGGATGAGGAGACGCAGGCGCAGGCGGCCGCACTCAGTCAGTGCTGCCGGTGATTTTGCCGCCACCGAGAAGCGCACCCACGACTATGTGCGGCATCGCACCACGAACCTGTTCGCCGCCTTGAATATCGCCACCGGCGAGGTGTTCGGCGAGTGCAAGTCGAACCGGAACAAGCGCGACCGGCAGTCGATCCGCTGCGGCACCCTTTCCGGCGTTCACGTCCTGGTCGAGTGGGCCGTGATTACATCAACGCCTGGAATGGGAGCGCGAAACCCCTCGCCTGGACCGCAACCGCCGGGGAGGTCTTTCTCCAATGTCCTGTTCGCCCAGACCGCCGTGAAGAAACTCGCCAAAAAGAACTCGAACTGACACGAACCGGATCACGAGACACTAGGCGGTAATGCCCCATGATGTCCAGTCATGTCAAAGAAGGCGGCCCGGTCGTTCTGGGGATTTCGTGCAGCCACGACGCTTCGGCCTGTCTGCTTCGCGGCGGCGAGATCGTCGCTGCCGTCCAACTCGAACGGCTCACCCGAGTCAAACGCGACGGCCGTCCGTTCCTCAATACGCGTGCCGCCGCAGACTATTGTCTCGATGCGGCTGGCCTGACCCCTGATGACGTCGACTTGTTCGCGTTCAACACGCAGAATCTCGTGCCCACTCAGGTGGGGTTGAACTTCCCGTTCGCTGATGAGAGTTTCGACCTCTTCGATCCAGTTGGTGAACGCTCAGTGTTCGTCTCCCACCACTTGGCTCACGCATTTGCCGCGTTCTTCTCCAGCCCCTTCGACCGCTCAGCCGTGTGGGTGGTGGATGGTTCCGGAGGGAGCGTGATCGGCGCCGATGACCTTCTCCTGCGTGGTCCGGAGTTCGCCGAATACGTGAACAGACCTATGCCCGTTCCACGGCCGCCCTATCATGTCGAGTCGGCCTATGTGTTCGACCGCTCCGGCTATCGCCTGATCGATCGCGGTGTAGCAGCGTCCTTCCATCCCATGTGCGGTTCATCGTCTCTGGGGGAGACCTACGCTTCTGTTTCCCAGTACGTCTTCGGTGACTGGCAGGAGGGAGGAAAACTGATGGGCCTCGCCCCCTACGGCGAGGCCTCCAGGTTCGGAGAAAGCCTGCTCACGAAGGATGATTCGGGAATATCCCGCTTTACGAGCGCGTGGAAGCAGCAGCTGAAGCGAGCAAACCGACGCGGCACGCCCATGGAATATCGCGACCTTGCCGCGAGAGTGCAGGCTGATCTGGAGGTCGCACTCGTGGAGCGTGCTTCCCGGGTTCTGGCTCTGACAAGTGAGGCCGACCTTGCCTACGCCGGCGGTGTGGCGCTCAACAGCGTCGCGAACCAGCGCATCGTTCGCGAGTCCGGTGTGCAACGGTTCTACGTGATGCCGGCCAGCCACGACGCCGGGATCTCCATCGGTGTCGCGGCCGCCGCCCACTATCTACTGACCGGTGACACCAAGGGGACGTCTGTCAGCCATGACTACCTCGGCAGGTCCTACCGGCCTGAGGAAGTCGACGCGGCTTTGACCGGGCGGGGCGGTTTCCTGCGCAGTTGCCGGTATGACCAGCGGCAGATCGTCGAGCGCCTTGCGCAGGGGCAGGTGATCGGGTGGTTCGAGGGGGGCTCAGAGTTCGGGCCTCGTGCGCTGGGCCATCGCTCCATCGTGGCCGCTCCCTTCGATCGCTCCATGTGGGAGCACCTCAACCGCTCCATCAAATACCGAGAGGAGTTCCGGCCCTACGCGCCAGTCGTGCCCGTCGAAGTCGCCGACAGGTTCTTCGACATGGGACCGGACAACGAGAGCCCTTACATGCTGAGGGTTGTGCAGGTGCGTCCGGAGTGGCGTGATCGGCTCGGCGCCGTGACGCATGTCGATGGATCGGCACGCGTACAGACCGTCGACCGCATCCGCAATCCGCGATGGCATGCCCTGCTCACCGCGTTCGGCGAACGCACCGGGCTGCCGGTGCTGGTCAACACGAGCATGAACGTGCGCGGTGAACCGATCGTCGAGACGCCGACGCAGGCCATCGATGTGCTGCTTGCCACGCAGATGGACGCGCTCGTCATTGAAGATCGTGTCGTAGAGCCGGCTACCGCGACGTACGAGGCCATCGAGGACTGTCTGATTATTCGCGCGCCAGACGTGGAACTGTCAGCGCGTGTGGGCGTTCACGGCCCGGAGTACCAATTGACCAGTCGGCCGCGCAGCGGGCTGGCCCGGGAGCTCCCATTGTTCGCTTTCCTGCTGCTGGCGGGGGCCGACGGTGTGACCTCGCTACGCGATCTGCTCAAACTGCATTGCACAGCGTCGGGCCAGCGTTCCCAGGCACTGCAGATAGTCCGTGACCTTCTCTCTGAGAGACTACTACTGGCTGGCGGAAAGGCTTATGCAGATGCCTCGGCGTGAACCCTTGAGTGTGGCCGTGCTCGGCGCCGGACTCATCGGCATCGATCTGGTGACCAAGATCCAACGGTCCCCGTCGCTACGCTGCGGGCTGGTGGTCGGGCGCAACAGCGAGGCCCGGGGGCTGCGCCAGGCGGCCAATCTCGGCTGCGCGATCGCAGCGGAGGGAATCGACTCGCTGCTCGCCCATGGAGATCCCTTTGACATCGTCTTCGACGCCACCAATGCGATGGCCCACGCCGAGCACTGGGCCCGGCTTCGACCGTTCGGGACACTGTTGGTCGACCTCACCCCCAGCAGAGTCGGGCACATGGTGGTGCCGACTGTGAACGGGGCCGATGCGCTGAAGCACGGCAATGTCAACCTGATCAGTTGTGGGGGGCAGGCGTCTGTACCCATTCTGCATGCGCTCGCGCAGCGGTACACGCCGGACTACATCGAGGTGGTCACCACGGCGGCCAGCCTCAGCGTGGGTCGGGCCACCCGTCTGAACTTGGACGAGTACATCGAGACCACTCAGGACGCCGTGCGTACGTTCACGGGTGTGCGCGATGTCAAGTCGATCGTCAACCTGAGCCCCGCGCGGCCGCCGACGACATTCAGGGTCGCCATGTCCGTTGTGCTGCCCGGCGCTGCCTCTGAGCCTGTGAGCGCCCTCGTCGCGACAGCGGCCGAGGAGATTCGCACATATGCGCCCGGCTACGAGATCACGGCCTGCACGGTGACTGATGAGCAGGTGTTCATTGCGGCCGAGGTGGCGGCTGCCGGGGACCGGATACCCAGATACGCGGGGAACCTGGACATCATCAACTCTGCTGCCGTCCTGATCGCCGAGCAGTACGCCACAAGCCAGGATCTTGTCGGGGCTACGAAGGAGCTGTCGTGAGTCAGGCCATCGAGGCCCCCGCGGGCAACCGGCGGCGGATACTGATGTACGACCCCACCTTGCGCGACGGCCACCATGCGGTGCGTCATCAACTTGACCGTGATCAGTTGCGCGGCTACGCGTCAGCGGCCGACGCCGCCGGGGTCCCTGTGGTCGAGGTAGGGCATGGGAACGGCCTGGGCGCGTCCTCTCTCCAAGTCGGTCGGGCCAAGCTCAGCGACGACCAGATGCTGTCAACCGTGCGCGAGGCTTTGCCGAACAGCCGCATGGGCGTCTTCATGCTGCCCGGTTGGGGCACCACTGCAGACCTACGGAAAGCAGTCGCTCACGGCGCTGACGTGGTTCGTATCGCGGCCCACTGCACCGAGAGCGATGTCGCCGAGCGCCACCTGGACTTTCTGCGCGACGCCGGGGTGGAGGCGCAGGGCGTGCTGCTGATGAGCCACATGGCCACACCCGAGCGGCTGGCTGAGCAGTGCGCTGACCTGGTGGCCTACGGCGCGCAAGCCGTGGGCATTTTCGACTCGTCCGGCCACTACCTACCCTCGGACGTCACCGAGCGTATCACCGCCATCACCAAGGCGGTTGATGTCCCGTTGATCTTTCATGGGCACAACAATCTGGGCATGGCTGTGGCCAACTCCGTCGCCGCGGCGGAATCCGGGGTCGGCATCATTGACGGCTGCGCCCGGGGCTTCGGCGCCGGAGCCGGCAATACGCAGCTGGAGGTCCTGGTGCCGGTGCTGGAGCGCGTGGGGTTTTCGACTGGCATCGACCTCTACGCGCTGCTGGACGCGGCGGACCTGGCGGAGCGGGAGCTGATGCCGACGCCGCCGACGATCAGCTCTGAGAGCATAGTAAGTGGCCTCGCTGGGGTATTCTCTGGCTTCAAGACCCGGGTACAGGAGGCCTCCCGCCGTGCGGGGGTTGATCCGCGCGACGTCTTCTTCGAGCTGGGCAGGCGGCAGGCGGTCGCGGGGCAGGAAGACCTTATCGTTGATGTCGTTATGGAGCTGCGGAAGGGCACCAAGATCCGCGATCATGACGGAGTGGGGCGTGAGACTGCCGGGCGATGACCATCCCCTGGCAGAGCGGACGGAAAAGGACCTCTCGCCCTAAAAACGACTATTCCTATGGTGCGTGAATCGATTCCATGAACGAGTTGGCCAAGCAGAACGAAGTCCGTCGCCAGGAAGTGGAAGCACTTCGCGATGCCGTCAAGGAACGTCGACGGGCCTCGGTGCCTCCGGCTGCCGGGGACTATCCTCTGGCCAATATCAAAGCGCGGATCGAGCGGGCACTGAGCGAACGCTCTGGTCGCGACGTGGGACCGTGGGAGGTCGACATCCTCGACCGGTCACGATTCGGCGCCGACTTGGCGGTGCGGCTGACTGGTCTACTCAAAGAGGGCGGGGCCAAGGAATACATCGCCTCGCATGTGCCGTGGATCGTCGATGCCCTGAAGTCTTCCGGGCTGAGTGATGCCGTAGCTGAGGTGAGTCAGAAGGGCATCTACGTCAACGTACGACTGACTGACGACTGGTACTTGTCAAGCGTTGCGTCGATCATCACCCTGGGCGATGGGTTCGGCCAGAACGACACGAGGTCCGAACGCACACAGATTGTGGACTACTCGTCACCCAACGTGGCCAAGGTGCTGCATGCCGGCCATTTGCGGTCGACGATGATCGGGCACGTGCTCGGCAACCTCCACGAAGCCTGTGGCGCGCTGGTCTACCGAGTCAACCACATCAACGACTTCGGCGGATTCGGCTTCATGTTGGAGGGATACCGCCGATTCGAGGCCCATTTCCCGGAGGGGATGGGCGAAAATAACCGACTCCTGGCGATCTACGCTATCCGGCGCAGCCTTGAACGGACCGTGTCCGCCGGAGTGGACCTGGACGACGCCGCCGAATCCGATCGCGAGGTTATCGCCACCTACTTCCCTGGGGTGACCGGAGCCCACGCACTGCGGAAAACCTACGACGAGTTCGTTGCCGCATCCGATGCCCGCTTCCACCTGCTGGAGGAGGGTGAGCCTGAGGAGGTCGAGCTCTGGCTGCGCATGGTGAAGTGGAGCCTGGCCGACTTCCGGTCCTTCTACGAGGCGCTCGACATCAACATCGACTTCACCATCGGGGAAAGCTTCTACCTTGACGCCGGAAATGTGGCGGTGGACGAAGCGATCCAGAGCGGCCGGGCCTACCAGCTCACCGAGGAGATGGTGGACGAAGAGGTGACCGAACTCGAGCGCGCCCTCGAGGACGGCGAGATCACGCCCGAAGTCAAGGCCAAGTCCGCATCGCTGTTGGAGAAGGACCTCGGCGCGATCGTGGTGCCGCTGCCCGGAGGCGAGCGGCTGGTTGCCCGCCGTTCTGATGGCCGGAGTATCTACGCCACCCGCGATTTGGGCGCGATCAAGCTGCGGCGCGAAATTTTCGAGCCGACCGACATCAACTATGTGGTGGGGCAGGAGCAGCGCGTTCACTTCTCCCGACTTTTCCAGGCCGCAGAGGCGCTCGGCCTGGCCGAGCCCGGCGAGCTGAACCTCAAGCACACGTACTTCGGCTTCTACGTCGATGCTGCGAGCGGGAAGAAGCTCTCCAGCCGGGACAGCGTCTCCAGCGTCAACGAACTGCTCGCTCGGTCCGTTGAGTACTTCCGTGCGAAGACCGCCGAGAGCGGCGGGATGACCGAGGAAGAGATCGATGAGGCCGCCCACCAGCTCGCGGTCGGCTCGGTGGTCTTCAATGACCTCAAGAAGGACATGAAGGCCTCGGTCAGCATCGCCAAGGACGATCTGAATTCCGTCATCTCTGACTTCGAGAAGTCGGGCGGCGCCTACGCCGTCTACTCCGCTGCTCGGGCCTCGGCCATTCTGCGGAAGTACAACCGGCCGCTGCCCCAGGCCGCTGACATCACCTCCTTCGACCTCAACGACCAAGAGTCGTTGCTCATCCTCCGCCTCCTCGAATTCCCCGAGAAGGTAGCCAAGGCCGCCGACGAGGACAACCCGGCTGTCCTACTCCGACACCTGCTCGACATCGCCGGCATCTACAATTCCTACTACGCCAGTGCGCCCGTCCTGCAGCGCGACCAGGCAAACGAGTTCCGGCTCCTCATCACGAAGTCCGTGCAGACGGTGATGGTAAACGGCCTGGACCTCTGCCACGTCGAATGCCCGCCCAAGATTTGATAGGAGACGAAACCACCCGATGGGGAGACTGAGTGGACAGCGGGCGATAGTCACCGGTGGTGCCAACGGGATTGGCCGCGCCATAGCGACGGCCTATGCCCGTGAGGGCTGTGACGTGTTCTTCACCGCGTTGAGTGACGAAGCCGCGGCCCGGTCCACGCTCTCCGAGCTTCGTGGGCATGGCGTGCGGGCGGACTACATGTTGTTGGACGCCGCCGATCCGGATGCCGTCCCGCGCCTGCTGGACGCGGCGTCGAAGATCCTGGGGCTCGCCGACATCCTGGTGAACAACGCCGCCACGGCTACTCGGACAGCCTTCCTGGACCTGACGGCAGAAGAATATGAACGCGTCATGGCGGTCAACCTGCAGTTCCCTTTCTTCGCTACCCAAGCGTTCGCCGCGCGGCTGCGTAGCGCCGGCACTCCGGGCAGCATCATCAACATCAGCTCGCTCAGTGCCACCAGCGCCGTCAGCGCCATGGCCCACTACCAGTGCAGCAAGGCCGGCTTGTCGATGCTTACGCGCGGAGCGGCCTACGAGCTGGCTCCGTTCGGCATCCGCGTCAACACCATCTCACCGGGGCTGACCGCCACCAAGTCCAACGCCGCACAGTGGCGCGAAGACCCAGATCTCTGGCAGGAGCGGGGCAAGGACATCCCGTTGGGGCGACCTGGCCGGCCGGAGGACCTCGCCGGCGCCGCCGTGTTCCTCGCATCCTCCGAGTCGGCGTGGATGACAGGCGGTAACGTGGCCGTGGACGGTGGAGAGGTCGTGTTGTGAGTGCTGGATGGGCACCACGCATCATTGACGGGCCGGAGCTGGAACGCGACGAACTGATCCCACCCGTCATCGACGCGTTGGGGCATGCCTTTCACGCCCTTCGTGTCCGGCAGGCGCAGACTGCCCCGCGTACGCTGCTGCAGACCGGCCATGAGCCGCCCAATCAGCTGTTGGTCAGTCCGGCAGTTTGGGAGCAGCGGGGGGTCGCAGGGCTGAAGATCACCACCCTCACTCCGGACAACCCGAGCCGTGGACTGCCTCTGATCCACGGGATCGTTGTCCTGGTCGACCTGGAGACAGGCCGTGTAGCGGCGCTCCTGGACGGCGCCGCACTCACTGCCGTCCGTACGGGAGCAGTCGCTGGTCTGGCGACGCAGCTGTGCGCGCCATCCGATGCGGGTGATCTGGCTGTCATCGGAGCAGGTGTACAGGCCCGCGCACTGCTGCGCACCATGATCGCGGTGCGCCCGATCCGTTCCGTTCGGCTCTATTCCCGGACCAGGGAGAGGGCCGAGGCGCTCGGCGAGTGGATTCGCGCTCGCTTGAGCCCACGTGCAGCTGTGGTTGTGTGCGATGACGCTCGCACCGCCGTGCGCGATGCGGAAATCATCTGCACGGCCACCTCCACCGGCAGCAGGACACCACTGATCGAGGCCGACTGGGTGGCGGCCGGGGCACATCTCAACGTCATCGGCGGCACTCACGAGGACGCGGTCGAGGTTGCGCCGGAGGTGTTGCAGGCAGCGTTTGTAGTGGTTGAACAGCAGGCCGATGCTCTGGAAGAGGCGGGAGAGGTCCGGGCGGCGCTCGACAACGCCCTCATCGACGCCTCTCACCTCCACGATCTTGGCGCGCTGCATGATGGCGAGGCGGCACCGAGCACTGGCCAGACCACGCTTTTCCGCAGCGTGGGCCTGGCCATCGAGGACACAGCTGCTGCGGCAGCCGTGTACAACGCTCTCTGCGAGGCCCCGTAACCGGCCCGTGCTGCCGTTACGGGGCCGGGCCGTCAGCTGTGGGTCCCGCTTGGCCGAGCCTCCCGCGACCAGGCCAGGAACGATCTCTCGAACACGATGACCGTCTCCCCGGTCGACTTGGTGCCGGTGGTCTCCACCGTCACGATGCCCTGGCCGGGGCGGGACTTGGACCACCGCTTATGCAGAATTCGGCTGGTCGCGTAGAGCGTGTCACCGACGAACACGGGCTCGGCCAAGCGCACGCGATCCCAGCCCAGGTTGGCTACTGCGCGAGCCGATAGCGCCTGGACGGTCATCCCACCAACCAGGGCCAGAGTGATCGAGCTGTTCACCAGGACTCGTTTGTGCTCCGTACCCGCCGCGTAGTTCTCGTCGAAGTGCAGCGGATGCTGGTTCATGAGAAGGAGCGTGAGCCACGTGTTGTCGGCCTCGGAGATTGTCCGGCCCGGCCAGTGCTTTATGGCCATGCCCGGCTCGAAATCCTCATAGTCGCCGCCGTGTTCCTCGACGTACTCGTTCTCGCCGACACGCCGCAGAGTCATGCGGGCTCCTCCATATGGTGCGTGTGGCTGGAGGGTTGGTCAGGGGCCGGTAGACGGTCCTGCCCGAACCGCGCCGCCCATGCCTCATCTCGGGCCAGCGCCTCGCGGGCTTTGCGTACGAATGGCGGACCAACCATGCGACCGTCGACCAGGGTGACGCCGTCACCTGCCGCGCTCACCGCGTCCATCACCCGTCGGGCTTCCTTCATTTCGACGTCACCCGGCCGGAAACCTCGGTTGATGGCCTTGAGTTCCTTCGGATGGACGGTGCCTTTGCCGTGGAAGCCGAGGGAACGAACCTGCTCGATCTCCTGGTGCAGAACCGAAGCGTCCGTAAGCTGGAAATTTCCGGTATCGATGCAGGCCGTTCCGTGGCGGGCACAAGCGAGTGCCATGGCTTGCCGTGCGGCCAGCAGCCCGGCCCAGTTGATGTCAATGCCCAACGTGGCCGCCAAGTCCGCTGAGCCGAGAATCAGCCCGTCGCTCGCGGCAGCGATCCCATCGACCTCGTCGACTGCCTCAATCGTCTCGATGGTCACGAAGATTTGGGGATGCCATCCAACCGAGGCAAGCGTCTCCCGCAGCAGGGCAGGCTCGGCTGGGTATCGAACCATGGTCATGAAGACGAACCCGGCCTTGGCAGGACCTGCGGTGAGCATCGCGATGTCTTGAACGGACTCGATTGAACCGAGGGGGTTGATGCGGACGGCAACGTTCGTAACGTCTGGCAACCTGTCGAGCATCTCCCGACAGATCTCTCGTGCCTTTCGCTTGGCCGAGGCGGGCACTGAGTCTTCCAGATCGATCAGATGAACGTCGGCGTCGTACGACTGTGCCGCCAGCACTCTGTCCGGGGACAGCGCGGGGGTGTAGAGAATGCTGCGCGGAATGGCGCGCGCCGTAGTGGTCATCCGCCCAACCTCGCGTGCGTCGGGGGCACTGCCTCGGCCCCCACCCCTACAAGTACCGCGCACAGGTCACGGATCTGTTCCTCGGTCTGACCGGCCCGCATCATGACTCGCAGTCCCGCGGTTCCGCGGGCGACGATGGGGAAAAACACTGGCGAGACGTAGAAACCGGCCTCGAACACTCGGCGACCTGCGTCGATTACCACCTCGTCGTCCACCGGAACCAGTCTGATCGGGAAGGTGGAACCGGACTGCTCGGTTCCGACGAGGGAGTCGAACACGGCGATGTTCTCCCGCAGCCGCCCCTGGAGCGCGATGAGTTCAGAGGTTCGGTGAATCTCAGCAGACGCCAGTCCGGCGCCGACCGCGGCAGTGTTGAGTGGCTGTGAATAGCTGAGCGCACCAGCGAAACGTTCTATGACCCGCAGCGTTTCCTTCGGGTGCCCGTTGAGCAGAACGGCCGCGCCACTCGTCCCGAACGCCTTATTCAGAGTGGTCACCACGATGGTCCGGTCATCGAGTCCCGGGCTGTTCGACCGGACGTATCCCACGCCGCGCGGCCCATACGCCGAGACCGAGTGGGAGTCGTCATAGAATACCTGTAGGCCGTATTGCTCCTGGAGGGCGGCGAGTTCCTTGACCGGCGCGTATCCTCCCAAGCTGTCGCTGCCGTCACAGATGTACCAGACTCGGGAGTACTCCTTGCACCGGTCCTCGATGAAGTCCAGGTCGTGATGCCGACAGGTGACGACCTCTGTTTCGTCGGCGCATACCGGCTTGGCCTGCGCCATCGAAACATGGCAGTTCTTGTCGAAGATCATCAAAGGGCGTGTGCCGTTCCCGACGTGGCCGGAGGCGATCAGCGGGAGCAGGCCGGCACTCGCAGCGCTGGCTGAGATAGCCGACACGACATCGGCTGAGAAAAGCTCGCCAAGTGAATTCTCCAGCTCCAGCAGGGCCGGTATTTGTACACGGCTGCGGGGGATGCAGTGGTCGAGTACGCCGTACTTGCGCAATGCGGCGACAGCGCCCTCGATCACCTGTGGGTGGGAGTCAAGGTCCAAGTAGGAGCAGCAGCTGAAGTTGACGAACTCGTGGCCGGCAGCCGTGCGGAGGACACCGTCGCTGAGTTCGGCGACGATGCCGGCCAGACCGTTGCGTTCCGACATGTCCCAGAAGGCATTTCCGATGCCAACCGATTTGTCATTGTTACGGAATCGGTTGGATGGCTGGATCGATTTCTGATCGATCACTTCTCGCTCCCCGCGTGGGATTTCTCCGCCTGGTAGTCGTAGAAGCCGTTCAGCCTCCGGAACGCGGCCTTGTAGAGCGCATCCCCCAACACGTAGGGGCGCCGAAATATCTTCTGGTCGCGCAGCCAGACGTTTATGTTGATGTTCACACGGTCGAGCCCGTCCACTTGGTGCCACCAGCCCAGAGGCAGGTACAGCATCTGTCCCGGCTCCAGCACGATGTCGCGGCGCTGTGCGAGCATGGCCACGAGCCGGGGAAAGCGCCGAGGGTCGAGGTTGTCGACTCTGCGCGCCTTCGAGTGGTGCCCGTAACCTTGCAGCACTGACCGGATGTAGTAGTTCTTGTACCCGGGCGGCAGCATGATGAATCGCTTGCGGCCTTCGAGTTGGATGTTGAAGTTCTCGAACTCGTCGAAGTGGTTGCGGCCAAGGAGGCCGTTGTAACTGACCCAGATGTTTGCCGAGTTCAGAGGGGCTTGATAGTCGAACATTTGGAGCGCATCGAAGCCGAGGATATGGTCGATGGCATCGGGCCGATTTTTGATGTTCGATACGATGCGGTACGACCCGTCAGTGTGCGTGTTGTACATTTCCTGGTCGAAGAAATCCCGGAGGCGGATCTTCGTGACCACGGCGCGCTGATCGTTTCCCGGGCTGCGTTTCTTTGTGAACAGCGCGACGTTGGAGTCGCCGAGCTTCTCAAGCATCGCGTCCCTGCGCACGCCGGGATCTACTTCGGGCAGCAGGTCGACAACCATGGGGACATCGGCCCTGATGATGGCTTGCCGTCCCCAGGCCGTGAATTCTTCCAGGCTGAGGCGGGGGACTGGAAGGCTTTCGATTCCGTGGAACGCGGTGGCGGTTTCGGTCACGATGTGATCCTCTCTGTACTATTCGAAGTGCTGTGGGAACTTTCAGCCCTCGAGTCCAGCCATTTCGCGTAGTCGTCATCGACGAAGGCGGCAACGCGGGCAAGATCCGCGCGTTGTTCCGGGCTCAGGCCCTCTGTGGGACAGGCGCGTCGGTCGGTGCAGAAGTCGAAGAGGTCCTCTGGGCGGACTCGGAGCCCGAGCCGGGGCCGCAGGGGCCGAGACATCACCTCGGTGCGTGCGCGGGTAAGCTCAGCACGCCACTCTCGACGCTCGGTGAGGCTGTCGATCCGGAGCCTCGCCCGCTCACCGTAGACCCGGCGCAAGTCACGCGAGCGCACCAGTTTCAGGCAGGCGTCGACACACTGCTGTGGCGTTTGGACGAGTAGGGCGCTGTCAGGCGTGAGCAGGTCGCGCACACCACCTACGGGAAAGGCCACGCAAGGCAATCCGGTCAGCATTGCCTCTTGGAGGGCTTTCTCACTGGTTGCGTAGGTATACGGGTTGAGCGGGTAGCAGAAGATGTCCAGGCGGTTCAAAAACGCAGCGGGATCAGACTGAAAGCCCAGGAAGCGCACCCGCTGGCCCAGGCCGAGCCTGTCCGCTTCCGCACGGTAAGCATCCAGCGAACCTTCGCCGGCGAACTCGAAGTCGACTTCGGGTGCCACGTGAATGACCCGCGCAGCGATCTCCAGCATCGCGGCATGCATCTTGATCGGTTCAACGGTGCCGAGGTAGCCGACGGTGATGCGGCTGCCGTCGCCTTTGCCTGCCCGAGGAGCACCGCCCGGCGGCGTGCTCCTGCTGAGGCCGGCCTCGGAGAAGACACAGCGGGCGGGAGGGAGCCCGGCAAGGAGCCGGTTCCTGTCAAAGTGCGGGTTCCCTGCGGCACTCGGAACGGTTACGGTGCAGCCGTCGATGCGGGAGAGCAGCCTCTCGCTCGGGCACATCTGAGGTGCGTCGAAATGGCCCCGGGAGTGAAGGAGAATTCTGCTGGCAGGGAGGTCGGTGTTGACCAGGAAGTCGTTAACGTAGGGATTGTTCCACCATTCCACCTGCAAGATGTCTGCATCTGCCGTAGCGCTGCGCGCAGCCTCCACGCCGGCGACGACCTCAATCCCCTCTCTTTCAAAAGTCGATCTGTGTTCCGGTCGGGGCGGCACCAGTGAGGCAATCGTCGGATTCACGTCCGGGGGGCTACCGACGCACATGCGCAGCAGCCCCATACTGGCGCCGCCGTTGGTCAGTTCCTTGATGACATGGAGTACCTTCACCGAACTGAGCCTCCGGCCCGCCAGCGGGCCAGCAGGCCGACTCGGTCGTATGGGAATCCTCCGAACACCCTGTCATTGACCTCCAGGGTTTCCTCGTCGGCGAGCAGCAGGAACTGGAAAAGACGGTCTTCGAGCATCGTCTCCCACCGGTTGAGGACCGCCATGTCCTGTGCACTGCCGTCGTGATGCAGGCCATCGAACGAGCTTCCTTGGCCGTACGCGCTCACCCTGTTGAGGCCGCGGTCAGTGGGTGGCAGCCCAAGAGCGTGGGAGATTCTTTGCCGCTCGGTAGCGTCACTGAACCATGAGTTGAAAGCGATGTAGGTGTAGCCGAACGCGCCGGTCTCGAGGTACCCGGCGTAGCGTTTCCATAGGTCCAAGAGATCACGGATGCGGTAGCGATAGGCAAAAGCGGGGTCGGACTCTGCCTGCCGAGCGATGGAGGCTGCCGTGTTCGGGAAGTCCCGAAGCACCACGACGACGTCGCAACGGTGTGCGACGTGTGCGTTGTGATGCAGGGGAAAAATTGCCGGATCGAGGTTTTCGTAACCGACTATGAGAGTCCGCTCATGGGGGCCGATGGCCATGCGAGTATATTTGTCGCGGTCAACAGTCAGGTGATTGCCATCTGTCTCGAACAGGGACAACTCGGCGCTGTTCAGATACCGGACTTCCGAGTCGACGAAGTGGCCACGCAGCCATTCGGAGATCGCGTGGTTCGCGCCGCGGCGCAATCCAAAAATGAAGATGGCTCGGTCGAACAGAGGCTCGGGCGCTGCCGGTGCGTGCTGCGTCGGGTGGGGAGAAGCGGTTGCAGCCAACTCGCGTATGCGCTCGGCCGTGAGTTGCCGTGACCTCGTGTGTTCCAACGCCGCGTCTTGGAATCTCAGCGCCGCACGGAGCGGCGGCAGGCCGGTCAGAATAGTTTCGTGATCGCCGAAGTCCCGGAGTATGCGTTCCAATGCGCTGGTGGAAAGTATCTGTGTTAGCTCGTGAACGGCGCGCTCACGCTCGTCATCCGCTCGGGCTCGTTCAAGTTCTGCGATCTCGAATCGGCTATTCGGCTCAGCAGACATATTCCCCCTTGTGTAAGGCCGAATTTAAACGTGGCGTGCGTCCGGTAAGTGTGACCCCTGCTAAGGAGTGTTCCATCGATGGCTGATGTCACCCATGCGGAACCCATAAATTCGGCTCTGGGCCTCCGCTATCTTCTCGGGTTGATGGCGAGCCTTCCTGGCAAAGGTCGTGATCATCCGGAGCTCCCGCAGGTCACGGAGCACAGAGTGGCCAGGCAGCCGGGTAACGTCCCATCCATACGCGTCGGCGAACCGTTGGTAGTGCTGGGCTCCGTAGCCGAATCGCCGACATTGAATCTCGACTGTCGTGAGGTCCCATTCTGGCTGGCCCACGGCAGCATTGTCCCAGTCGCAGAGGACGGCGCCCTCCCCGCTGTGCAGAGCGTTGGCATGCTGAGGGTCTCCTTGGAGAACACCGTGAGCGAACTCGTAGCTGACGTCTGCGAGAGCACCTTCGAGGCGATCAACGCACTCGTGCAGGAAGCGAATGGTGTCCTCTGGAAGGATGGTGGTCCGTTCGAGGGAGTCTCGGATGCCTGCGCACATGTCGATGCCATCCAGAGTGACCGGTGGTCGGCTGAGGCTGTGAAGGGCCCTCAGGGGCTTGGCCATTGCCTCGGCTGACACTGAGTGCTCAGGCTGTGGCAGGTAGGTCCATAGGGTGATCGGGTGACCGTCGAGAATCAGGGGCTGAATGTCAGGGCGATAGAGGGCGACTGTGGGAAATCGCAGGTCCATGAGCCAACGTACAAGGTTTACGGTTCGCTGAACCTCGCTTGGGTCTGTGCCCATACGGGCGATCTTCAAAACAACAGGCTCGTTCGCGAGCCGCAGCACGGCGCTCGTGTGGCCGCGCATATAGACGGGATCCGTGGCATCTAGTCCAAGTACGGCACATGCTTGCTCGAACAGCTCCTGCATCTGGGGCTCGGTGTAGCCACCATGAATCGGTGTGTCCGTGTTCACGACCGTGGGCGCCGTTGCCGTCGTGCGGTTGCTTGCGTGCATTGCGCTACACCGTCCCAAGGATATGACCGATTAGGCGCGTGCTGATACAGACCGTATGCCTGGTCGGCCGCCCACGACGTTGGCCGACTCCGGCATTTCCGCCCGCGGCAGTCCTCGCAAACGACCAGCCCCGCGCGCAGGAGCACCTTCCACACCCGACGGGCGGTGACGGGTCGAGTGCGCCACTTGTCGAACCAGGACTCGCTCACGCGCGGGGCGCGGCAGGCCACGGTGTCCGGCACGCGCAGTTCTGGTCTTGAGGTCGCCGATCACCCGACCAGCCGGGCCGGGTCCGCCCCAGCTGCTTCACCCACAAGGCATGCAGCGTTTTAAGACATCACGCTCCATCCCCAGCTCGCGGATGCGCTCGTTCTTCGCGCTCATCTCCCGCCGCAGCCACTCCGGTTGGGCCCGCTCGGGCTCCCTGAGCCGGCTCCCGGGCGCGGTCGGCGCGGGCCGGTCGGAGGACGCCGAGCCGTTGCGCCGCCACCGCGACGCCCAGGTGCGCAGTGTGCCCGGGTGCACCACGAGTTCATACGACAGCTTGGACCCCATGACCTCAACTTCCCCTGCAATCACGGATTCCACACCACGAGGGGAACCTCACTTGCGCGGCTCACCGAAAGCGCGGTCATACTTCTCGCACATTTCCGGGCCGATGCGTGCGCGCATCTCCGGGTCCTTGAACCACGGCGTCGCAGCGACCTTGATCGGCGGAAGATTTCCGGACAAGACGACCGCGACGTCCTTCGGCAAGGTGCGCAAGTAATCGATCGGTGCCAGCCGTATGTCCTCGATACCTTCGTTGACCGTTATCCGTCGATCCCCACCTTGGTGCGAGTATCCGATCCTATGTTCCGAAACGGACTGATCGCCGATCAGTCGGGAAAGCCGGTCAAGTGTCCTGTCGTCCGAGGATCCGGGCAGATATAGCCGAGTTGTGTGATTTCCTAGAACTGTGGCGGCCCGCGTGCCGTAAAGCGTGCCTACCTGCGCCTCGTCCTGCCAGATCGACATGATGACGATGCCGAATCCACGATAAGTCGCAGCCATCTTGTCGAGAGTCGGCAACGGCGCAACGTTGGCGGCTTCTTCAAGCAAGAGCAATGGGGGGTTCAGTAGAGGGCCGGCGCCTTGCCGCTGCTGCCGCTTCCGGGCCGCCCGGAGATAAGTCTGCGCCACCGACTGGAATACAGGGCGCAGCAATTCTTGTTCTTCCTCATCACTGACGGCATAGATAGTGCCGCCTGTGTCCAGTACGTGTTCGATGTCCAGAACCTGGCGCCCGAAAGGACTGTACGGCTTCCCGGCCTTATCGAATCTGATGGTCGTCGTCGGCGCCATTTGCGCAGACACGTACGGCTTGAGTATGACGTCCGCATTGGCGAAGACATACCCACGCTCTTTCGAATGACGCCCCCGGGTCGCTGCCAATCCGCGCCGGGCCATCGCGAGATCTTCTTTCTCCGCGGGGTCCACGATGGCGCTTTCAAATTCGTCGAAAAGTTTCTCAATATCATCGAAATTCTGATAGCTGCACCAGTCCGCCACGTCCTGCATCGACATGTTGTTCTTTCGGGCGATCCACAGCATCGGCCCCAAGGCTATCTGGGTCAGGCTGTTATAGTAACGCGCATCCCCATCCAGGCTGGCACCTTCCATCGCCCCCTCGGCGAGCCATTGCGCAACCTTGTCGGCGTCAGCGAGATCATGAACCGCCATGAGCGGTGACCAGGCGCACAGATACTTGCGCTGATGTTCTGGCCATATTCCTGTGGGGTCGAAAATATAGACTGGTCGACCAAGGGTCTCGCCCCGGAAGTTCAGCGTCAGATCCGCGACGTCATTCTTCGTGGATGTGACGAATATGGAATCGGGCCAGCTCAATATGGTTGGCACGACATACTTCACCGTCTTCGACGAACCCGTGGGCGCGATCACCGCGACCGAGGTGTAACGCGAAGTGGCCATCCTGACCGCCGGATTGCCCACCATCTCGCCCAGGTAAACTCTCCCGGAGAGGGTGTTCCTGTCGGGAACCATCAGGGGTTCGACGTCTGCCGGATCGGCCCAGATGGCCGATTCGTCTCGTTGTTTCTTTCGGGCTTTGATGTGTCGTGTACGACGGTTCTGGGCCAGCGAGCGCAAAATCCAGGAGATCGCCATCTTCACCGTGATCCCTGCCGCGGCGACCAAGACGAAGAAGCTCGACCAGAAGAACCAGTCAGGTCCCAGCAGGGACCTGTCCTCGGCCGGCCACGCGAGCGTGCGTTCGTCCCAGTGCGTGGCCAGCCGGACGGGCAGCGAAAACGATGCGGAAAACGGCTGGTCGGGCCAGGAGCCATGGCTGGCCAGCGCGACGAGGCCGCCCGATACCCAGGCCAATGCGCCGAGACCCCAGATCGTGGCCAGTACGCAGGCCACGAGCGCGCCGATCACTTCATCCATCGACCACTCGTGATGGGACCCGCCAGCAGCGGACTTGCTCTTCATGCTCTTGGACACGCCATCGGTACCTCTCTGTTCTGGTGAGATGTCCCGTTCGCCACCGAGGACCCATTCACCGCGAGTCTAGTGGCGTGACTCCCGTTAACGTGCTGGATTCTGGGCGCACTTGGCATCGACGCCATGGACGACATCGCGAGCTGAGGTACCCCTCGTTGCGTCGGGTCCGTGATTGCGGGGGAAGGTCGAGGTTTACCCTACGAGGAGGACACTGCGGGCGGGGAGGACCGCGGCAAGCTCGGGTCCGGCGGGTCCGGCGTCCTTCAGGCGCGCGAGGTCGAGGAGTCGGTCGGCGCTGTCGTCCTGAGCGATACGCCTGCGGAAGTCGTTATCTCGGCTCTTCGGAACCGCTGACTCCACCGGTCATTCAGATGCGGTACTGATGCCAGGAGGGGGCGCGGGCCGGACTCCTGGCAGCCGGGCGCGTACGGCGAAGCCGCCGTCGGGCAAGGGGTTCGCCTCCAGTGTGCCGCCGAGGAGTTGGGCGCGCTCGCGCAGGCCGATCAGGCCGTGGCCGCCGCCCGGCAGGCCGGGCGCGGTGGCCGTCGCGTCGGGTGCCCCGTTGCGCACCTCCACCCGCAGCTCCCGCGCGTCCGTCCCGTCGCCTTCCGTGCCGACGCCACCGCCGGCAGCACTGCCGACGCCCGCCTCGCTGACCCGGACCCGCACCCGTGCCCCCGGCGCGTGCTTGCGCACGTTGGTCAGCGCCTCCTGCACGATGCGGAACACCGCCCGCTCGACCGCCTCCGACTGCCCCAGGCCCTCCAGCACCCCCTCCCCGTAGTCGGCCTCGTAGTCCACGTCCAGCGCGCTCAGCTCGATCAGCCGCGGCAGATCGGCCAGGCACGGCTGCGGGGTGAGCTCTTCCAGGTCCCCGCCCGCCGCGCGCAGTACGCCCACCATGTGGCGCAGCTCGTCCAGGGTGCGCACCGACAGCTCGCGGATCGTCCTGGCGCTCTCTCGCGCCTGGGCGTCCGCCGCGCTGATCTGCACCGCCCCGGCTTGCAGGCTGATGAGGCTGACCTGGTGCGCGACCACGTCGTGCATCTCCCGGGCGAGGCGGGCCCGTTCGGTGCTGAGCACCTTGTGCGCCAGCAGTTCGTCGGCGTGGCGGCGGCTGCGCGTCAGGTCCTCGATGCGCGCGGCCAGTTCGCCGCGGGTGCGCACCAGCAGGCCCAGGCCGATGGGCGCGACGGAGGTCACGGACGCGTCGATCAGGTTCAGGGTGTTCTCCCGGTACGCGGTCGGCTCGAAGTCCGAGACCGGCCACGGCACGAAGTGCGCGGCGGCCAGCAGCAGCGCGGAGACCGCGAGCAGCCGGCGGTCGGGGCGGCGCGCGGCCACGGTGTACAGCGCGATCATGGGCGCGAACCAGATGTAGCCGATGAGGATCCCCGGCAGCGTGGCCAGGAACACGGTCAGCGGCAGCCGCCGGCGCAGCAGCAGCGCGGCCGCGGCGACCAGCGACACGTCCAGCTCAAGTCCCGGCGTCACGCCGTTGACCAGCAGCGCGTCGGCCACCGCGAGGGCCATGGGGACGAGCAGCGAGGCACAGGGCGGTACCCGGGCGGTCATCGCGGCCCTCCGGGCACCGCTGTGCCCCGTGCCGGCGGACCGCCCGCCAGCAGCCCCGCCCTGTCGGCAACGATCGCCGCCTGCACCCGGTTGAGCCCGCCCAACTTCGCCAGCAGCGCCCCCACATGGTCCTTGACGGTGCTGGGCGCCAGCCCTATCCGCTCCGCGATCTGCGGATTGGCCAGCCCTTGCCCGATCAGCGCCAGCACCTCCCGCTCGCGCGGGGTGAGCGCCTCCACGGCCGCTGCGGCCGTGGCCTCCGCCTCGGCGGCCAGATAGCCGCCGATCACGGCGCGGGTGACGCCCGGGTCCAGGAGGCTGCCGCCCTCCGCGAGCGTCCGTACGGCCCGTACCAGCTGCTCCGGGTCGGTGTCCTTGAGGAGAAAGCCCGCCGCGCCCGCCCGCAGCGCGGCCGTGACGTACTCCTGCGCGTCGAAGGTGGTCAGCATGGCGACGGCGGGGGCGCGGTCCGCCTCCAGCAGCCGTCCGAGCACGGTCAGCCCGTCCACGTCGGGCATCCGGATGTCCAGGAGGACCACATCGGCCGCGCTGTCGCGCACCGCCTCCACGGCCTTGGCGCCGGAGCACTCCGCGACGACCTCGATGTCCGGGGCCGTGCCCAGGATCAGCCGCAGCCCGGACCGTACGAGCGCCTCGTCGTCCACCACAGCCACACGGATCACCGGCCCCTCCCTCCCGTTGGCTGTCATGCTCATTACCCGGACAGCCTGCCGCATGCGCGGTACAAAGTGGAGTGGCTACCTCCGCCCGTTGGGGGGAGCACCCCCGCCGGTCGGCGGGGGTGACCGGAAGACCAGGGGCGGATTCCCCGGCCGCCCGCCGCCGTGCACAGTGGTCCCACGCCGCATCACCCCGCGGCCGCCAGGCCGCCGCGGCCCCCACACGCGACGGCCTGGCGCCGGCGGGCCCATGAGGCGGCGGGTCGCGAGACAGGGGGAGGGGCGGGGGCGCGGCCGAAGCGCGTCACACCGGGGGCTCCGCCGGGGCGGGCCCCAGGGTGGTGGTGCCGGGCGCGGCGCGGTGGCCCAGCCCCATTCGGTACGCGTCCATCGCCGCCTCGGCGCGGCCGCCGCGCCGCAGCAGATCGCCCAACAGCCGGCACAGATCGGCCAGATCACCGGCCGCACCCGTCCGCTCCAGCAGGGACAGGGCCGCGCGGTAGTGCTCCTCCGCCGCCGCCGCGTCGCCGCGCTCCTCCGCGATCAGGCCGAGCAGCCGGTGCGCCCCGCCCGCGTGCACCACGCCGTGCTCGGCGGTCAGCCCAGGCACCTCACCATCACCCGCAACCTCACCACCGCCGCGCCTGAGCAGCGGCACGAGCAACGCCTCCGCCTCCGCCGCCCGCCCGCGCCGCCGCAGCACATCCGCCAGCTCCACCTCCACCTGCACCGTGTACAGCGTGGCCCGCTTGGACGCCAGCATGTCCCGCGCGATGGACAGTTCGCGCTCCGCCCGCTCCAGATTGCCGTCCTGCGCGTGGACATAGCCGCGCATCCAGTGGCAGTGGGCGAGATCGGTGTGGATGCGCAGCTGCTCGTACAGCTCCTGCGCCCTGGCCAGCGAGGCGTCGGCCTCGGCGGTGCGGCCCTCGGCGATGAGCGTACGGGCCACACCGCGGTGCATCCGGGCGAGCAGCCCCGGGTCGTCCACGCTGGGCGCCAGCGCGAGCGCCAGCTCGGCGGCGCGCGCGGCGCGGGCATGCGCCCCCATGTCCATGTACGGGGGTATGGCCGCGGTGTAGAGCAGCAGCAGGGCGTTCGGGTCGTGCAGGCCCGAGGCGTTGAGCTCGTCGATGGCGCTCTCCAGGAGGTAGCAGGAGTAGCGCAGTTCGCCGGAGAGGAAATGGGCCACGGCGCGCCCGCGGATCGCCGGGATCCGCCGGGGCAGCGGCTCCTCGGCCAGCAGCTGCTCCGCTGCCTCGTACTGGGCGCGCGCCGAGGCCAGTTCGCCGGTCTCCAGCGCGCAGTCGCCGAGCCCGACCATGGCCGAGGCCCGCTCGTCCTGGAAACCGAGCCGCTCCGCCTCGACCATCAGCTGGTGGAAGTCCCCGACCGCGTCCTTCGCGTCGCCGGTGGCCAGCGCCCTGCGGGCGTCGGTGAGCCCGGCCCGCAGCCGGATCGCGTCGTGCGGGTCGCGGCCGGTGGTCAGCTCCTCGTAGCTGACGCCGAGGCGTTCGGCGAGGTGGCGCAGCGCGGCCTCGGAGGGGCGCACCTTGCCGGACTCCAGCGTGGAGACATACGCGGCGGTGTAAGCGGGCTCGGCCAGCTGCCGCTGGGTGAACCCCCGTTCGGTACGCAGCCGGAGCACCCGGCGCCCGATCTCCGCGGCCCCGTCCGTCGCGCGTACGTCCCCGGCGTTTCTCCCGCCCACCCTGCCCTCTTCTCCTCAGCGGCTGCTTAATCGCCGAGTTAAGTCCATTTACGCCAGGATTGAAACATGTCGAAGGTGATGGATCGGGGGGTCGGCCGGTTCGGAGGCGGTGACCCGCCACTCAGCCGGGACTCCCGCTCGCCGATCACCACTTCGACGTACGGCTCGACCATACGGCTCCCGGGGGCGAGCGGATCACGATTCGGGCGGGGAGCGCGGCCGGGGCGGCGGCGCCGACGCCCGTCACCCGCCGGCCTACCTCGAGTCCGGCCGGGGCGCCCGCGCCGGTATGATCCACCGCAGGCCGCAAACCGCCGAGGCGGACCGCGATCCACCTGGTGGGACAGGGCTCGAGACGCGACCGGATCCATTGCCACCGGCACTTCGTGAGACTCCGGTGACTACTGACAACTGCTGACGACAACTAGCGACTTCCCTAATTCCCATTGCCGGATCGCGGTTCGAGCCCCTAGGTTGAGCGGCGACTTAATCGGGCTTAACTGGCTGCTTATAAAGCCGAGTTCGGGGGGTACACCACCGTGCGCAGACGTCTGCCCAGACGTTTCTCGATACGCACTGCGGCCGTCGCCGGGGGCCTCGTCCTGACGGCGACCCTGGCCGCGACCGCGTCGGCCACGGCGTCGGCCGCCCCGGAACCGCCTCCGCCGCCCAGCCGCGCCGCCGCGGCCCAGGGCGCCGAGCGCACCCACGAGGTGGAGTACTTCACCCGTCCCGGCGGCCATCCCCGCCACACCGAGGTACCGGCCGCCACCCCGGAGCGTCTCGCCCGCGCGGACCGGCCGCTGTCCGCCCCCGAGGCCGCCGCCGACGGCGACGTCAACGCGGTCATCCAGACCGGCCCGGTCGCCGACAAGCTCGACGTCGTCGTCATCGGGGACGGCTACACCGCCGCCCAGCAGGACGACTTCCACGCCGATGTGCGGTCCAAGTGGGCGCAGATGGCCGCGGTCGAGCCGTACGCCTCGTACAAGGAACTGTTCAACGTCTGGTCGGTGGACGCGGTCTCCAACCAGTCCGGCGTCTCCGGGGACCCCGGCAAGGACGTCGTCAAGGACACCGCGCTCAAGTCGTACTTCTGGTGCGACGACATCGAGCGGCTGCTGTGCGTCGACACCGACAAGGTCGAGTCGTACGCCGCCAAGGCCCCCGACGCCGACCTCGTGGTCGTGCTCTCCAACTCCACCAAGTACGGCGGTGCGGGCTACACCCTCACCTCCCAGATCGGCTACGACGGCATCGCCACCGCCTCCTCCGACCACCCCGACTCCGACCAGGTCGCGGTGCACGAGACCGGGCACTCCCTCGGCAAGCTGGCCGACGAGTACTTCTACGACGAGTACGGCACCTACACCGGCGCCGAGCCCGGCGAGTCCAACGCCTCCAAGCTGAGCGCCGCCCAGCTGACCGCGCAGAAGAAGAAGTGGTACCGCTGGATCGGCCAGACCTCGCCCGACGGCGGCACGGTCGGCGCGTACGAGGGCGGGCGCTACTACCCTAAGGGCATCAACCGGCCCACCGACAACTCGATCATGCGCACCCTCGGCCGTGAGTTCAACCTCCCGGGCCGCGAGGCGATGATCGCGGGCTTCTACCGGTACGCCAGCGCACTCGGCAGCACGACGGGCACGGACACCGCCCTCAAGCGCGACGCGGCCATCAAGATCACCCTCCCGGCCTCCGCGACCGTGAAGTGGTCTGTGGACGGCACCGAGGTCACCGCCGCGCGCGGCAAGAAGTCGGTCACCCCGGCCTCCCTCGGCATCGCCGCCGACGGCCGCTCGCACACGGTCACCGCCACGGCCACGGACAACACCACGGCGGTCAAGGACCCCGCTCTGCGCAAGCTGCTGACCGACTCCCGCACCTGGAAGGTCACCGCCTAGCCGCACCGCCGCCACCCCCCGAGCTGCCGCCCCGTGGACCCCCGCCGCGGGGCGGCTTCTTTTCCGGGTTTCTGTGGTTTCCGCGCCTCTGCTCAGCGTGCGTAGGGCCGCAGCGGCGGCTCCTCACGGACCCACGGCCGGCCGTGGAGCAGGAGGTCCAGCGGCAGGCCCAGCAGGCTCGGCAGGGTTTGCAGGGCTTCCTCGGTGTTGAGGGGCATGACCAGGGTGGCGCAGTCCGCGCGGTCGATCCTGCCGGGGTCGGCGGGGCCGGGGTGCCCGATCGCGTCGGCGGCGAGCTTGTAGGACACGAGGTCGACGAGCAGGGCCATATGGCTGGGCCACTGCCGCCCGGGGCAGATGTCCTGGACACCGATGTTCCGGGCGCCCGGCAGGACCGAGGGCTGCCCGTCGATCGCCACGGACTCGTCGGCCAGGGAGTGGACCGCGGTGTACGAGGGGCCCGCGGGCATGGGGGTGCCGTTCGCGGTGAGCGCCTTCGTCCAGTTCGAGTCGCGGGCGAACTGGAGGGACGCGGCCGGGCAGCCCGTGATCTGGGAAACGACGCGGCAGGCACTGGCGATGCTGGTGCCCTGGAACGGGGCGCCGAGCGTCACCACATCATCGACCTTGGCCGCGAGGTCCGGCCAGAAGCGCAGCGCCCAGGCCGCCTGGAGGCCGCCTTGGCTGTGGCCGACCAGATCGACCTTGCGGCCGGTGCGCTCGTGGACCGCGCGCGCCGCGTACACCACGTACTCGACGGTCTCCTGCATGTCGTTGAGGCCGCGGCTGGGGTAGTCCACCCAACAGGTGGGATAGCCGCTCTTCTTCAGCTCGGCCATGTAGTTCCAGGCGAAGGCCTCCTCGCCCTTGGAACCGGTGCCGGGAATGAACAGCACGGTCGGTTTGCCGTCGTCTGCCTGCCCGGCCTGGCAGTGCAGGGCTTTGGCGAGTTCGGCCACCGGGGTTTCCAGGGGCGGACCGGGATCGGTGTCCGCCTGTGCGGACACGGGGAACAGGGCCAGCGTCAGCAGGGCCGCCGCGAGGCCGCCGCCCCAGGTCGTTAATCGCGTCAATCGCACACTGACCTCCACACGAGAGAGAGCGCAAGGAGCCCCCTATCGTTCGCAGACCCCACAAGGGCGTCAATATCCCTCCTTAACACCCCCTCATCCCTCCGTAACACCCTCACCGGTCACGGGCTGTCCGCCGTCAGCCCGCTCAGCAGCTCCCGGGCCCGCTCGGCGAACGTCCCGCTTCCGGTCGCGGCGCCCCGTTCCAGGAACTCGATCGCGCGCTCGCGGTCGCCGTCCTCGACGGCCATCTCGCCGAGCCTGAAGGCGCCCTCCGCGATCAGCTCGGGCTCGCGCGCCGCCTTCAGCATCCGCTCGTACCAGGTGCGGGCGCCGTCTCGCTTGCCCAGCCAGTAGTGCAGCTCGCCGAGCTGCCCGGTGGCCCGCGGCCGGTGGAGGGAGTCGGCCTTCAGTGCCTTCTGGTACCACTTCAGCGCGGCGGGCAGATCGCGGCGCCCCTTGGCGATATGGCCGAGCAGCATGGCGGCGTAGCCCCTCGTGGTGAGCTCGCTTCCGGCCAGCTCCACCGCGCGCAGCAGATGGGTCTCGGCGGTTTCCTCTTCCCCCAGGTTGAGAGCGGTCCAGCCGAGGCCGAGGGTCGCCCAGGCGGTCTTTTTGACGCCGAGGTCGAGGGCCTGGAGGTAGGCGGCGCGGGCTTCCTCGTTGTCGCCGTCGCCGCCGCGCGTGCGCAGCGTGTCGCCGAGGTGCAACACCATCTCGGCCAGGGTCGTCCGGTTCTTCTTCTGGTCGAGATCGCGCGCGGCGGCGATGCGGTGGGCCGACCGGGCGGCCTCCACGGCGCCGTCGAAGTCGTTCAGGGTGACCAGGACGGAGGCGAGGTTGTAGGCGGCGCGCATGGCGTTGGTCGCCCCGCCGGTCTCGATCGCCCGCCGGTACGCCTCGGCGGCGCCGCGCAGGTCGCGTCCCCGCTCCCGCAGCAGATCGGCCTTCTTCCGGTACGCCCTGCCGACGGCCGCGGGGTCCTCTTCGCGCTCGATCAGCCGGTCGTACAGGAAGAGGGCGTCCTTGTCCCGGGCGTCCTCGGCGAGCTTGCGCAGCTCTTCGAGCGTCAGCCGCGGCTCCTCCGGGGGCTCGACGGGCGCGCCGGCGCGGTAGATCCGGAACTCGCCTCCGTACCCCTGGGATCCGGTGATCACCGAGACCGCGAGCATGCTGCCGTCCGGTGACCAGGCCATGGCGGGGAGGCTGTCGCCGCCGGTCCGGCAGCGCATGAGCAGCGCGCCGTCGGACACCCGCCACAGGTCGATCCGCTCGTCCCCTTCGAACTCGTCGGCGGACGGGCCCTTCCCGCCGCCGGCGACGAGGTAGGCCCCGTCCGGCCGGACGACGGCGTCGGACCGGATTCCGGCGAGGGTGCGGAGGACGCTTCCGCTCCCCGGGTCCAGGATGTGCACATCGCTCCCCTGGCCGACGAACATCCGGGTCTCGTCGCCGGTGAAGGAGACGCTTCCGGCCCGTGCCTTCCCCCTCGGAAGGTGCAGCCGGCGGGGCGATGCGCCGGAAGCGCACAGCACGTCGACCCAGGCGCCGTAACCGGTGAACCCGCCGTAGCCGCCATCGGCGCGATAGCGGCCGAACCCGGTGTCGGCCCGGTAGCGGCCGGTGCGCGAGCGGTCTTCGCGGGGCTGCGGGGGGACGTCCACCTCGGCGCCGCTGTCGACGTCGTAGGCGCGGGTCGCGGCGGAGGCGTCGTCCGCCCCTCCGCCCCATCGGACGCGCTTGGTGAGCCGATGGGTGCCGGGCACCCACTGGATGTCCTGGCCCCACAGGGGGCTGTCGGGGACGCGGACGTGCTCGCTCCAGTCATCGGTGCGGAACACCACCAGCTCGCAGGCCTCGCTGGTGACCGCGAGATACCGCCCGTCGTCGGAGAAGGCCAGGTCGCTGGGGGTGCCCTCGTCGCCGTCCGCGCCCGGGAACGGGTCGAGCGCCACCGCGGGACGGCGCAGGTCCAGCACCGTGGGGGCGTCCTCCTCCAGCACCTGGTCGGCAGTGATCGCGTAGAAGGTGCTCGCCCAGCCATGGCCAACGCTCAGCGACCCCAGCCAGCGGGCGTCGGTGACCTCGACGTCGTAGTCGGCCTGGGCGAGCAGGTCCTCGTCCTTCCAGCGGCCGTCACGCTCGTAGTAGAAGTCGTGGAGGCGCTGCCAATCCGCCTCGGCAACGGGGTGGTTGCGGGTGGCGATCCGCTCGACCCGCCGGACGTACCGGTGGGTGTGGTCGGCGACCCACTCGGAGTCCAGGACCTCGTCGACGCCGACCATCCGCAGCGGGTGAAACGAGGTGAGCGGCAGGCGGTTCGTCGCCTCCCACAGCAGCGAGAAGAAGAAGCTCGGATCGTCGGGCAGCGGCGCATGGGTCCGGCTTTGGGTGTCGTAGTAGACGACGAAGACGCGGAACCGCACGCGCGACGCCTCGGGCGCGACGTCGAGGACGCGGATGCCGTACAGATCGGTGGACATCGGACCTTCCACAGCAGGGGACTTGGGCGGGTCCATGGTCACAGAGGGGTCCGACAGCTGCGCCTTCCCGGCCCTGCCAAGCCGCCGCGTGGGGGGGCTTCGCCCCTGGACCCCCGGGGTCTGGGGCGGAGCCCCAGTTGAGGGAAGGGGCGGGGTGGGGAAAGACCCGCGGCCTAGGGCCGGCGCAGCAGCCCCCGCTCCAGGGCCACCACCACCGCGCGCGTGCGGTCGTTCACATCCAGCTTGGCGAACAGCCGCAGGAGATGAGTCTTGACCGTGGCCTCCGTGATGACGAGGCGCCTGCCGATCTCCGCGTTGGTCAGGCCGTCGGCCACGGCGTTGAGAACGTCGGTCTCGCGCGCGGTGAGCGGGTCCTGGGGCGGCCGGCGCATGCGCGCGATCAGCTTCTCGGCCACCCGGGGCGCGAGGACGGTCTCGCCGCGCGCCGCCGAGCGGATCGCGTCGGCGAGCTGTTCGCGGGTGGTGTCCTTGAGGAGATAGCCGATGGCACCGGCCTCCACCCCGCGTTCGATGTCCTGGTCGGTGTCGTAGGTCGTGAGGATCAGGACCCGGGTGCGCGGGTATCGGGCGACGATTTCGGCGGTCGCCCCCACCCCGTCGAGGACCGGCATCCGCAGGTCGACGAGCGCGACATCGGGGGCGTGCCGCTCGACGAGTTCGAGGGCCGCCCTGCCGTCCCCCGCCTCGCCGACGATCTCGATGCCGTCCTCGCCGGCGAGCAGGGCGACCACGCCCGCCCGCATCACGGTGTGGTCGTCCACCACGACCACCCGGACTCGTTCGCAGGTCATCCCGTCCCCTCGTGCCGCTTGTCGCGTGCTTCGCCACTTGTCTCCAGCGGAATCATCGCCAGGATGCGCGTGCCGTCGCCGACCGAGCTGGTGATCGTCAGCCGGCCGCCCAGTTCCGCCAGGCGCTTGCGCATCCCGTCGAGCCCGAAGCCCGCCGACTCCTCCGGGACGAAACCCGTGCCGTCGTCGGTGACCTCCAGCTCCACACCGTACGGCCGGCGGGCCAGGATCACCCCGACCGTGGACGCCCGCGCGTGCTTGCGGACGTTGGCCAGGGACTCCTGGGTGCAGCGCAGCAGCGCGATCCGGGTCTGCTGGTCGCACGCCACGTCCGCCAGGTCGGCGCCCACCGTGAGCCCGGTGTCCTCCGCGAAGCGGTCGAGGATACGGCGCAGCGTCCGTGCCACGGAGCCGGCCGCCGCGCCGTCCCGCTGCTGTGCCGAGCCCACCAGCTCCCTTGCCTCGGCGAGGTTCTCGCGGGCCGTCGACTCGATCGAGCGCAGCTGCTGGGCGCTGCGCGCCGGATCGGAGGCGAGCTGGGCCCGGGCCGCCTCCGCGAGCACGACGATCGACGCGAATCCCTGCGCGAGGGTGTCGTGGATGTCCCGTGCCATCCGCTCCCGTTCGTCCGCCGCCCCCTGGCGCTGGTGCGCCTCGGACAGCTCCGCCTGGGTCCGCTCCAGTTCGACGATCAGCCGGGCCCGTTCGGTGCTCTGGGCGACCACCGAGTGCGCCCACAGCCCGATCAGGACCCCCACGGCCACCACGATGAGGGTGGACACCACCGTCTCGCTGAAGAACTCCAGCGACCCGCCCTGCCGGGACCAGCTCCCCGCCAGCGTCGCGGCGGTCGCCAGCCCCAGGAACCCCATGGAGGCCCTGGGGGTTCGCCCGAACATCCAGTAGTGCGGCAGCGTCACCATGAAAAGCGCCGCGTAGCTGCTGCGCAGATACGCCAGCCCGCCGAGCGCGAGCACCAGCACCGAGAGATAGACGTGCGGCCGTACGACGGGGTTGCCGGGGAAGCGGTCGAGGAGCGCGTAGCACAGCACGACGCTGCCGAGCAGCGCGAGCGCCCAGTACCTGCTCTCACCGGGCCGGTCCATCGCGGCGAGCCCGACGGCCATCGCGGCGAACAGTACCCAGCACACCGCGTTCCAGCGGCGCAGCGACTGTGCCCAGAAGGCGTCGGCGGAGGGTCCGGCGAGAGCGGTCATACCGATCAACGTACGTCGACCGCCGGATGTCCGTGGGGCGCGCGGCCCGGTTCGGCCGCGGCCTCCCGCCCCGGCTGTGACGGCCGTGACGGCTGGGACGGCCGTGACGGCCACCAGGTCGCCTCGCCGAGCAGCAGCAGGGCCGCGGGCAGGATCATGATCCGGACGACGAAGGCGTCGAGCAGCACGGCCGCCGCCAGGACGAAGCCGATCTGCTTCATCTCGATGATGTGCAGGAAGACGAAGCTCACGAAGACCGTCGTCATCACGACCGCCGCGCTGGTGACCACGCTCGCCGAGCTGCGGATGCCGTCGAGCACCGCCTGCCGCGTGGGGACGCCGGCGAGCACTGCCTCCCTGATCCGGCTGACCACGAACACCTGGTAGTCCATGGAGAGTCCGAAGAGGATCACGAAGAGGAAGAGCGGGACGCGGGACCCGATCGAGCCGGTGGAGTGGAAGTCCAGCAGCCCCTCGGCCCAGGTGTTCTGGAAGACGAGGACGAGCAGCCCGAGCGCGGCCGCGGCGGACAGCAGGTTCAGTACGACGCCGATCAGGCCGAGCATCACGGAGCGGAAGGCGTACACGGTCATCGCGAACGTCACCAGGAGCAGGGCCCCGATCACCAGGGGCAGTTTGCTGTTCTGGTGGGCGGGATAGTCGGCGTAGCGGGCGACGTCGCCGCTGACCCCGTACTCGGCGCCCTCGACCCGGCCGACGGTGGCGGGCAGGTAGTCGTGGCGCAGGTGGGCGAGGGAGGTCTTGGCCTGGTCGGAGTTGCCGAGATACGGCACCTTCAGCCGCAGGACGCTCACCCGGTGGTCGGCCGAGGTCCTGATCCGCGAGCCGTCGGCGAACAGCGGGTCGCGGTGGGCCAGTTCGGCGAGCTTGCGCAGCGCGCCGGTGACCTGGCGGGTGCGCGAGGCGTCGGCGCGTACGACGATGTCGTGGGTGACCCGCTGCTCGGGGAACGCCTCGTTGAGGCGGTCGTACACCTGCATCGCGGGGATCTCGCGGGAGTGGGTGTCCCGGCTCATCTCCGTGATGTTCAGCCCCGCGAGCGGGAGGACGAGGGCGAGCAGGGCGAGGACGGAGACGCAGAGCGTGGCGAGGGGATGCCGGGCGGCGGGCCGCAGCAGCGCCGCCCAGATCCGTCCGCCGGCCCGGTCGCCCGTCCGGCCGCCGGCCTCGCCGCGCGCCCGCCGGGCCGGCTTGCCGCGCTCCGCCCGGCGCCGTGCCCTGCGTTCCGCCCGCTTCCCGAGCACGACCAGCAGCGCGGGCAGCGCCGTCACGGAGCTGGCGACGGCGACCAGGACGACCACGATGGTGCCGGTGGCGAGCGAGGAGAAGATCACGTCGGAGGCCAGATACAGCGTCGCGGTGGAGGCGACGACCGCAAGACCCGACACCACCACCGCACGGCCCGAGGTGGCCGCCGCCAGCTCCACCAGCGCCTCGGTGCTCAGCCGCCCGCCGCCGCGGGCCCGCTCCTCGCGCTCCCGCTTGAGGTAGAAGAGCGTGTAGTCGACGCCGACCGCGAGGCCGATCATCAGGATCACGTTCGTGCCGACCCCGGCGTCGGGGGAGAAGTGCGAGGCCACCATCGCCAGGCCGATCGCCGCCGCGATCGACGACAGGGCGAGCAGCAGCGGCACCGCGGCCATGACGACCGAACCGAAGACCACCAGCAGCGTGATCAGCGTGACCGGAAGCGTGATCGCCTCGGACAGCGCCAGGTCGTCGCTGCGCTGCTGGTCGACTCCCTTGCTGATGGACGGACTTCCGGTCTCCTCCAGCAGCAGCCGGGGATGGGCCTTCTGGACGGCCTCGGTCTGCGCGACCAGCGCGTCGACCTTGTCCTTCGCGTCCCGTTCCTCGCCCTTCAGGGACACCTCGACCATGAGGATCCGGCCGTCGCCCGACCACAGCGGCGCGGCGACCTCCGCGACCTCGGGCAGGGGCTTCATCCGGGCCGTGAGGTCACGCGCGGCCGCTTCGGCGGCCTGCTTGTCGGCCTGATCGTCGAGGGCGCCGGAACGGGCGGAGATCAGCACCTGCTCGGTGGAGAGGCGCTCCAGATGCCCCTCGGCCGCCATGGCCTCGGCCCGGCCCGCCTCGCCGACGCGGTAGTCCGCCGTCTTGGCGCTGTTGGTGCCGACGGCTCCGCCGACGACCAGGCACAGCGCCACGAACACAAGCCATCCGACGACCGCCCGCCAGGGGTGCCGCGCGCTGTGGCGTGCCATGCGCACAGTGAGTGAATTCATACCCTAAAGCCTTGTTGACCAGGGCGGTTGCCGGACAGAGGCGTCAGGTTGAACCTGCCGTCCACCGTTCGGTGGACCAGGGGGAGGGGGTTATCCCCCGCACGCCTCGCGCCTCACGCCTCCGTACCCCGGCGCCCGCCCCGCGGGCCGCCTCCGGCGCCGAGGCCGCGGCCCCAGAGTCAGGCGAGGACTTGAGCAGGGATGTCATCAGGACTCTCCGTCAGGAAAGGTGTCGGTCGTCGAAGTCGGTGGAGCGGACGAGCGTTTCCCAGGAGCGGAGTTCGGTGCGGGCACGGTCGAGGTGGTCGGTGATCGCGTCGGCGGCGTCGTTGCCGAGCGGCAGCCGCAGCGGCGGTTCGTCGGCGTCCAGGGCGGCCAGGATGGCGGCCGCGGCCCTGGCCGGGTCGCCGGGTTCCTGGCCGCTTCCGCCCGGCAGCCCGGAGAGGACGGGGCCCACGGTGTCCTGGTAGGCGTCCAGGGCCGGGGAGGGCCGCAGCGCCGCGGCGTCGGCGAAGCCGGTACGGAACGCGCCGGGCTCGACGATCAGCACCCGGATGCCGTGCGGGGCGACCTCGGCGGCCAGGGCCTCCGAGAGCCCTTCCAGGGCGAACTTGGTGGCGCAGTAGGCGCCGACTCCGGCGAAGGCGAACCGGCCGCCCATGCTGGTCAGCTGCACGATGGCGCCCGAGCCCCGGCGGCGCATGTGCGGCAGCGCGGCCCGGGTGAGCGCGGCCGGGCCGAAGAAGTGCAGGTCCATCAGGTCCCGCAGCTCCGCGTCGGTGGTCTCCTCGACCGCCCCCACCATGCCCCGCCCGGCGTTGTTGACCAGGATGTCGATCCGGCCGTGCCGGGCTGCCACGCCGTCGACCGCGGCCTGGACGCCCGCGATGTCGGTGACGTCCAGCGGTAGCGCCTCGACCTGGTCCGGGTGCGCGGCGACCAGGTCGTCGAGCAGCGTCGTACGGCGGGCGGCGGCGACCACGATGTCGCCCGCGGCCACCGCCGCTTCGGTGATCGCCCGGCCGAACCCGCTGCTCGCCCCGGTGACCAGCCATACCCTGTTCATGTTCTTCTCCCTGTGCCGGGTGACCCGCTGTTCTCCGCGGTCCGTGTGTGCAACCACCTTGCGAGGCGCACCGTTTGCACGTCCAAGACCTGCCGTGATAGCCGATGGTTATGGACGTTCACGGACGGGATCTGAGGTACTTCGCCGCAGTGGCTGAGGAGTTGCACTTCGCGCGCGCGGCCGAACGGCTGTACGTCTCGCAGCCCGCGCTGAGCAAGCAGATCAGGATGCTGGAGAAGCAGGTGGGGGCCGCGTTGTTCGAGCGCGACCGGCGCGAAGTGCGCCTGAGCGCGGTCGGCGCGGCGCTGCTGCCGCATGCGCAGCGCATTCTCGCCGAGTGGGAGGCGGCCCAGGAGACAGTCGCCCGCGTCGTGGCCGACCAGGCGGGCCGTCTCGTCGTGGGGATGAGCACCAGCCCGGGGCGCGGGGGCGTGCTGCCGGCGATCCGCTCCCGCTTCACCGCCGCGTGCCCCGATGCCCGTCTCGTACTTCGCCAGGTTCCCTGGCAGGACTCGACCGCCGGGCTCGCCGACGGCACGTGCGACGCCGCGTTCGTCTGGCTGCCGCTGCCCGACCCGGACCGCTACCGGTGGGTGGTGGTCGCCGAGGAACCCCGCCTGGTCGCCATGGCCGATACTCACCCGCTCGCCGACAGGGAGGTCATCGACTTCACCGACCTGCTGGACGAGCCGTTCCTCGCGCTGCCCGACAGCGCGGGGCCGCTCCGGGACTACTGGCTCGCCACCGACGCCCGCGGCGGGAAGCCGGCACGCATCGGCGCGGAGGTGGCCAGCACCGAGGAGACGTACGAGGCGCTCGTCGCGGGTCTCGGCGTGGTCCTGCTGGCGGCCGGGAACACCCCGCTGATCACCCTCGGCGGAGTCGTCACCCGCGTGGTGAGGGGCATCTCGCCCAGCCGCTTCGCCCTGGCCTGGCGCGCCGACGACCGCCGCCCGCTGGTGCGGGAGTACGTGCGCGCGTGCGAGCTGGCGACCGGGACAGCGGACTGAGGCGGGGCGCACGCGGCTATGCCGCCAACTCCCGCTCCAGCGGCGTACGGAACCGGGGCGTGACCCGGACCTCCCCCAGCCACCCGCTCAGCCGCGCAGCCTCCGCCTCCACGGCGGCCGCCGCCTCCCGGCCCACGTCGGTCAGCGGGCGCCAGACCACCTCGCCGCTTGCGCGCTGGGCCCAGCCGCCGACGACGCGGCCGTTCCACCACACCGTGGGGCCGATGTTGCCGCTGCCGTCGAAGAGCGGCTTCACATGGTCCGGGTCGAGGTACCAGTCGCGGGCCTGCCAGCCCATGGCGGTCGGGTCGAGGCCGGGCAGCAGCGCGGCCCAGGGCTCGCCGTCCGCCACCGGCTCACCGTCCCCGGCCACCACGTACCCCGGCCCCTCCGCCAGCGCCACACCCTCCGCGCCGATGTCGGCCAGCGCCCGCCGGGTGTCGGTCACCGTCCACCCCGTCCACCACTTCAGGTCGGCCTCGGTCGCGGGGCCGTACGCGGCCAGCCAGCGGCGGGCCAGTTCGGCCTTCGCCTCGCGGACGGGGAGGTCGGGGAGCGGCGGGACGAGGGCCCAGGGGTAGAGGCTGCTGGTCCAGGAGCCGCGCGGGCGGCAGCGGCGCAGATGGCCGTCGGAGGCGAGCAGGCGCAGCACCCGGCTGCCGACCGTCGGCCGGGCCGCGTACGGCTTGCCGGGAGCCATCACGATCCGCTCGCGCAGCGCGGGCACGTCCTCCGCCACCTCGGCGGTCGTCGCCTCGCCCCGCCCGGCCACGGCCGCCAGCACGGCCTTCTCCACCTCGGCCAGCCGCGCCTCGTCCCAGTGCTCCTCGGCGCGCTCCCGCAGATGCTTCAGCAGCGTGGCCCGCTCCCGGGCCGCGATCACCCGCGCGGTCGACGAGCCGACGACCGGCGCGAGCTCCGTCGTCACCGCGAAGATCGTGCGGCGCATGCTCAACAGCTTGACCAGCGAAACGTCCTCGTACAGCGCCCGCTCCACCTCCCCGGCCCCCGGCTCCCGCAGCCGCGCGCACGCGGACAGATACACGGTGGCCGGATCGGTCGCATGCAGCCCGACAACCGCGTCCGCCACGGCCTCGACGACTGCCGCCCGGGCGGACGGCGCCAGCAGATGCCGCGGCCCGAGGCGGGCGCGGCGCTGGGCGGGGGTGATACGGGGGAGGGAGTCGCTCATGGTGGCCGACCGTAGGGGCCGTACCTGTCACCTTCTGGCAGGTATGACCTCGCGGGGCGCGGTCACTCTGTGGGTGACACCCCGAGGTCGCGGCGCATGGCGGTCCTCATGGCCCGGATCAGGTCCCAGATCTCCCTCTGGCCCCGGACCGCGGTAGCCATGGTTTCCCCTTCCTGGGGCTCTCCTCGCTCCAGACGTTTGACCTGGCCATAGACCCTGTTCAGGGCTTGATTGACCGTACGCGCACATGCGAGCACCTCGTCCGGGGCGATCATCTGCGCTTCGGAGTATCGATCGCGGTGGGCACTTTTGGCTTCTTCGAGTGCCTCCCTGTCCGCCTCCTCGACACCGCGTTCCCGCATGACATGCAGATGACGGTTGAGCGCCGTGGTGAACTGACGTGCGTCCCGGTTGAGCTCCACGTAGCAGGTGCGTCGGCTGAGCAGGTTCTCGCGAAGCTCCTCGTGACCGCGAAGCAGGTCTATCTCGCGACGTTTCGCCCGTTCGGAGGCGCGCTGGGTGAGGAGCGACCCTCCTAGCGTTCCGGCTACACCTGCCACCGCGATGATCACCGAACCAAGATCCACGGATGCCCCCTTAAAGCAGTTGCGCTCATCTTCACTGCGCGCCGGCGCACGCGGTTCACCTCTCCCGCGACCCTGGTGGACCGGCCGTCGATCTCGAGGCTCAGCGAGTGTGCGGCGTGGCGGCGGCGATGAAGTCGCGGATGCCCTGCCGGGACCGCTCGCGGATGTGGTTCAGCCGGTCGCGGTCCTCGGCCCGGTGCAGCTCGGTCACGTGCTCGAGGATCCGCTCGGAGAGTTCCACGAGCGCGGGGTCGTCCGACAGCATCTGCACGCGGAACATCGCCTCCTGCGCGGCGTAGCGCAACTCGTAGACGTGCTCCCGCAGCTCCGGGGTGTCCTCGTCGGGCCGGTTCTCGTGCTGGACGAACCACCGTTGGACCAGCATCCGGCGGTAGTTGAGCAGCGCCCCCGCGTACGCGCAGTACGCGTCGATCCGCTCCTGCCGCAGCCTCTCCGCGCGGGCGAAGTGCTCGCTGCGGTCGGTGTTTCGCCGCTGGAAGACGTAGGTGACACCGGAACCCAACACCGTGCCGAGCACGGCTATGAAACTCGCCAGGACTGCCTCCATGGGGGAAGTTGACCACAACGCGGCCGGGGACCAAGGCGGAGTCCGTCGGGGTCGTGCGGCAAGATGAGGCCCATGGATAGCTTCGGGGGAAGCGGTGGCCGCCTGCTGGCCGGGCGCTACCAGTTGGTGTCACGGCTGGGGCGCGGCGGCATGGGTACGGTGTGGCGGGCCGTGGATACATTGCTGGGCCGGGATGTGGCGGTCAAGGAACTGCACGTCGACGAGGGGCTGGACGGGATGTCGGCCCTCGACCTCCAGCAGCAGCACGAGCGCACGCTGCGCGAGGCCCGCACCGTGGCGCAGATCAAGCATCCGAATGTGATCGTCCTCCATGACGTGGTGGAGGAGGACGGACGCCCGTGGATCGTCATGGAGTTGGTCGACGGCAGCTCGCTCGCGGACCGGCTGGCCGCCGAGGGGCCCGTCGGGCCGGGTGAGGCGGCGCGGATGGGGCTCGCGCTGCTGGACGCGCTGCGGGTCGCGCATGAGCGCGGGGTGCTGCACCGGGACATCAAGCCCGCCAATGTGCTGGTGGAGGCGGGCACCGGGCGCGTGGTGCTGACGGACTTCGGGATCGCGCAGGTGACGGGAAGCACGACGATCACGGAGACCGGGACGTTCGTGGGCTCGCCCGAATACACCGCGCCCGAGCGGATGTCGGGGCAGCGCACCGGCCCGGAGTCGGACCTGTGGTCGCTCGGTGTGCTGCTGTGCACGCTGGTCAGCGGCGAATCGCCGTTCCGCCGCGACTCGTTGGGCGGGGTGCTGCACGCGGTCGTGTTCGACGAGATACGGCCGCCCGCGGCCGCCGGTGCCCTGACCCCCGCCATCGAGGGGCTGTTGCAGCGCGATCCCGCGCTGCGGCTGAACGGGGACGGGGCGGCCCGGATGCTGCGGATGTGTCTGGAGCCGGGGGACACCCCCGAGATCCCTCTGGAGTACACGCCGACGCAGCCCGCCGTGCCGGTGACGACCGGCCACGGGGCCGGCCACGGTCCCGGGTACGGGGCCCCCACCCCCGGCGCCCCCGTCCCCTCCCGCCGCGCCCCTCGCCGCCGTACGGCGCTGATCGCGGCCGTCGCGGTGGTCGCGCTGGCCGGTCTCGGCGCCGGGGTCGCGGCGCTGGCCCTCGACCGGGGCGACGGCGACGGCGACAGCGACGGCAAGGCCAACGCCACGAGCGCTCCCGCCAAGGAGCCGTCGAAGACGCCGCCGTCGGGCAAGGCGTCGCCCACCGCCTCCAAGACCGCCGTCCCGGACGGCTACGAGCTGGTCAACGACCCGGCCGGCTTCACGATCGCCGTGCCCAAGGGCTTCTCCCGCGAAGTCAAGGCCCCGCGCGTCTACTACAACTCGCCGGGGAAGGAGTTCCGCATCGGGATCCACGTCCAGGAGCTGGACCCCAAGGGCCCGTTGCAGCTGAGCCAGGAGGCGGACGCCAGGGGGCCGCAGGACTACCCGGGCTACCGCAGCGGCCAGGTCATCCAGACCGAGCGCCAGGGGCTGCCCGCCGCGCTGTGGGCGTTCGTCTGGAACGGCTCGGCCGACGACGGCGGCTCGCGCCAGACGTACGACCTGACCTGGAACGAAGCGGGAAAGATGTACGACGTGTGGGTGTCCGCGCCGGTCGTCAGCAAAACCGAGGGAAAGCAGTATTTCGACACGGCTGTCGACACATTCTCCGTTTCCGCCAAACAGAATTGAACGGCACCGCAACGGCTTTGTCACGAGCGGCCACAGCCGCCCGGGGCCGCTGGCGGGCCGCGCGCCCGAGCAGGTAATGATGGTGCCATGACGAACGACGGGGGACGGGCGAACGAGCCCACCAGCTACGAGCTGCAACCGCCGCAAGCCCTGGCCGCGCCGGTGCCGTCCCAGGGGGAGCCCGGCGGGGAGTCCAAGGCGGAGTCCTCGGCGGAGCCCAAGGCGGAGTTCGAGGCGGAGTCCTCGGCGGCTTCCCAGGACCGGCAGCCCGACAGCCCGTACGAGCCGACGCAGCTCGACGGCCGGGCGGCCGCCGGGCAGTCCGACCCCCGTACGTCGGCGCCCGCGCCGGCCACCCAGGACCCCAACATCGGCCGCGTCATCGGCGGCCGCTACCGCCTCGTCTCCCGCCTGGGACACGGCGGCATGGGGACGGTCTGGCGGGCGCACGACCAGGTCGTCGACCGCGATGTCGCGGTCAAGGAGCCACGGGTGCCCGAGACCCTGCCGGAGGGCGAGCGGCAGAAGATCTACCAGCGGATGCAGCGCGAGGCGCGCGCCGCGGCCCGGATCGACCACCCCTCGGTGGTCTCGGTGTACGACGTGGCCGTCGAGGACGGCCGGCCCTGGCTGGTGATGGAGCTGGTGCGCGGCGACTCGCTCGGCGACCGGCTGGCCGAGGGCACGCTGGACCCGCGCGAGGCGGCCCGGATCGGCGTCGCGGTGCTGGGCGCGCTGACGGCCGCGCACGACGCCGGGGTACTGCACCGCGACGTCAAGCCGGACAACGTCCTGCTCGGCCGGAACGACCGGGTGGTGCTGACCGACTTCGGCATCGCGCAGGTCGAGGGCGAGCAGGGGCTGACGGAGACCGGCGCGTTCGTCGGCTCCCCCGAATTCATCGCGCCCGAGCGGGTGCTGGGCCAGCGGCCCGGCCCCGAGTCGGACCTGTGGTCGCTGGGCGTCGTGCTGTACGCGGCGGTGGAGGGCATGTCCCCGTTCCGCCGCTCGCACGCCCCCGCGACGCTCCAGGCCATCCTCTCCGCCGAGCCCCAGACGCCCGCGCGCGGCTCGGGCGCGCTCGGCACGCTCATCATGCAGCTGCTGCGCAAGGAGGCGTCGGCGCGGCCGACGGCGGCCGAGGCGCGGAGGGCGCTGGAGGAGGTGGTCCGGCCGCCGCAGCCGGTGCCTACTGTGCTCGCGACCAGCCTGTACGCCCAGCCCCAGCCCCAGCCCCAGCCCCAGGCCCCGGCCGGGACCGGGCCCGGGACCGGGTCCGAGGGAGCGGCCGGGGAGGCGCAGGCGCAGAGCGGGGGCAGCCGCTTCGTACCGCCCATCCTGCACAAGAACCGCAAGGCGCAGCTCGGCCTGGGCGGCGTGGTGCTGGTGGTGGCCGCCGTGCTGGTGCTGACCCTGGCGAAGCCGTTCGCGACCGAGAGCGATCTTCCCAAGGGGTGGATGGTCCGGGAGGAGCGCGATGTCGTGGGCGCGTCCCTGGCCGTGCCCAGCGAGTACCGGCGCGTGCAGAACGACAGCAACGAGGACTTCACGGCCGTCACCTTCACGGACCCCAGCGGCGTCTACACCGTTCTCCTGACCCGGCAGAAGACCACCGAGGAGCGGGAGATCAAGGACGCCCGCGACATGGCCGGGCAGGTCGTCAGCGCCTACAAGAACCCCTCGTCGTCCATGGAGGACATCGAGAGCTCGACGAAGCAGGCGACGCAGCAGGGCGAGGAGGGCGCGGTGGACCTCACCACCACCTACGTCCCCTCCGGCAGCAGCAGGGACGACAACCCCATCCGCTATGTGAAGCGCGACCACATCTACGTGGACAAGACGCATACCGGCTGGCAGTTGACCGTGACCATGCCCGCCGACGGCGACGCCCGCCCGACCGGCGACGAGCTGTACGAGAACGTCGTGGACAGCCTCAAGATCGAGGGCCTCTGACGGCCGGGGCACGGACCGGTCCACCCCGTCACACCGGCGGTCGCCGGTGTGATTGTGTGCCTGGCCGGTGAAAGCAGGTTACCGTCGGGTACCCAAACCGGCCCGGCGGGCCTACCCTCGCCCCCATGACGGACTCGCAGGACAGCGCACAGCCCACGCAGGACGCCCCGCAGGACGCCGTACCTGACGCCGGACCCGACGCCACGCCCGACGCCGGACCCGACGCCGGACAGGGAACCGCACCCGCGCCCGCCCCCGCCGACGGCAACCCGGTCGCTCCCGCGGGCGCCCGCACCGCCGCGCAGGTCGTCACGCCCGAGCTGGTCGCCCGGCTCTCGCGGGGCGTGGTGGGCAGTGGCAGGACCACCAGCCACACCCCCTTCACCGGGGAGGTCCTGGCCGAGCTGCCCGAGTCCACCCCCGAGGACGTCGCCGAGGCATTCGAGCGGGCGCGCAAGGCGCAGCTCGCGTGGGCCCGTACCCCCGTGCGGCGGCGCGCCGCCGTACTGCTGCGCTTCCACGACCTGCTCATGCGCCACCAGTCCGAGGTGCTCGACCTGATCCAGGTGGAGACCGGCAAGACCCGGCTGCACGCCCACGAGGAGGTGCAGGAGGTCTGCCTCACCGCCCGCCACTACGGGCGCAAGGCCCCCGGCTACCTGGGCGCGCGCCGCCACACCGGGGCCGTGCCGGTGCTCACCAAGGTCACCGAGCTGCGTCAGCCCAAGGGCGTCATAGGTCTGATATCCCCCTGGAACTACCCCCTCTCCCTCTCCGTCGGCGACTCGCTCCCCGCCTTCGCCGCGGGCAACGCCCTGGTGATGAAGCCGGACACGGAGACGGCGCTGACCGCCCTGTGGGCGCGCGAGCTGCTGATCGAGGCCGGGCTGCCCAAGGACGTGTGGCAGATCGTCCTCGGCGAGGGCCCGGTCGTCGGCCCCGCCGTCGTCCAGCACGCCGACTACGCGTCGTTCACCGGCTCCACCCGCACCGGCCGCGAGGTCGCCCAGCGCGCGGCGGCGCGGCTGATCGGCTGCTCGCTGGAGCTGGGCGGCAAGAACGCCATGCTGGTGCTGAGAGACGCCGACCTCGACAAGGCCGCCGAGGGCTCGGTGCGCGCCTGCTTCTCGTCCGCCGGGCAGCTGTGCGAGTCGATCGAGCGGCTCTACGTCCACACGTCGATCGCCGACGCCTTCCTGGAGCGGTTCGTCGCCCGGACGAAGGCGATGCGCCTGGGCACGGCCCTCGCGTACGGGGCCGAGATGGGCTCGCTCGCGGGCGAGCGCCAGCTGGAGACCGTCGTACGCCATGTCGACGAGGCCCGGGAGAAGGGCGCCACGGTGCTCACCGGGGGCCGCGCCCGGCCCGACATAGGCCCCTACTTCTACGAGCCGACCATCCTCGACGGCGTTGAGCCGCCGATGGCCGTGTGTGCTGAGGAAACGTTTGGCCCGGTCGTCTCCATCTACCGCTTCGCCGACGAGGACGAGGCCGTCGAGCGCGCCAACGCCACCCCGTACGGCCTCAACGCCAGCGTCTGGACGAAGGACGGCCGGCGCGGCCGCGCGGTCGCCGCCCGGCTGCGGGCCGGGACGGTCAACGTCAACGAGGGCTACGGCGCGGCGTACGGCAGCGTCCGCGCGCCCCTGGGCGGGATGGGCGACTCCGGTCTCGGGCGCCGCCACGGCTCGGAGGGGATCCTCAAGTTCACCGAGGCGCAGACGGTCGCGCACCAGCGGCTGCTGCCGCTCGGCCCGGCCTTCGGCATGACGGACGAGAACTACGCGGCGTTCATGACCCGTAGCCTGCGCGCGATGAAGGCGCTGCGCCTGCGCTGATGGGCGCGCGGCAAGGGGAGGCACTGCGGTGGACGACGCATACGACGACGCATACGACGACGCGAACGACGACGCTTACGACTACGACGTCATTGTCGTCGGCTCGGGCTTCGGCGGCTCCGTCACGGCCCTGCGCCTGACCGAGAAGGGATACCGCGTCGGCGTCCTGGAGGCCGGGCGCCGCTTCACCCCCGAGACCCTGCCCAAGAACTCCTGGCACCTCCGCGACTACCTGTGGGCGCCCGCCCTCGGCTGCTACGGCATCCAGCGCATCCATGTCCTGGGCAAGGTGATGGTGCTGGCGGGCGCCGGGGTCGGGGGCGGCTCGCTCAACTACGCCAACACCCTCTACGTACCGCCCGAGCCGTTCTTCCGGGACCCGCAGTGGGGCGCCATCACCGACTGGCGGGCGGAGCTCGCGCCGTACTACGACCAGGCGCGGCGGATGCTCGGCGCGCGCCTGAACAAGACCATGACCCCCTCCGACGAGCACCTGAAGGCCGCCGCCGAGCGGATGGGGGCGGGCGAGACCTTCCATATGGCGCCGGTGGGCGTGTTCTTCGGGGACGGCGACGACGCGGACGGGACGGCGACGGCGGCGCCGGGGGAGCGCGTCCCGGACCCGTACTTCGGCGGCGCGGGGCCCTCGCGCAGGGCCTGCACCGAGTGCGGCGAGTGCATGACCGGCTGCCGCCACGGCGCGAAGAACACCCTCAACGAGAACTACCTCCACCTCGCCGAGCGGGCCGGCGCCGTCGTCCACCCCATGACGACCGTCGTGGCCGTCGGCGAGGACCGGCGGGGCGGCTACCGGGTCACCACCGTCCCCACCGACCGGCGCCGCAAGGGCCCGCCGCGCGTGCTGCGCGCCCGCCAGGTGGTGCTGGCCGCCGGGACGTACGGCACCCAGACGCTGCTGCACACCATGCGGGACAAGGGCCTGCTGCCCCGGATCCCGGACCGGCTCGGCATGCTCACCCGCACCAACTCCGAGGCCCTGGTCGGCGCGCAGACCACGGACCGCCGCTACCGCAAGGTCCGCCCGGGGCAGGGGCGGGCCGACTTCACCCGTGGCGTGGCGATCACCTCGTCCATCCACCCCGACGACACCACCCACATCGAGCCCGTCCGCTACGGCAAGGGCTCCAACGCGATGGGGCTGCTGTCCGTCCTCCAGATCCCGGAGGGCGGCCGACTGCCGCGCTGGCTGCGGTTCCTGGGGAGCCACCTCCGGCACCCGGTGCTCGTGGTGCGCTCGCTGTCCACCCGGCGCTGGTCGGAGCGCACCATCATCGGCCTGGTCATGCAGACCCACGACAACTCGCTCACCACCTACCGCAAGCCGAAGGGGCTCGGGAAGGGCCTGCTGACCGCCCGGCAGGGCCACGGCGCACCCAACCCGGACCACATCCCCGAGGGCGCGCAGGCCGCCCGCCACCTCGCCGAGTCCATCAACGGCTTCCCGGGCAGCAACGTCGGCGAGCTGATCGGCACCCCGCTCACCGCGCACTTCCTCGGCGGCTGCCCGATCGGCGCGGACCCCGACCACGGCGTCATCGACCCGTACCACCGGCTGTACGGGCACCCGGGCATCCATGTCGTGGACGGCGCGGCGGTCTCCGCGAACCTGGGCGTCAACCCGTCCCTGACCATCACGGCCCAGGCGGAGCGCGCCATGTCCCTCTGGCCCAACAAGGGCGCCCCCGACCCCCGCCCACCCCAGGGCGCCCCGTACGAACGCCTGACCCCGGTCGCGCCAGCGGCCCCCGCCGTCCCCGAGGACGCCTTCGGCGCCCTGAAGCTGCCCCTGCTGCCGGTCCCGAAGGTGCCCCCGGTCGCTGACCACTGAGGTCGCCCGGTCACCACAAATCAGTTGCCATAGAGGGTGCTCCAACCCCTAGCGTCCTGGGCATACGGTTCCGAGCCCAGGAGGCAGCAGCATGACCAACGTTTCCACCCGACGCCTCGGCGAACTGGCGGTCTCCGCGCAGGGCCTGGGATGCATGGGCATGAGCCACGCCTATGGCGCCGCGGACGACGAGCAGTCGATCGCGACCCTGCACCGCGCCCTCGACCTCGGGGTGACCCTGCTGGACACCTCCGACTACTACGGCGTCGGGCACAACGAGGAGCTGATCGGACGGGCCATCGCCGGGCGCCGTGACGAGGTGGTGCTGGCCACGAAGTTCGGCTTCGCCAACCGCCTGGGCGAGCCCACTCAGATACGTGGCGACGCCGCCTACGTGCGGCAGGCGTGCGAGGCGTCGCTGCGCCGGCTCGGGGTCGACCACATCGACCTCTACTACCTGCACCGGGTCGATCCGCAGGTGCCGATCGAGGAGACCGTCGGGGCCATGGCCGAGCTGGTGCGGGCCGGTAAGGTCCGCCACCTCGGGCTGTCCGAGGCCGGTGCGCAGACCATCCGGCGGGCGCACGCGGTGCACCCGATCGCCGCGCTCCAGAGCGAGTGGTCGCTGTGGACCCGCGACCTGGAGGCGGAGATCGCCCCGGTCTGCCGCGAGCTGGGCATCGGTCTCGTCCCGTTCTCCCCGCTCGGACGCGGCTTCCTGACCGGCCGGTACACCTCGGTCGAGGGGCTGGAGGAGACCGATATGCGGCGGACCCAGCCGCGTTTCGCCGACGGCAACCTCGAACGGAACCTGGCCATCGTTGCGAAGCTGAACGAGCTGGCCGAGGCGAAGGGGGTCACCGCCGGCCAGCTCGCCCTGGCCTGGGTGCAGCACCAGGGCGACGACGTGGTGCCGATCCCCGGCACCCGGCGGCAGCGGTACCTGGAGGAGAACCTCGCGGCCCTGGACGTCGAGCTGTCCGCCGAGGACCTCGCCGCCATCGAGGCCGCCGCCCCGCCCGAGCGGATCGCGGGCACCCGCTACGACGCGACCAGCCTCACCTTCGTCAACGGCTGAACAGTGCCTCCGGCCGGCTCGCCACGGGGCTCTCCGCTGTCACTGCTCGGATCTAGGGTTGCGCCGAAGATCTCGCCGATCACCAGGACAGGGGACGATGAGCGGCACAGAGGTACTGCATCCGCGCGTACTCAAACAGATCGAGCGTCTCAACGGCCGACTCCCGGAGGATTTCGCACCCCGCGAGTGGACCGTGGTGACGCCCGCGGGCGAGCACGCCGTGCCGCCGTCGATTCAGGCGTTACTGGCGGTGCGCTGGCCGGCAGAGCAAGTCATGCGTACCAACAACGAGTACGAGTGGAGCGTTCGGTTGCCTTCGGCCTGCGAGGTCGAGGACGGCCTGGTCGCGGAGGACGAGCCCCGCCCGTGGTACAGCGTGGGCCACCACGAAGGGCAGTACTACCTGCTCGTCGATCTCGCCGAGGCTGCCGACGTGAGCGACCCGCTGGTGTACGAGGTCGACCACGAGGGGGACCAGCAGGCATACGGCGGGGAACCCGTGTCGGCTGTGCTGTCGGGGCTGAGGGTGCCGCGGCCACCGTCGGCGAGGTCCCGCTTTCCGCGTGCCTGCGCGGCCGGCGATCTGACCGTGGTGCGTGAAGTGCTCACTCGTCGGAGGAAGCTCGGCGGCTTCGTCACCTCGGGGCTGACGCCGCTCCACCTCGCCGCGTTCTCGTCCCGGTCCCCCGAACTGGTGCAGGCCCTGCTGAGCGCGGGCGCCGATCCGAACGCTGTTGTGGGTGAGGTCAGGTCCCTGACCACTTACGTTCCCCGGGAGCGCATCTTCGGACGTGCGATAGCTCCGGGCAGTACACCCTTGCACGCGGCCCTCACCGCGATGTTCAACAGCTGGGCAGGGCCGTACGACATCGTGCGCGACATCGTCGGGGCGCTGCTCGACGCAGGCGCTGACCCGAACCTCACCGACGAGAGTGGGGACGCCCCGATCCATTACCTGCGCACAAACAGCGAGCCCGAAGCGAGTGACGTCATCCGGCTGTTGCTCGAGGCCGGCGCCGACCCGAACGCCGAGGGGCAATGGCGATCAGGCCCCTTGAGCGATGCGGTCAGCTTCGCACGACCGGAGACCGTGAAAGACCTTCTCGATGCCGGCGCCGACCCCCTCAGGCCCTCCCGGCAACGCTTCTGGGATGTGGAGGGGGCAACCCCTTTGCACAAGGCCGCCTTCTTGGCCCGCGAGGATGTCCTCCGTTTGCTGTTCGCCCGCATCACGGACGTCGATGTCCGGACCCCCAAGGGGGTGACCCCGCTCCATGTGGCCCTGACCTCCCGCGACACGACGGGGCTGCGCCTGCTCATCGAGGCGGGCGCGGACACCTCGGCCGTTCTGGCCGATCCCACGGCGCTCAAGCCGGAACTCCGCGCCCAGACGCCGATAGAGATCGCCCGCGAACTCGGCAACACCGAAGCCGTGGACCTCCTGACAGCCGCCCGCGCCGCGGCCTCCGGCTCCCCCTGAGCGGCTCCCCCCTGAGCAGTTCCCCCTGAGCGCGAAGGGGCCGCCCCGGGCGGGGGCGGCCCCTTCTGGAACGGCAACGCGTTACGCGGCCAGGCCACCGCTGCGGCGGCGGCGCACCACGAACACCGCACCGGCGCCCGCGGCCATCGCGACTCCGCCGATCACGGCGATGGTCGGCAGCGCGGAGGAGGAGCCGGTCTCGGCGAGGGTGCCCTTGGGGTCGATCTTCGTGTCGCCCTGCGGCTTGGGCAGGGGCTTCTTGCCGCCCTGCGGCTCCGGCTTGGGCTCGGCCGGCGGGACGTGGCCGGGCTTGGAGCCGGCCGCCAGCACGTCGAACTCGTAGTAGTCGCCGGTCGAGAAGACGCAGTTGCCCTCGTCGTCCGCGTACACGCCGAAGGTGAGCGCGTAGCCGAAGCCGTCACCGAGGGCCTTGGCGGAGACGCTCAGCCGCATGTCGATGGTGAGGGTCTCGTGGGCGCGCACATCGGTGTAGCCGAGGTAGCCGGCGGCCGGGTCGTTCTCGTCGGTGGAGATCGACTTCCAGACCCCGCTCTCCGGGTCCTTGAACTGGAGGGTCAGGAACTTGCCGGTGCCGTCGGGGTGCTTGGAGTCCGCGGTGCCGGCGAAGACACCGAAGTCCACGCGCTTGAAGGCCTTGTCCGAGTCGTTCTCGACCTGGAACTTGAAGCTGTGGAAGCCGCTGCCGGCCACGACCTTGGACGGCAGACCGGAGATGGTGGTGGTGAGGTCGGGGTCCTCGTTGTACGACCCGTCGTCGGTGCAGTCGTCGCCCGGCGTCGGCTCGTCGGTCGGCTCGCCGGTCGGCGGGGCGGTCGTGGGGGTGCCGGTGGTGGGCTCGGTGGTCGGCGGCTTGGTGTCCGTCGGGTCCGTGGTGGGCTCGGTGGTCGGCGGCTTGGTGTCCGTCGGGTCCGTGGTGGGCTCGGTGGTCGGCGGCTTGGTGTCCGTCGGGTCGGTCGGGGACGGGGTGGTCGGCGTGGGGTCGGCCGTGGGCTCGACGGTCGCGGTCGGCTCGTTCGTCGGCTCGTCCGCGAAGGCGGCGGGCGCCGCGAGCAGCGCGGCAGGGACGATGGCGGCCGTCGCTGCGGCGGTCGCCAGGGCGCGGCGAAGCTTCATGAGACCTCTTCTGGGTCCATCGTGCCGCTGGTCGCCAGCGGCACGCAGTGGAAGGCCGTCGCGGTGGGGGCGCGGTCTGGCCGTGCGTTTGCACGTACATGACCGGCCAGCTGGCCGAAAGGTTGCCCTCGGGGTTGCTCACAGAATGGTCACAGAAAGACCCGATCAAGGTCACGGATCTCTGGAACCGTGAAAGGCGAAGGGCCCCGAGGGCGCCCGAGCGGGACGGGCGCCCCCGGGGCCCTAGGCGGTCAGCACCGGCGTCAGGGCAGCGCCGGTGCTGAAGGGCGGCGCCGGGGGGAGCGCCGCTGGCTTTGCGTGCCGTCGGCTTTCGGGGTGGTGCGCTTGGTAAGTCGGAGAGGGGGCGTACGCCCGCGTGGTCGGACCAATGACGGTAGGGAGGTCCGGGGCGTCTTCCCTGATGTGCATCGTGGTGGATGCGGCGCTCCCGGCGCAACCATTTCGACCGGATACGGTCGGCCCCGGGCGTCCCCGGGGCCGACCGTTCTTTAGGGGTGGTGACCGGGCTGCTGTCCCCTGCTGACCGGTCACCTCGCCGAAGCGAGGTCCCACGACGCGCGCCGCCTGAATCACCGCAGGGGGCACGTCTCATCGCCTCGGCGGATCTGAGCCACGCGTGGATTTTTCCGGGCCGCTCCTGGCTGGCGCGGACACCGAGCTCAACGAAGTGGCTCACGGCCCGGTCACGTGGCGTACGGGTGACGACGCGTGACGGCGCGAGCCCGGAAAGTGTCGATGGTGAGCCCGTTAGAATCGAAGGTCCAACCCCCAGAGTCACCGCCACCACCGCCGGAAGGCCGCCGAAGTGCCATCAGCGTCCCCTGCTGCCGCCCCCGACACCGTCCTGGTCGTCGACTTCGGCGCGCAGTACGCCCAGCTCATCGCCCGTCGTGTCCGCGAGGCCCGGGTCTACAGCGAGATCGTCCCGTCCACCATGCCGGTGGCCGAGATGCTCGCCAAGAAGCCGAGGGCGATCATCCTGTCCGGCGGCCCCTCGTCGGTCTACGCCGAGGGCGCGCCCCGCGTGGACCGCGCGCTGTTCGAGGCCGGGGTGCCGGTCTTCGGTATGTGCTACGGCTTCCAGCTGATGGCCACCACACTCGGCGGCACCGTCGACAACACCGGCGCCCGTGAGTACGGCCGTACGCCGCTGACCGTCTCCAAGCCCGGCTCCACGCTCTTCGAGGGCACCCCGGCCGAGCAGACCGTGTGGATGTCGCACGGCGACGCCTGCTCGGCCGCCCCCGAGGGCTTCACCGTCACCGCCTCCACCGACGTGGTGCCGGTCGCGGCCTTCGAGAACGACGAGAAGAAGCTGTACGGCGTGCAGCACCACCCCGAGGTGATGCACTCCACCTACGGCCAGCAGGTGCTGGAGCACTTCCTCTACCGGGGCGCCGGGATCGAGCCGAGCTGGACCACCAGCAATGTGGTGGAGGAGTCCATCGCGGCCATCCGTGAGCAGGTCGGCACCAAGCGCGCGATCTGCGGCCTGTCCGGGGGCGTGGACTCCGCGGTGGCCGCCGCCCTCGTCCAGCGGGCCATCGGCGACCAGCTGACCTGCGTGTACGTGGACCACGGCCTGATGCGCAAGGGCGAGTCCGAGCAGGTCGAGAAGGACTTCGTCGCGGTCACCGGCGTCCAGCTGAAGGTCGTCGACGCCGAGGAGCGCTTCCTGACCGCGCTGGCCGGGGTGTCCGACCCCGAGGAGAAGCGGAAGATCATCGGCCGGGAGTTCATCCGGGTCTTCGAGCAGGCTCAGGCCGAGATCATCGCCGACGAGGGCCCGGCCGTGGAGTTCCTGGTGCAGGGCACCCTCTACCCGGATGTGGTGGAGTCCGGCGGCGGCACCGGCACCGCCAACATCAAGTCCCACCACAACGTGGGCGGGCTCCCGGACGACCTCGAGTTCGAGCTGATCGAGCCGCTGCGCCGGCTGTTCAAGGACGAGGTGCGGATGGTCGGCCAGGAGCTCGGCCTGCCGGACGAGATCGTCCAGCGCCAGCCGTTCCCGGGCCCCGGCCTGGGCATCCGGATCGTCGGCGAGGTCACCAAGGAGCGTCTGGACCTGCTGCGCGAGGCCGACGCCATCGCGCGCGAGGAGCTGACCGCCGCGGGCCTGGACCGGGACATCTGGCAGTGCCCGGTGGTGCTGCTCGCCGATGTGCGCTCGGTGGGCGTGCAGGGCGACGGCCGCACCTACGGCCACCCGATCGTGCTGCGCCCCGTCTCCTCCGAGGACGCGATGACCGCGGACTGGTCGCGGCTGCCGTACGACGTGCTGGCGCGGATCTCGACCCGGATCACCAACGAGGTCGACGAGGTGAACCGCGTGGTCCTGGACATCACCAGCAAGCCGCCGGGCACCATCGAGTGGGAGTGACCCCATAACCCCATAACCCCTGTCGACACCGACGCCGCCGCCCGCGTTCCATGGGCGGCGGCGTCGCTGTTCCGTCATCGGTCTGGCGTCCTGTGATACCCCCAGGTAGCTTCCGCTCCGAGCCCTGAGAGCACGCAGTGCGCCAAGGAGTGAGCCGCCGATGCCGCCGACGCCGGAGCCGATCCCCACCGACCAGTTGCACTTCATCCTGCCGCCGCAGCACACCTCGGTCGAGGACGAGCGGCGCCACCGCAAGGAGCGCCTCGCCGCGGCCCTGCGCCTCTTCGGACGGTACGGGTTCGAGGAGGGCGTCTCGGGCCACATCACCGTGCGGGACCCGGAGTACGCCGACTGCTTCTGGGTGAACCCCTTCGGGATGTCCTTCGGCCACATCACCGTCAGCGATCTGATCCTCGTCAACCAGGCGGGCCGGGTCGTCCAGGGGCGGCACCACGTCAACCAGGCGGCGTTCGTCGTTCACTCCCAGGTGCATCAGGCGCGGCCGGACGTCACAGCCGTCGCGCACTGCCACTCGCCGTACGGCCGCGCCCTGTCGGCGCTCGGCGAGCTGCTCGAACCCATCACCCAGGACGTCTGCGCCTTCTTCGAGGACCACGCGCTCTACGACCGCTACACGGGCGTCGTCGTGGACGAGGCGGAGGGGCGGGACATCGCGGAGGCGCTGGGCACCCACAAGGCCCTCATCCTGCGCAATCACGGCCTTCTGACGGTCGGTGGCTCGGTCGACGCGGCCGCCTGGTGGTTCATCGCGATGGAGCGCTCCTGCCAGGTGCAGCTGGCCGCGAAGGCCGCGGGCAAGCCGGTCCTGATCGACCACCGGAACGCCGCGCAGACCCGTGAGCAACTGGGCACCGACCTGGTCGCCTGGATCAACTATCAACCTCTGTACCAGCAGATCACCCGCGGTGAACCGGACCTGCTGAGCTGAGACCCTCCGACTTACGGCACAATCCCCTCTTGACACTTGTCAGTTGGGACAAGCACGACTGACCCGAGAGAACGACGAGCGGGAGCGCCTCGTGGCGGTGAACACGGCGGAAGACGCCACGACGGCAGAGCGGCATACGCACAGCGGTTGCGAGTGCCCTGAGCACGCCCGTGACGGGCACCGGAAGGCGGTGGCCGCGTTCCTGGCCCTGCGCGACCGGTTCGCCGCCGGAGAGGGCCTTCCGGCGGCGCTCGCGCACTCCGCCGAGGCCTCCCGGCAGTGGGTGTCGGACGAGCTGACGCAGGCGGCCCGGACGACCTGGGACACCGGCCGCGCCGAGAGCGTCGCGTGGGGCGGGTCGGTGCGGCGGCGCACCCTGTTCGTGGTGTGGGGCGCGGTCGGGGCGCTGCTGATCGGGCAGCTGGCCACGGCGGTCGGCGCGGGCTGGTCGGAGGCGCGCACCGCCTCCCTGGTCGTCGCGGTGTTCGCCGCCGGGCTGCTGACCCTCGCCGCCCTGCTGCACCGCGGCAGCGGCGGCCCGCTGGCCCCGCTGGTCGGCGAGGACAACCGGCTGTCCACCTCGCGCGCCGTGGCCGCCGCGTGGGTGTTGTTCGCGGTCTACGCGGTGCTGATGCTCTCCGTCGAGCTGGCCTTCGCCCCGGGCGAGGCGGAGCGCGCGGCCGACGGGCTGGCCCTGGAAGGCGCCGCCGGGCTGCTCACCGTCACCGCCCTGAGCTGTGTGGCCGCGGTGGCGGCCCGGCTGGTGGTGGCGGCACGGGTGCGCTCGCAGCGGCTCCAGAAGGTCCGGGCGCTGCGCCCGCGCGCCGCCGACCTGCTGACCGACGACGCGGGCCGCGGCAGCCTCGCGGACGCGCAGTACGTGGTGGTGCACGCGGTGGTGCTCGTCTTCGCCGCGGTGCTGCTGGCACGCGAGCCCTGGAGCCTGCCCGAACTGCCCTGGGGTCTGGTGCTGCTGGCGGCCGTCTCGGCGCTGATGTATCTGGCCGGGAAGTACGCGGAGGGCGGGCGGCCCACGGTGCTCTCGGTGGTCCGGGTCCGGCCCGAGGAGGGCGGCTTCGACCGGGACGCGCCGATCCGCACCGGCGACGACATCGAGATCCGCGGCAGCGGCTTCGTGCCCCCGGGCGCGCAGGAGCCGGACCGGCTCGCCCGGATGGTCGTACGCATCGGGGCGGTGCATGTACAGGTCCCGCTGGTGCCGGTCGCGGGGGGCTTCAGCAACCCGACCGACTCCGTGCTGACCGTGCCGGTGCCGGTGGACGTGGAGCCGGGGCGGGTCGAGGTGCAGGTGATCACCGCGGCGGGGGCGGAGACAAACCGCTATCCGATTGACGTTCTGGACTGAGTCGCCTCCCCGTTTCCTCCGTAAGGTTTTGTTGACGAGGCAACGGGAGAGGCGGGCGTCATGAGGCATGCTGACAGAACGGTCGGGGCCGGCTCGGGCAGTATGAGCGGCGTGGGCGGCATAGGCGGCAGCGGCGGCGGGCACGGCGGCGGCTGGCGGGACTCCGCCGCGCGGTACGCCCTGCTGCCGCTGCGGATCTTCCTCGGGGTGACGTTCGTCTACGCGGGGATCGACAAACTGACGGACTCGGCCTTCCTGGCCGACAGCGGCACCGGCTCGGTCGGCGAGCTGATGCGGAACGTGCGCGACAGCTCCGCGGTGCCGTGGCTGATCGACCAGTCGCTGAAGGACCCGTCGACCTTCGGATACATCATCGCCTTCGGGGAGTTGGCGGCCGGGCTCGGCACGCTCGTGGGGCTGCTGGGGCGGCTGGCGGCGTTCGGCGGCGCGCTCCTGTCGCTGAGCCTGTGGCTGACGGTCAGCTGGCAGTCGGATCCCTACTACTACGGAAACGATCTGGCGTATCTGATGGCCTGGCTGCCGCTGGTCCTCGCGGGCACGCCCTATCTGTCGCTGGACATGGCCCTCTCCAAGCGCCGCAGGCGCCAGGGCGCGCAGCTGTTCACCTAGGCCCGGTCTCTCTCCCCGGTAGGGGAGCTGTGCCGATATGCGGCGCCGCCGCGCGGCGCCGCAGGCGTCAAGGCCGCCGGACAGGGCCTAGTCCCGGCCCCGGTGGGGCTCGCCTGCCGCGTCGCGGCGGTCGGCGGGCATCGACGCGTAGCGCCGGCGCAGCTCGTCCATGGGCAGGTCGCGCAGCGGTGGGGCCGCGTCCTCGGCGAGGCGGGCGCGGTGCCGCCGGACGCCGAAGGCGAGCGCCGAGACGAGCCCCGCCAGGCACAGCCCGCCCACGGTCACGGGCAGGGCCGCGAGGGGCGGCAGGTCCCACTCCCCGGCGGCGTCCAGGCCGTACGCGAGGCCCACCCCGAGGACGACGAGTCCGGCGAACAGCCTGCCCGGCTGGAAGCGATGGCGCATCATGACCACCTCATCTCCACGTTGCCCAGGCCGATCTCCAGGTCCAGCCGCAGCGTGCCCTTCGCGGCGCGCCCGTCGGCCGGCGGCACGGTCACGGTCTGGTCCCTCCCGCGCTCGATGTTGATGTGGTCGCCCCTCTCGCCCGGCAGCCGGATGTCGCCCAGGCCCACATGGATCGACAGCTCCAGCCGCGCGTCCCTGGGCACGGTGACCGCCAGCTTCCCCGCGCCGACCTCGGCGTGCGTGGTGACGATCTGGCCCTTCTCCAGGGACATGCGGTCCAGCTTCAGCTCGCCGACGCCCCCGCCCAGCTCGTACGAGCCGCGCACGGCCGCCGCGGACTCGGGCGCCCAGGTGCGGCGCGACCAGTCGGTGGTGACGGACTTGGGGAGCCAGGCCGAGGCCGCCAGCAGCGCGGCGGTCACCACCGCCAGCACGACGGTGCCGGAGCCGGTGCGGCCGTACCGGGAGCTGACCACGAGGCCGAGCCCGAGGACGCCCAGGGCGCAGGCGAACCCGATCTCCAGGCTGGTGCCCAGCGGCCGGGAGGACCACGTCGAGGACGCGCCCGCCACGCCCGCCGCCACGGCGAGCAGAAATGTCCAGCCGCCGATCGACGTGCCCTCGGGCGCCTTGCGCGGCGGCCGGCGGGGCGCCCACCGCCCGATGCCCCGGGGCGCGTACGCGGCGCCGTCCGAGCCGTCGTCGGGGCCCCACAGATAGCCCGTGGCCTGGCCGGCCGGGCCGGTCGGGCCCGTCGTGCCGTCCTTGACGATCGGGTCGCGCCACCAGGAGGGGCCGTCCCAGGCCGACGGCGGGGCCTTGGTCTCGGGGGGCGCGTCGGCCACCGCCTGGGCCGTCGCCGGATCCACCGAGCCCTCGCTCGCCACCTGGAGGCGGTGGCGGGACCAGTAGCCGGCGCCGGCCGCGGCGATGACGAGCATGATGGAGAAATAGATCATGTTGCCGTTGTTGAGCATGGACAGGAACAGCCCGCAGCCGACCAGGGCGCACAGCACCGCGGTGAGCGCCGGGCCCTCCACGCGGCCCGAGAGCAGCCTGCGGCCCTCGTTCTCCTCCTCGCCCTGGAGGGGGACCAGCAGCCAGCAGAAGCCGTACAGGATCAGGCCGGAGCCGCCCGCGGCGGCGAGCACGGCGAGCACCACCCGGAAGATCACCGGATCCACGTCGCAGAACCGGCCGAGCCCCCCGCACACGCCCGAGATCATTTTCTGATCGCGGCTGCGCCGGAGCGGCGCCCTCATCGGCGGCCGCGGATCGCCGGACGCGGCCGGACCGGGGGCAGAGCCCGAGGCCGGGCCGGGGGCCGGGCCCGTGGCGGTGGGTGCATCGGTCATGCCCACCATGGTGACAAGCCGCCGGGCGCGGCTGTATCCGTGACAACCCTGGGCCTTCCCTGAGATCTTCCCCGAGGCCGCGGCGGCTATCGTGGCGCATCGAACATATGCGGGGGCCATGGCAAGTCGGGGGATCGGGAGGGGCACACAGTGTCAGACGAAGGGCGGCTGATCGCGGGCAGGTATCGGCTGGCCGTGCAGATCGGCCGCGGCGGCATGGGCACGGTCTGGCGGGCCCAGGACGAACTGCTCGACCGTCAGGTCGCGCTGAAACAGCTCCACATCTCACCCCACCTCACCGAGGACGAGGTCTCCACCCTCTTCGAGCGCACCCGCCGCGAGGCGCGCAGCGCCGCCCGTATAGCCCATCCCAATGTGGTGGTCGTCCATGACGTCGTGGAGGACTCGGGGCTGCCGTGCATCGTGATGGAGTACGTGCCCTCGACCACGCTGGGCGATCTGCTCAAGGGCGGCCGGACCATCAGCCCCGACGAGACGGCCCGGATCGGCCGCGGCATGATCGCCGCGCTGCGGGCGGCGCACGCGGCGGGGGTGCTGCACCGCGACGTCAAGCCCGGCAACGTGCTGCTCGGCGACGACGGCCGGGTGGTGCTCACCGACTTCGGCATCGCCATGGCCACCGGCACCTCGACGCTCACCAAGACCGGCGAGGTCGTCGGGTCCATCGACTTCATCGCGCCCGAGCGGATCAGGGGCCGGACCCCGGGGCCCGCCTCGGACCTGTGGGCGCTGGGCGCGACGCTGTATCAGGCCGTCGAGGGGCGGCCGCCGTTCCGCAAGGCCACGCCGATCGAGACCGGGTACGCGATCGCCGTCGACCCGCTGGAGCCGCCGCTGCGGGCCGGGCCGCTGACCGGGCTGATCGAGGCGCTGCTGGCCAAGGAGCCCGACGACCGGCCGACGGGGGAGCAGATCGACCGCGCGCTGCGCGGCCCGGCGGGGCTGCCGGAGACCACGTCGATGCCCAGGCCGGACCCGGAGGACCTCACCACCCAGCTTCCCGCGGTCACGCCCACGCCCACGCCCACGGTCGACCCCGCGCCCACCCACACCCCCACGCCGACGCCCGGCTACGGCCATACGCCGACTCCCACGCCCGGGTACGGCCACACGCCGACGCCGACTGGGTATGGCCACACGCCGACGCCCGGGTATGGCCACACGTCCACGCCCACGCCCGGGTACGGCCACACCCATGTGAACCCGTACCCCTCCGTGCCCACTCCCCCGCCGCCCCCGAGCGGCGGCCGCCGTGGCCGTAAGGCGGTGTGGACCGCGTCGGTGGCCGCGGTGGCCGTGGTCGGGGTGGCGGCCGGGGTGTATCTGTCGGGCGTCAACTTCGGCGGGAGCAAGGACGACGGGGGGCGGCCCGGCTCCTCCGACAGTGCGAACAGCGCGTCGGCGTCGCCGACGTACAAGATCCCGCCCCTTCCCGACGGGTATCACCGGGTCGAGCTGAAGGAGTTCGGCGTCTCGCTCCCCGTGCCGAACGACTGGACCCGCCAGCCCGACAACAGCTCGCAGAGCACGGTGGACAGCACCCAGGAGGTCAGATTCCTGGACTCGTCCCAGAAGGCCAGGCTGATGGTCAACGTCATCGACCCGGCGGGACCCGACCATGTGGAGCACTTCGAGGGGCTCGAGACCCAGCTCAAGCAGGAGTACCCGGTCTTCCAGCGGATGCGCTTGTCGGAGACGAAGTACCGGGGCCTGCCCGGGGCCATCTGGGAGTTCAAGTTCCAGGGGCGGGAGCGCTGGTACCGCGCCATCGACCTCGGCTTCGGCAAGGAGGGCGGCAAGGCGTACGCGCTCTACCTGAGCGCGCCCGCGGACGAGTGGGAGACGTACCTGCCGGTCTTCCAGAACGTCAAGGAGGGCTTCAAGATCGAGGACAGTTCCTCCTGACCCTGCCGACGGCCCCGTCGGGGATCCATCAGGGGCGACCCTGATACCCGGATGCCGCCGGACGTGTGACGATCGGGGGCATGACCGCCGCCGCGCCCCCGTCCGCCGAACCGCCCCCGCGCAAGCTGTACCGCAGCGCCGAGGGGCGGATGCTCGGGGGCGTCGCGCGCGGTCTCGCCGGGCATCTGGGGCTGCCGGTGTCCTGGGTGCGGTTCGTGTTCGTCGCGCTGCTGATGGCCGAGGGCTTCGGCGCGCTGGTGTACGCGCTGTTCTGGTTCGTGGTGCCGCTCGGCTTCGGCGGCGTCGAGACGTCCCGCCCCGCCCCCGACCGGGGCGCCGAGGGCGGCCGCCGCATTCTGGCCCGCAAGCCCGACAAGGGGCAGGTCTTCGCCCTGCTCGCGCTGCTGGTCGGCATGGGCGTCTTCGTCGATAACTTCCAGCTGGGCCGCGCCAACATCTACATCTGGCCGCTGCTGCTGATCAGCGCGGGCGTGGCCCTGGTCTGGCGCCAGGCGGACAACTCGCGGCGCTCCCAGTGGGTCGAGCTCAGCCGCCGCAAGCAGGTGCTGCCGATCGCGCGGGGCGCCGCCGGGGTGGTGCTGGTCGGCGCCGGAGTGACGGGCATCGTCGTGCTCCAGGGCTCGGCCAAGCACCTGGGCGCGGTGCTCCAGGCCGCGCTCGCGGTGCTGGTGGGCATCGCGCTGCTCGCGGGCCCGTACCTGGTGCGGATGGCCCAGGACCTCTCCGAAGAGCGCCTGATGCGCATCCGCGCCCAGGAGCGGGCCGAGGTCGCCGCCCACGTCCACGACTCCGTGCTGCACACCCTGACCCTGATCCAGCGGAACGCGGAGGAGCCCCGCGAGGTCGCCCGGCTGGCCCGGGCCCAGGAGCGCGAGCTGCGCGCCTGGCTGTACCGGCCGGAGGGCCGGGGCAAGGACGAGGCGGAGGAGCCGGACACCCTGGCGGAGGCGGTCAAGGCGGCCGCGGCCGAGGTCGAGGACCACCACGGCGTGCCGATCGAGGTGGTGGTCGTCGGCGACTGCCCGCTGGACGAGAAGCTGGCCGCGCAGCTTCAGGCGGCGCGCGAGGCGATGGTCAACGCCGCCAAGTACGGTGGCGACGGCGGGGCCGTCCAGGTCTTCGCCGAGGTCGAGGGGGCCACGGTGTTCATCTCCGTACGGGACCGGGGCCCGGGCTTCGACCTGGACGCGGTGCCGGAGGACCGGATGGGCGTGCGCGAGTCCATCATCGGCAGGATGCGGCGCAACGGCGGCACGGCGCGGCTGAGGTCCGCGCCGGACGGGGGCACGGTAGTGGAGCTGGAGATGGAGAGGGCGGCGACGACAACATGACCGACGCGAGCGGGGCGGCGAACGAGGCCGGCGGGCCGAGCGGGGCGGCGGACGGGACGGCGGGGCGCCGGGTGCGGGTCGTCCTCGTCGACGACCACCGGATGTTCCGGACCGGCGTCCAGGCCGAGATCGGGGAGACGGCCCGTACGGGCGTCGAGGTGGTCGGGGAGGCGGCGGACGTCGACCAGGCCGTCACGGTGATCGGCGCCACCCGGCCGGAGGTGGTCCTCCTCGACGTCCACCTCCCGGGCGGCGGAGGCGTCGAGGTGCTGCGCCGCAGCGCCGCGCTGATGGGCGACCCCGACCGGCCGGTGCGGTTCCTGGCGCTGTCGGTCTCGGACGCCGCCGAGGATGTCATCGGGGTGATCCGCGGCGGTGCCCGCGGCTATGTCACCAAGACCATCACCGGCACCGACCTGGTCGACGCGATCTTCCGGGTCTCCGAGGGCGACGCCGTCTTCTCGCCCCGCCTCGCCGGCTTCGTCCTCGACGCCTTCGCGTCCACGGACGCCCCGCCGGTGGACGAGGACCTCGACCGGCTCACCCAGCGCGAGCGCGAGGTGCTGCGGCTGATCGCCCGCGGTTACGCGTACAAGGAGATCGCCAAGCAGCTGTTCATCTCGGTGAAGACGGTCGAGAGCCATGTCTCGGCGGTGCTGCGCAAGCTCCAGCTCTCCAACCGCCACGAGCTGACCCGCTGGGCGACCGCCCGCCGCCTGGTGTGACCCGCCTGGTGTGACCCGCCGCCCCGAGGCCAGTAGCGGTTAGTAGCCGATCGTGAAGCGCCGCTGGACGAACCGGGGCAGCTCGGCCTCGTCGATCAGTGCGACGGCGGCGTCCTCGAAGGAGATGCGGCTGCGCCCCTCGGCGTCCAGGACCGGCTGGTCGCCGCCGAGCCGGAAGCGGCCGGTGCGCTCGCCGGGGGCGATCTCCTCGGCCGGGCTGAGGTAGGTCCACAGCCGGTTCGAGGTGCGCAGCACGTTCAGGGCGTCCCGGTGGCCCCGGACCGCGGCCGCGTACTCCCTGGGCAGGCCGATCGAGTCCAGCGTCGCGTACAGGTCCTCGTCGGAGTCGGCGCGGGTGACGCCCGGCCTGATCTCCAGGCTGCCCGCGCCGCCGATCACGATGAGCCGGGTCCTGGGGTGGCTCTCCAGGGCCTTCAGCAGCGACGTGGCCGCCGTGGCGTACGCGGTGGGGTCGGCGATCGAGCGCCGCACGGTGTCCGCGAGGTCCCGGGCGGCGTTGCCCGGCTGGAAGCCGCTGATCAGGACGTCCAGCCCGGGCAGGACCGCCGCCACGGCGTCGGCGTCGAAGATGTCGACGCTCTTCCAGACCACGTTCTCGCGGTCCTCCTCGATGCGGGAGGCGTCGCGGGTGAGCGCGGTGATGTGGTGGCCCCGGCCGAGGGCCTCGGTGACGACGCGCTGTCCGATGCCGCCGGTGGCGCCGATGACTCCAATGCGCATGACAGAAATCTCCCCTGTGCAGGCCGTGCCCTATATGGCGTGCCGTGACTATACGGCGTGAAGTTTTTATACGGCAACCAAAGATTGTGACGCTGTAGAGTGCTCCCGTGGGTACGACTGGACGGCGGGAGAGGCTGCGCGCCGAGACGACGGCCGAGATCAAGAAGGTCGCGCTGGGGCTGATGTCCTCGGGCGGGCCGGACGCGATCACCCTGCGGGCCATCGCCCGCGAGATGGGCATGACGGCCAATGCCATCTACGGCTACTTCGCCACCCGGGACGACCTGGTCACCACGCTGATCAGCGACGTGTACACCTCGCTCGCCGACGCCGTGGAGGCCGCCCGGGACGCCTGCCCCGCCGACGACCCGGCCGGCCGCATCGCGGCCTGGGCCAACGCCTTCCGCGACTGGGCGCTCACCAGCCCGGAGGGCTTCCGGCTGATCTACGGCGACCCCGTACCCGGCTACCAGGCGCCCGAGGGCGGCGCCGCGCCCGAGGCCGAACACCGCGTCTGCGCCGGGCTGACCGGCCTGGCCGCCGGGGCCTGGCCGCACGCCAAGGCGCTCTACCCGGAAGCCGAGTTCGCGTGGTCGGACTTCGACCCCGAGCTCGCGGCCGAGGTGCGCGAGGAGTTCCCCGGCCTGCCGCCCGCCGCCGTGGCCATCGCGCTGCGCCTCTGGGGCCATCTGCACGGCCTGGTCTCACTGGAGATCTACGGGCATATGCGGGCCCAGACCCCGCGCCCGGACAAGATCTACCGCGCGGAGGTCGCCCAGCTGATCCGCGGCCTCGGCCTGCCCGCGTAGCGGCGCCGCGGCTTCGCTGCGGCGGCCCGGGCCCGTCTCCCGGGCCCGGGCCGCCGGTTGTCTGTCTGTCGTTGTCTGTTGTCCGTCAGCCGTCGGCGCGTGCCATGGTCTGCTTGGCCAGCTCGTACGCGGGCAGCATGGCGTCGTGCTCCTCGCTGTCGAGCCCGCCGAGGTGCAGCACGACGCCTCCCTTCGGGGTCACCACCGCGAGCGCCCGCTCCCGCTTGGACTCGTCCAGGTCGGGGACGTCGAGGATGTAGCTGATCTCCGCGGCGGGCAGGCCGCCGGCCTTCACCTCGCTGTACCGGGCGTCGCGTACGCCCTTCTCCCCGGCGATGAACGCCTTCAGCAGCTGCCGGGGCTCGGCGCCGGCCGCGGCCTTGCCCTTGTCCCCGGTCCAGACGCGCAGAAAGCCGACGTGCCCGGCGGGCTTCGCGTCGATCTCGCAGACCAGGGTCACCGGCCCCTGCGAGAGCAGCGTGGAGCCCAGCTCGGGGTCCGCCCCCTCCAGCTCCTTCACCGCCTCCGGCTTCCACGACTTGGCGAGGCTGAACCGCACCGGCAGCGCGCAGGCCGTGTCCGGGCCGCCGAGTTCGCCGCCCGCGGCCGCCGTCTTGACGCCGCCGCCGCTCCTGGCGCTGCCCTTGCCGCTCTTGCCGCCCTTGTCGTCGTCGTTCGAGTCCGAGGAACAGCCCGTCAGTACTCCGAACACGCCGATCACACCGATCGCCACCGCGGCGCCCACGGCCGCCCGACCCGGTTTGCGCATCCCACGCATCGCGCTGTTCCCCGCCTTCTGCACAGAAAAATCGAAAATTCGCCGCAGCATATACGGAACGGAAGCCGATCGACCGAGGGCGGCGCGGTCGGCCGGAACGCTCAGAGGCGAAACGTTTCCGGTCCCCGCGCTCCTGTGCATAACGGGCTTGAGCCGCCCGCGACTTGTGGCCGCGGGCCGGGAGGAGGCGCGAGCGATGGGCACCGCGGGAGAGTCGGCGGCACCGGAACCGGAGTGGTGGCAGACCTGGGAGGCCGAAGCGGAGCGGCGCCTGCCGCCGCACGCCTACACCTACTACGCCTCCGGCGCCGTACGTGACGTCACCCGGGACGAGGGGCTGCGCGACTGGGACGCGCTGCGGCTGCTGCCGCACGTGCTGCGCCGGGTGTCCGGGGTCGCCACCCGTACGACGGTGCTGGGCACCGAGGTCGACACCCCCGTGCTGGTCGCCCCCATGGCGGGCCAGGAGTACGCCCACCCCGACGGGGAGCGGGAGATGGCCAAGGGCGCGGCCGGCGCCGGGTCCCTGCTGGGCGTGACGACCTGGACCGCCAGCCGCTTCGAGGACATCGCCGCGTCGGGCGCGCCCTGGTGGTACCAGGTGTACGTCACCCGCGACCGCGGCCTGACCGCCGAACTCGTCCGGCGCGCCGCCCACCACGGCGCCCGCGCCCTGCTGTTCACCGTCGACCTGCCGGTGCTCGGCCGCCGCGGCGAGAAGCAGCGTGCCGCCGACCTCGACCCGACCGTGCACCTGGTCAACCTGGAGGGCCGCCAGGTGCTCCCGCGCGAAGAGGTCCAGTCGGAGCCGGACCTGACGCCGGACCTGATCGGCTGGCTGCGCGAGACCAGCGGGCTCCCGGTCGTGGTCAAGGGCGTGCTGCGGGCGGACGACGCCAGGGTCGTCGCCGACCACGGGGGCGCGGGCGTGGTGGTCTCCACCCACGGCGGCCGCCAGCTCGACCGCAGCGTGACCTCGGCGTCCGCGCTGCCGCGCGTGGCCGAGGCGCTCGCGGGCACCGGCGTCGAGGTGTACGCCGACAGCGGGGTGCGCCGCGGCGAGCACATCGCCGCGGCCCTCGCGCTGGGCGCCCGCGCGGTGTTCGTCGGCCGCCCGGCGCTGTGGGGCCTGGCCACGGAGGGGGCCGCCGCGGTTCAGGAGGCCGTGGAGCGGCTCACCGCCGAACTCGCCCACACCATGACCCTGCTGGGCGCCGCGGACCCGGCCGCGCTCACCCCCGACCTCGTCGCCTGAGCCCGGGCCCCGTGCCACCGTGGCCCCGTCTCACCCGAAGCCGAGGCGCCGCGGCGCGGCCACGTCCAGCGTGTCCTTGACCATGGCGAGCGCCGCGCCGAGCGGGCTGGAGCGGCCGCCGCTCACGGTGATGTCGCCCGCGTCCGGGCAGCCGTAGACCACGGCCTTCTCGGGCCCGGTGAGCGCGTGCAGCGGGTCGCCGGGCGCGGTCCGCTCCAGGCGGACGCGGACCAGCAGCGGCTCGTCGGCGGTCGCGCTCGCGACCGCCCGCAGGCGGTGGCCCGAGGCGGCGGCCGCCCGCGCGGCCCGCGCCGCGCCCTCGTCCACCGCTTCGGTCTCGGTACGGACCGCGGAGGCGTCCCATCCCCAGAGCAGGGCCGCCAGCAGCCGCGCCTTCGTGGCGGCGTCGGAGCCGGACAGATCGGCGCTGGGGTCGGCCTCGGCGATGCCGCGCCGCCGCGCCTCGGCGACCGCGTCGGGCAGGGAGTCTCCGGCCGCCAGGCGGTCGAGTACGAAGGTGGCGGTGCCGTTCGGGCAGGCGCGGATCGAGCGGCAGCCAAGGCCGCGTACGCCCGCCCTGGCCAGGTCGGCCGCGGGCAGGGCGGCGCCGGTGGCGCCCGAGATCCTGATCAGGGAGCCGCCCGCCGCCGCGGCGAGCCCCAGCTCCCGCCAGTGGCTGAGGAGATGGCTCTTGGTGGCGGTGACCACGTGCACGCCGCGGCGCAGGGCGAGCAGCGCCTCGGCGGCCGCCTGGTCGCGCACCTCGGGGGAGGAGGGCACGCACTGGACCAGCACCCCGGCCCCCGTACGGTCCAGCGTCCCGGCCAGCGGCAGCGCCGGGCCCCAGGCGGAGCGGGGCGGCAGCGGCGCCCAGGTGCCCGTGCTGTCGGCGGGCGTCCCATCGGCGGGCGTCCCGTCTGTGGGCGTCCCGTCGGTGGGCGGCAGATACTCGGCCGAGCGGGCCCGTACGGCCGCCAGGCGCAGCCGCACCCCGTACCGGCGCGCCAGGGCTTCGCCGTGCTGGGCCAGGTGCTCGGCGTACGCCTGGCCGACCGGGCCGTAGCCGGACAGCACGACGGCCGCTTGGGCTGCCTTTTGGGCGACGGTTTCGTCCGACACGGGTGCGGGTCTCCTTCGCGCGCGGCTCGACGCTGATCCAGGAGAACGCTACGCGGGGCGGGTCGCGCCCGAGAACGGCATCTGGTCGATCGGCGCCACGCGGACGGGCGCGCCGGGGCGCGGGGCGTGGATCATGCGGCCGCCGCCGATGTAGAGGCCGACATGGCTGACGCCGGAGTAGAAGAAGACCAGGTCACCGGGGGCGAGCTCGGTGCGCGAGACCCGCCGGCCCGCGTTGATCTGGGTGTAGGTGGTGCGCGGCAGGGCCACCCCGGCGGCCCGCCAGGCGGCCTGGGTGAGCCCCGAGCAGTCGTAGCCGCGCGGGCCGGTCGCGCCCCAGACGTACGGCTTGCCGAGCGCCCCGTACGCGTACGAGACGGCGCGGGCCGCGCGGCCGGAGACGGGGGCGTACGGGCCGGTGCCGAGCCCGGTGTCCGCGCCGTGGGCGCCCTGGGCCTCGTAGCGGCGGCGCTGTTCGCCGGTCAGCTGGTCGAGGAGCGCCTCGGCGGCGGCGAGCTTCTTGCGGGCGGCGCCCCGGTGGTGGGCGAGCGCCGCCTGGGCGCCGCGTAACTGGTCGAGCCGGCCCTGCGCCTCGCCGCGCACCTGGCGTAACTCCCGGCTCTGGCGGGCCAGCCCCGCGACGGCGGCGGCCTGGCGGCTGCCGGCGTGGTCGGCGAGCGAGGCGCGCCGCAGATACTGCCCGGGGGAGGAGGAGAGCGCGAGCTGGAGGGTCGGGGAGATGGTGCCGGAGCGGTACTGGGCGGTGGCGTAGGCGCCCAGGGCGTTGCGCGAGGCGTTCAGCCGCGCCGTCCGGCGGGCCGCCTCGTCGCGCAGGTCGTCGAACGACTCGCGGGCCCGGTCCGCCTTCACCTTCGCTCCGTTGTATCTCTCGTTGGCCTCCTCGGCCTCCCGCTGGTACTGGTCCACCTTCGCCCTCACCTGGGCGGGGGTGAGGCGGGTCTCGGCGTGGCCGGTGCCGCTCAAGGCGGTGGTGGCGGCCCCCGCGAGGGCGATGGCGGCGGCTGTCCAGGCGGTGCCTGCGGTGAGCGAGCGCTGCTTGGGCTTCCTGTGCGACGCCACGGCGGCGGCCACCTTCCTTCACGTTCTCGCGTGCTGTTGCGTGCTTGTGCCTGATGTCGGGCAGGCGGCAGCCCGCCGATGAGGCGGGGACCCTCGGTTGACGGGAGGCGGACTGCCACCTGGAGGAGGAAGCTAGGCGGGCGGCCGCGGGCGGGCGGTGCGATGAACGGGAGTGGACGGATTCGGCGCCCCGATGCCCGTAACCGACCGCCCGGCGCCCGGGCCGCCGATGACTCGAGGGCGGCCGTGATCGAAGCGGCGATAGTGGCCCACCCGGTTGCCTGGGGCTGATATGGGCCCAACTACGCTCCAGGCCATGGACGTCCTCATCAATGTTTTCGTCGGCCTGCACATCGTCGGTATCGCCGCGCTGCTCGGCGGCTTCCTGGCGCAGCTGAAGCCGATGCGCGCGGGCGAGGGCCGGATGACCCCGGGGATGCTGCACGGCGCTCTCACCATGCTGGTGACCGGCGCCGCGCTGGTGGGGCTCAACCAGGCCGACGACAACAGCGTCAACAACATCAAGATCGGCGTGAAGCTGGCGCTGCTGATCGTGATCCTGGGGCTGGTCTATGTGAAGCGCGACGACGAGAAGGTGGAGGCCGCGGCCCTCGGCACGGTCGGGCTGCTGACCACGGCCAACATCTTCGTCGCCGTCCTGTGGACCTGAGCACCGCCCTTGGGGCCTGACCGCTCCTGTCAGGTTCCGCGCAACCTTTTGTCCCCACTGTGTGTCTCATCGGGCAAGGCAGCCGAAGGGAGCGGGCAGTGGGGGTACTTGCGGCGTGGGGCCGCCGGACAGGCGTGGCCTTGGGGGTAGCGGGGATGGTGGTGCCGCTGGCGGTGGCGCTGGCCACTCCGGCGCAGGCCGCCTCGTCGTGCACGACGAGCACGGGGCCGTATCAGAAGAAGGTGGAGAAGTTCCTGGGCCGCCCGGTGGACGGGCGGCAGTCGCGGGCGGACTGCCTCGCGATCCAGAAGTTCCAGGTCAACCACGGCATCAGCCCGACCATCGGCTATGCGGGACCGGTCACCTGGGGCGTGATGAACCTGATCAACACGCAGAAGGCGGCCGGGCACAACCCGAACAAGGCGAGGAAGTGCCCCACCAACAAGGGCCGCATCGCCTGTGTGGACCTCACGCGCCAGCTGAGCTGGGTCCAGGACGGCTCGCGGCTGGTGTACGGCCCGGTGCCGGTGCGCACCGGCCGCGACCGGTATGAGACCCGGGTCGGGCTGAAGAAGATCTACTGGCGGAACATCGACCACTGGTCGACGATCTACGACGTCCCGATGCCGTACAGCCAGTTCTTCGACGGCGGCCAGGCCTTCCACTCCATCTCGGGGAGTGTGTGGTCGCCGCCCGGCTCCCACGGCTGCGTGAACATGCGCAAGGCGGACGCCAAGAAGTACTGGAGCCTGCTGCGGAACGGCGACGACGTCTACGTGTACGGCCGCAAGCCCGGCACCTGAGCCGCCGTCTCCCGGGCCCCGGGAGACGGGTTCCGGGAGACGGGTTCCGGGTCCCGGTGGGCCGACCGCCCTCCGGGACCCGGGAAGCCGCTACGCCGGCCGGACGCTGCCGTAGATCGGCATCTCGGTGATCGGCGCCTTCTTCACCACATCACCAGGCTTCGGGGCATGAATCATCATTCCGTCGCCTATATAGAGGCCGACATGGCTGATGTCGTCATAGAAGAAGACGAGATCGCCCGGCTGGAGGTCGGCGGTCGACACCCGCGTGCCGACCTTCACCTGGTCCCAGGTGGTGCGCGGCAGTGAGACCCCGGCGGCCTTCCAGGCGGCCTGGGTGAGCCCCGAGCAGTCGTAGGAGTTGGGGCCGGTCGCGCCCCAGACGTACGGCTTGCCGACCTGGGCACGCGCGAAGGCGATGGCCTTGTCGGCCTTGGTGGTCTGCGAACTGGAGGAACCCGAAGAGCCCGAGGAACCCGACGAACCCGAAGACCCGGACGAGTCGGTGGACCCCGAGGAGCTGGAGCCGCTCGCCTGTTCCTGCTGTTTCTGCTGCGCCTGCTGCTCCTGCTGTCGCTTCGCCGCGGCCTCCCGCTGCTGCCGCGCCAGCTCCGCGGCCTTGCGCTGGGCCTCCTCTTCCTTCTTCTTCTCGATCGCCGCCAGCCGCGCCTTCTCCTCCGCGGTCAGCTTCGAGAGCAACTGGTGCGCCTGGGTGAGCTTGCCCTGGACGGTCTGCTTCTGGGTCTTCAGCTCCTGTTGCGAGCGGGTCAGCGTGGCCAGGCTCTCACTGGCCTTGGTGCGCTCCTTGGAGGCCGTGGCCTGTTGCGTCAGAAAGTCGTCGACGGCCTTCTTCTGCCCGCTGGACAGCCGGTCCATCAGATGGGACTGGTCGAAGATGCCCTTCGGGTCCGAGGCGAACAGCAGCGTCGCGGCGCTGGAGGCCATGCCGCCGTTGCGGTACTGCGCGGCCGCGAGGCTGCCCAGGGTGCGCCGCGCCTCGTTCAGCTTCTCGGTGCGCTTGGCGACGCTGTCCAGGAGCTGGTCGACCTTGGCGCGCTGCTGGCCGGTGCGCTCCTTGGCCGCGTTGTAGCTCTGGGTGGCGGACTCCGCCTGGTGGTAGAGGGTGTCGACCTTCTTCTTGACCTCTTCGACCGACGGCTTCGGCTTGCCGGGCTCGGCGCTCGCCGTCTGGGAGAGGAGGGTGACAGATGCGAGGGCGGCCGTCGTGACACCGACGGCGGTGCGGCGGCCGGTGGCCGAGTCCAGTATTCGGGTCCGCGGCTTGCGGTGCGACGCCAAGGGAGGCGACTCCTTCCGTGGACCGCCTACCGGGTTAGCTGTCGGGTTCGGGCGTCGGAAGGCTGCCCTACGGGCCGGGTGGGCGACGGCCGGCGTCGCCACATGGTCCGATTCACCCCAGTGGTATCTCTGGGTCCCCGGCTCCGGCTGCCTCGCGGCGGGACCGGACTCGGCGGAGACAGCCCGTGTCGACGCGGTCGCCGACGGGTTCCGGACCGCCTGATCGAGGACGGTAGTGGGCTTGTGGGGCTCATGTGAAGCCTGGTGTTCGAATTGTCCCGAAACCGTTTCGTGATATCCGCACGTACGCTGTCAGTGCGGCGGCCTAGACTCGGTGAGCGATGAGCAGCCTCTTTGACGACAGCTTCCTGGCGGACCTCGGGCCCTCGGACGAGGAGCCTCCGCCGCCCGAGGACGACGGCCACCCCGCCGCTGAGGGCGTTCCACACGACCTCTTCGACGGGAAGTTCGACGCGCCCGTCCCCAGGGAGGCGTACTACCGCGACGGCGCGGCGCGGCCCGCGGTGGACACATCCGCGCTGCTCGAGGGGATGAACGAGCAGCAGCGGGCCGCCGTGGTGCACACCGGCTCGCCGCTGCTGATCGTCGCGGGCGCCGGGTCGGGCAAGACCAGGGTGCTCACCCACCGCATCGCGTATCTGCTCGGCGCGCGCGGGGTCCACCCCGGCCAGATCCTCGCCATCACCTTCACCAACAAGGCCGCGGGCGAGATGAAGGAGCGGGTCGAGGAGCTGGTCGGCCCGCGCGCGAAGGCCATGTGGGTGTCGACCTTCCACAGCGCCTGTGTGCGCATCCTGCGCCGGGAGTCCAAGAAGCTGGGCTTCACCTCCTCCTTCTCGATCTACGACGCGGCGGACTCCAAGCGGCTGATGGCGCTGGTGTGCCGGGATCTCGACCTGGACCCGAAGCGGTATCCGCCCAAGTCCTTCAGCGCCAAGATCTCGAACCTGAAGAACGAGCTGATCGACGAGGAGAGCTTCGCCGGGCAGGCCGCGGACGGCTTCGAGAAGACGCTCGCCGAGGCGTATGTGATGTACCAGTCGCGACTGCGCGAGGCCAACGCCCTCGACTTTGACGACATCATCATGACGACGGTCAATCTGCTCCAGGCGTTCCCCGACGTCGCCGAGCACTACCGCCGCCGCTTCCGGCACGTCCTGGTCGACGAGTACCAGGACACCAACCACGCGCAGTACACGCTGGTGCGCGAGCTGGTCGGGCCGGGCCCGGTGGCCGCCGCGGACGGCGGCGCGGACGGCGGCGAGGTGCTCGACGCCGCCGAGCTGTGCGTGGTGGGCGACGCCGACCAGTCGATCTACGCCTTCCGGGGCGCCACGATCCGGAACATCCTCCAGTTCGAGGAGGACTACCCGGACGCCACGACCATCCTCCTGGAGCAGAACTACCGCTCGACCCAGACGATCCTCAGCGCGGCCAACGCCGTCATCGAGCGCAATGAGAACCGGCGCCCGAAGAACCTGTGGACCGACGCCGGCGCCGGGGCGACCATCACCGGCTATGTGGCCGACACCGAGCACGACGAAGCGCAGTTCGTCGCCGACGAGATCGACCGGCTGACGGACGCGGGCGACGCCAGGTCCGGAGACGTCGCCGTCTTCTACCGGACCAACGCCCAGTCCCGTGTCTTCGAGGAAGTCTTCATCCGGGTCGGCCTGCCGTACAAGGTCGTCGGCGGCGTGCGCTTCTACGAGCGCAAGGAGGTCCGCGACGTCCTGGCGTATCTGCGGGTGCTGGCCAACCCGGAGGACTCCGTCCCGCTGCGCCGCATTCTGAACGTGCCGAAGCGCGGCATCGGTGAGCGCGCCGAGGCGATGATCGACGCGCTGGCGCAGCGCGAGAAGATCACCTTCCCGCAGGCGCTGCGCCGCGTCGACGAGGCATACGGCATGGCGGCCCGCTCGGCCAACGCGGTGAAGCGGTTCAACGTCCTGATGGAGGAGTTGCGGACGATCGCCGAGTCGGGGGCGGGGCCGGCCACCGTGGTGGAGGCGGTGCTGGAGCGCACGAGCTATCTGGCGGAGCTCCAGGCATCCACGGACCCGCAGGACGAGACCCGTATCGAGAACCTCCAGGAGCTGGCGGCCGTCGCCCTGGAGTACGAGCAGGATCGCGGCGAGGAGACCCCGGGCACGCTCGCGGAGTTCCTGGAGCAGGTCGCGCTCGTCGCCGACTCCGACCAGATCCCGGACGACGACGCCGAGGGCGCCGGGGTCATCACGCTGATGACGCTGCACACCGCCAAGGGCCTGGAGTTCCCGGTGGTCTTCCTCAGCGGTATGGAGGACGGGGTCTTCCCGCATATGCGTGCGCTCGGCCAGACCAAGGAGCTGGAGGAGGAGCGGCGGCTGGCGTATGTCGGCATCACGCGGGCGCGTGAGCGGCTCTATCTGACGCGGTCGACGATGCGCAGCGCCTGGGGGCAGCCCGCGTACAACCCGCCGTCGCGGTTCCTGGAGGAGATCCCGGACCAGTATGTGCGCTGGCAGCGCACCGGGCCCGCCACCCCGTCGGCGTCGATGGGGGCCATCGGGGCCGCCGCGGGGGTCGCGTCCTCGCTGTCCTCGTCGCGTTCGAGGGCGGGCGCCGGGGCCGCCGGCTTCGCCACGCGGCGGGCCAAGGAGCGGCCGGTGGTCGCGCTGGCCATCGGCGACCGGGTCACCCATGACGCGTTCGGGCTCGGCACCGTGGTCGCGGTGAAGGGAAGCGGGGACAACGCGGAGGCGACGATCGACTTCGGAGGGGAGAAGCCGAAGCGGCTGCTGCTGCGATACGCGCCGGTGGAGAAGTTGTAGGGGGGTGCACCGCGGCCCGCGCGGGCCGCGGTGCCGCCGACCGGGGCGCCCACGCCTGCGACGCCTATGCCTATGCCTACGTCGGGTCGAGGCCGTGGCTGCGCAGCCACGAGAGCGGGTCTATGGCCGAACCGCCGCCGGGGTGCACCTCGAAGTGGAGGTGCGGGCCGGTGGAGTTGCCGGAGTTCCCGGAGTACGCGATGACGTCCCCGGCCTTCACCGTGCCGGCCCGGATCTTGGCGCTGCTCAGATGGCAGTACCAGGTCTCGGTGCCGTCCGGGCTGGTCACTATGACCATGTTGCCGTAGGCGTCGTTCCACTGGGTGCGTACGGTGCCATCGGTCGCGGCCATGACCGGCGTGCCGTAGCTGACCGGGAAGTCGATGCCGGTGTGCACCGACATCCAGTTGATGCCGGCCTGGCCGTAGGTGGCGCTCAGGCCGTGCTGCGCGACGGGCAGCGCGAACTTCGGCCGCAGCGCTTCCTTGCGCGCGGCCTCCTCGATCTTGCGCTTCTTCTCCGCCGCCTGGCGTTCCCGGAGGTCGATCCGCTCCTGGGTGCGGCTGGCGCGGGCCCGGAAGTCATCGGCGTCCTCGAGGCCCGCGGCGAGCTGGGTGTCCAGCTTGCTGTTGGCGACCGAGGCCTTGACCGGCGGGGTGTCCGCGGCGGCCTGCGTGGTCTTGGCTTCCTTCTTGTCGTCGCCGAGGTTGCTGACGGAGGCGGCGGCCACGGCGGTGACGCCCAGCGCGCAGACGGAGGGGACGGCGACGGTGAGGAGTGCCGAGCGTTTGGGGCGGGCCGAGGGGGCGCGGCGACGGCTGCGGCCGCTCTCCCGGCGGGGGGAGGGCAGCTGTACCGCTTCGGACTCGGTGGTCCTGGCGCCCTCGAAGTCGGCGTCGTCGGCGGAGTTGGCGAGGTCCGAGGGGGCGGTGGTTTCGGGGGAATCGGCGGAGTCGGCCGTGCCGGACTGCGGGGAGTCGAGGTCCAGGGCCATGAGGGAGGTCTGGGTCTCGGCCTGGTGCACGGCCGCCGCCCCGGGTTCCGGCTCTGCCTCGGGGGCGGCGTACGGGTGCTCGGCGGGCTGTTGCTGATATCCGCCGTGCTCGTACCCGTCCTCCTGGTACTCGCCCTGGCCGTAATCGTTTTGGCCGTAATCGTTTTGGCCGTACTCGTTTTGGGTGTACTCGCTTTGGCCGTACTGCGACTCGTCGACGGTCGCGTAGGCGCTCATGTCCCAGAACTGGGTCTGCCCGGTGTCGACGCCGGAGGTGTCGAACTGCCCGGTGCCGTCCCACTCGGCGGACTGGGCGGCCTGGGGGACCTGGGCGGCCGTCAGGTCGTGGTGGCCGGAGGTGTCCCAGGCGGTGGCGTCCCACTGGCCGCCAGTGTCGGAGCCCTGCTGGGCCGGGATGGTGCCGGACAGCGGGACGCCGGAATTGGCCCACATCGCGGTGGTGTCATAGGTGCCGGAGTCATAGGCGCCGCCGGTGCCGCCCCACTGCGTGGCGTCGTACTGCCCGCTGGCGGAGCCGTCGTGGCCGGTGCCGTAGCCGCCGCCATGGCTGCCGGGAAGGGCGCCGAAGAGGGGGTCGCCGTCGCTGTAGGAGGCGGCGAGGCCGTCGAAGTTGCCGGTGGAGTAGCCGTCGTACCCGGCGTAGCCGTGCGCTGTGCCCTGCTGGTCGTATGCCTCGTAATACGGATATGAGGCGTCGGGAGCGGGGACGGTCGAGGTTGTGATCCCCGACGGGTGACGGTCGTTCACCACCACTTCTCTTTCGCCTCGGCAGCAGGAGAATTAGCGGCGACTGTACCCGCCAGTTTGGGACGGCGACAATCTTCATCAGGTTTTGAGTAACGCCGGCACGGGCATTTGGCCGTCTTTCGGTGGACTGGACGCCGTAATTTGGCCGGGTGTTCGATTACTGTTCGGCAACTTCCGGCCCTGTCACGCAACCGAGGCGGCGCCTGAAGCGTCTGTCGGTGCCCCCTCGGCGGCGTCCAGCGCCTCGCATATGTCGGCGGCGACCACATGGTGCACCGGAAGGGTGAGATGTCCGATTCCGTTGACGCGGACGCTGTGCGCCAGGAGATCCGGATGGTCGATCCTGGCCGTCTCCGCGGGGATCATCAGCTGGTCCGCCTCGCTCCAGAAGGCGATGAACCGGGTGCGGCAGCCGGGCGCGGGGCGCCGTAATTCCTCGATCACATCGGAATCCGGGCGCATCTGCCGCACCAGCGGATGCGCGGACAGCAGGGGCGCGGTGCGGGTGCCGGAGTGCGGGGTGCCCAGGGTGACCAGCGTGTGCACCCGGGCGTCCCCGCCCAGCCGCTGCACGTAATAACGGGCGATCAGGCCGCCCAGGCTGTGGCCGACGACATCCACCCGGCTGTGGCCGGTGCGCTCACAGATCTCCCGCACATGCCGGTCGAGCAGCGCGGCGGCGGTGCGGAGATCGCAGGTCAGCGGGGAGTAGTTGAGCGCCTCCACATGCTGCCGGCCGTGCCGGCGCAGGGAGCGGCGCAGCAGAACGAACACCGAGCGGTTGTCGATGAAGCCGTGCAGCAGAAGGACCGGGCGGTGGGCCCGGCCGTCCGTGGGCAGCCGGGCCGCGGCGCCGGGCGGCGGCGCGGCGGGCGGGCGCTCCTGGAGCAGGCCGGTCGGATAGAGGAGGAGGTGCCCGGCGAGGACCGCCAGGTCGAGAACGGTGGCGCGGATACGGATCGGGATGGGGATTCGGGTGAGGCCCATGGCGGCCGACCTCCTGAACGGCGCGCGGGAGGCGGCGCTGTCCCCCGCATGCCCTCGCGGGCAGCCGGCGGCGGACGGTTCGTGGTCGTCGCGGTACGACCGCTCCGTCGCACCGCGGCGCCAGGCGGCCCTCGCTGACGGCGCGGCGCGGTGCGACGGTCCCCGCTGCGGCTCCCCTGATTGGCCGGCCCGACGTGGGTGACCGCCTTGCGGCGGCCGAGGAGGAGGTGGGCGCGGCCGAGGTGAATGTGTCCCACGTGTGATTTCCCCTTCGCCGCGTGCCGTGAAACGGCTGGGTGCGGGATCCTGGAGATAACGTTCGTTCACGTTCGCGACATGGAGGCTGCGATGGGTGTGACCGGTCCGATCCGTGTGGTGGTGGCCAAGCCCGGGCTCGACGGTCACGACCGCGGGGCGAAGGTCATCGCGCGGGCGCTGCGCGACGCGGGCATGGAGGTCATCTACACCGGCCTGCACCAGACGCCCGAGCAGGTAGTCGACACCGCGATCCAGGAGGACGCCGACGCGATCGGGATGTCCATCCTCTCCGGCGCGCATATGACGCTCTTCTCGAAGGTGATCGAGCTGCTGCGGGAGCGGGACGCGGAGGACATCAAGGTGTTCGGCGGCGGCATCATCCCCGACGCGGACATCCCGCTGCTCAAGGAGGCGGGGGTGGCCGAGATCTTCACCCCGGGGGCCACGACCGCCTCGATCGTGGAGTGGGTCAGGGAGAACGTACGGCCGGTGGCCGCCTGACCCGCGCGCCACGGGCCGTGGGCCCCGGCCGGCGCTTCCGGGCTACGGCGCCGGGCTGACCGCCGCCGTGTCCGGCGGTTCGAGCTCGCGGCGCATCGCCGCGCGCAGCCGGAGCGTGCCCACCAGGCGCTGGAACGCCTCCGACCAGTAGCTCCCGGCACCTGGCGAGCCGTCCGCCGGCTCGTCCGGTATCGCGGTGAGCACTTCGAGCCGGTCGGCCTGGTCCGGGTCCAGACAGCGCTCGGCCAGCCCCATGACACCGCTGAAGCTCCACGGATAGCTGCCCGCGTCGCGGGCGATGTCGAGCGCGTCCACGACGGCCCGGCCCAGCGGCTCGGCCCAGGGCACCGCGCACACCCCCAGCAGCCGGAAGGCGTCGGACAGCCCGTGGGCCGCGATGAAGTCCGCGACCCACTCCGCCCGTTCGGCCGGGGGCAGGGCGGACAACAGCTTCGCCGGATCGCGCCAGGACGGAGCGGCGGGCTGGCCACCGGCCGGGGCGGGCGGCGAGCCCGGGAGGGGCGAGGCGGCGGGCGGCTCGGACGGCGCGCCGAGCAGAGCGCGGGACCATGCCACATTCCGCTGCCGGACGGCCGCCCGGCACCAGGCCGCCTGAAGGTCCGCCTGCCAGCCGTCGGCGACCGGCAGTGCCACGATCTCGGCCGCGCCACGCCCGCCGAACCAAGCGCTCCAGCACTCCAGCGGCGTCGCCTCCACCAACTGGCCGAACCACCACGCCCGCTCGCCGCGCCCCGAAGGCGGCTTGGCCACGACACCGTCGCGCTCCATGCCGCTGTCGCACTCGGCCGGCGCGTCGATGGCGATCACCCCGCCGGTGAGCGAGACGCGGGCCCGGGACCGCTCGGCCATACGGGAGGCCAGCGCCGAGCCGGGGAGGGCGGACAGCAGCTCGGCGGCCGTGGCCCGGACGTTCCGGCTGCGGTCGGCCAAGGCCTGCTCCAGGAACGGCTCGTCGGAGGGCGAAAGGTCGTCGCGGAGCGAGTCCAGGAACATCAGCCGGTCCTCCGCGCGCTCCATGGACCATGTGCCGCCGAGCAGCGCGAGACCGAGCTCCGGGTCGCGGTGGCGCACCGCCGCCAGCAGCGAGACCCGCTCGGCGAACAGGCCCTCCTGCCACTGGCGCTGTACGTCCGCGGGCACGGCGGGGGCGTCGGGCGCGGCCGGGGCTGCTCCGACGCCCGCTCCGGCCGGGGACCCGGCCGCCTCCGCCGTCGTGGCCGCGCGCCCGGCTCCGCCGCCGCGCAGGGCGAACTTCCACTCCGGGTTCAGCCGGGCCAGCCACAGGACCCGGGGCCCGCCGAGCGCGAGCGCCTCGGGGCGCAGATCGGTGCGGGCGCGGGCGGCGTCCAGCAGGGCCGGGAGGAGGGCGTCAGGCGCTCGATAGCCGCGCTGGTTGGCCATGGTGAGCCACTGCGGGAGCAGCTCGGCGAGGTCGGGCGCGGAGCGCCGGCCGCCCCCTCCGGCCGAGCGGCCCGCGAGCAGCATGGCCAGCCGGTTGCGGGCGGCAGGCGGCAGCGGTGGGCGGGGGTCCTCGGGCGCGGGGGACGGGGCGGGCCGGGCCGCGGCGGGGCGCAGCCCGGCCCGCCGCCGCACGGTGCTGAGCGCGGCGGCGTCCAACAGGGCGGCGGACGTGTCCTGGCCGGGGCGCGGTGCGACGGGCGGGGTACGGCGCTCGGTGCCGAGCAGGGCGGCGGCGACCAGGTCGTCCCAGGGCGCGGTGGTGCTCACGGCATTCCTCGATGCGGTGTCGAGCCGGTGCCGGACGGGTGCTGGAGCGGAACGGGGGCCGGGTCCCAGGTGGTGAGCGGGGCGAAGCCGCGGTGGCCGCACTCGCCGAAGACCGTGACGGGGGCGCCGCCCGAGACCGCGGTCAGCTGCCACAGGTCCGTACGCCCCGCGCACTGCGGGTCGATCGGCAGGGCGGAGCCGGTGCGGGCGTCTGCCAGCTGCCAGCCGTCCTCGCCGCCCGGGACCGGGGTCACCCCCGCGAGGACGACCGGCCAGGCGTCCAGCCAGGGGTCCTCGCGCAGCGCGTCACCATAGGCGGCCAGCGCCGTGGCGATGTCACTCCCGGGCGGCACGGGGGCTGCCGAGGGCGCGGGCGCGGGGGACGGCGGCGGGTCCGGGCGGCGGGCGCCGAGCGCGGCGCGCAGCGGGCGCGCGGCCGGGTAGTAGGTGAGGTCGGCGTCCAGCACGATCCCGACCGGCAGGGCCAGTTCGGGGGAGTGCCCGGCGGCGCCGAAGGAGAGCAGCAGGGCCATCCGGCCCGTGTGCTCGCCGCGCAGCCAGATGCGGCGCGTGGTCAGCCTGCCGTCGGCGCTGTCCTGCGCGCCGAGGACGAGCCAGCGGTCGGGGACGGCGGTGCCGGAGGCCAGCAGCTCGGCCGTGGTCGTGGTGAGGCCGACGCGCGAGCGGGCCGTGGTGGCCAGCGCCTCCGGGAGCCGGTCGAGGTGGAGAAAGCCCTGGTTCAGGAGGTGCAGCAGGGCGCACTCCTCCAGCAGCCGCGCGGGCCAGCCCGGGCCGGAGGACGGAATCGCGCCCAGCTCCCGCACCCGTGCCTCCAGGCCGGGCGCCTGCGCGTCGACCATGCGCGCGGCCGTCTCGTCCCACGTCGCGTAGCCCGCGCGGTCGGCTCCGGCCAGGCCGTCCCGGAGCAGGTCCGCCAGGCGCTGCTCCAGTTCGGAGGCGCCCGCGGCGATGCGCTGGGCGCGCCGCTCGGCCCGCCGCCTGGCCGCCTCCGGGTCGGCGACGCCGCCCGGCCCCTTTCCGGCCCCGGCGGCGGCTCCGGCGGTGGCGGTGGACGCCTCGCGCTCGGCGCGCTCCCGCCGCCCGCTCAGCCACTGCCCGGCCCACTCCGGTGGCTCCTCGGCCTCCGGGACGCCCCCGCCGCCCGCCCACAGGAGGAGCAGCCCGAGCGCGTGCTTGCAGGGGAACTTCCGGCTGGGGCAGCTACAGCGGTAGCCGGGCCCGTCCAGATCGACGGCCGTCTGGTACGGCTTGCCGCCGCTGCCCGCGCACAGCCCCCACACGCCCCGGCCGTGGGACCCCGCTCCGGACCACGGGCCGGGCGCGGCGAGCTTGCCGCCCGCCTTGCGTGAGGCGGCGTCAGGAGCCAGGGCCAGCACCTGCTCCGCCGTCCAGCGTTCCCCCTGCGCATTCATGTCCTCGACGGTACGGGCGACCACTGACAACGGCCCCGGCCTGCGGGTTTGTTGACGGTCGGGCCGGTTGTCAGTGGGGTGGTGCAGGGTGGTCGAGGGTCCGGAAACGGACAAAGAGACGAGTCGTGGGGGAGCTGTGACCGTGCCTGTGCCCAACGGAGACGAGACCGCCGAGACCGGCGGCGGCACCGAGCCCGCCGTGCCCGCAGCCGAGGGGTCGGCGGGGGCCGCCGGGGCGGAGGCCCTGCGGCCACACGCCGAGGACGCCTTCGCCGAGGAGCTCAAGGCGCTCGCCGCGGCCGACGACCGCCCGCGGCCCGCCCGCTGGCGGCTGTCGCCGTGGGCCGTCGCGACGTACCTGCTCGGCGGCACCCTGCCGGACGGCACCGTGATCACACCCAAGTACGTGGGCCCGCGCCGCATCGTCGAGGTCGCGGTCACGACCCTGGCCACGGACCGCGCGCTGCTCCTGCTGGGAGTGCCGGGCACGGCCAAGACGTGGGTCTCGGAGCATCTGGCGGCGGCGGTCAGCGGCGATTCGACGCTGCTCGTCCAGGGCACCGCGGGCACGCCCGAGGAAGCCATCCGCTACGGCTGGAACTACGCCCGGCTCCTCGCCCACGGCCCCAGCCGCGAGGCGCTGGTGCCGAGCCCGGTGATGCGGGCGATGGCCGAGGGCATGACCGCGCGCGTGGAGGAGCTGACCCGTATCCCGGCCGACGTCCAGGACACGCTGATCACCGTCCTGTCGGAGAAGACCCTGCCGATCCCCGAGCTGGGGGAGGAGGTCCAGGCGGTCCGCGGCTTCAACCTGATCGCCACGGCCAACGACCGGGACCGTGGGGTCAACGAGCTGTCCAGCGCCCTGCGCCGCCGGTTCAACACGGTGGTGCTGCCGCTGCCCGCGACCGCGGAGGAGGAGGTCGACATCGTGTCCCGCCGCGTGGCCCAGATCGGCCGCTCGCTGGATCTGCCCGCGGTCCCCGAGGGCGTGGCCGAGATCCGCCGGGTGGTCACGGTCTTCCGCGAGCTGCGGGGAGGGGCCACGGAGGACGGGCGCACCAAGCTCAAGTCGCCGTCGGGCACGCTGTCGACGGCCGAGGCGATCTCCGTGGTCACCGGCGGGCTCGCCCTGGCCGCCCACTTCGGGGACGGCGTCCTGAGGGCGGGCGATGTGGCCGCGGGGATCCTGGGCGCGGTGGTCCGTGACCCGGCGGCGGACCGCGTCATCTGGCAGGAGTATCTGGAGACGGTGGCCCGCGAGCGCGACGGCTGGAAGGACTTCTACCGCGCGTGCCGCGAGGTGGGCGCGTGAGCGGCGCCGCCCCGGGCCCCGCGGCGCCCGCTCCGTCCCGGACCCGGCCGGGCGGGGGGCCGGACGGGGCCGGGCCGTCCTGGCCGCTGCTCCTGGGGGTGCGCCACCACGGCCCGGGCTCCGCGCGGGCGGTGCGCGCGGCGCTCGACGCGTGCGAGCCGGGCGCCGTGCTCATCGAGGGCCCGCCGGAGGCGGACGCGCTGGTCGAGTTCGCCGGGCAGGAGGGCATGCGGCCCCCCGTGGCCCTGCTCGCCCACGCGGCGAGCGATCCGGGACAGGCGGCGTTCTGGCCGCTGGCCGGGTTCTCGCCGGAGTGGGTGGCCATCCGGTGGGCGCTCTCCCGCGGCGTCCCCGTGCGGTTCATCGACCTTCCGGCGGCGAACTCGCTGGCCATGGCGGGCCGTACGGAGGGGGAACCGGCGGGGGACCCGGCGGGGCGGGTGCGGGTGGACCCGATGGGGGTGCTCGCGGAGACCGCCGGATACGACGATCCGGAGCGCTGGTGGGAGGACGTCGTCGAGCACCGCGGCACCGGCGCCGAGGGGGGCGGCGCGGCCGGCTGGGCGGACGCCGTCGGGCCGTTCGCCGCGCTCGGCGAGGCGATGGCCGTCCTCCGCGCCGAGTACGGCCACGGCGGACATGAGCACGACGCGGTGCGCGAGGCACACATGCGGCTGCGGCTGCGCGAGGCGCGGCGGGAGTTCGGAGACCGGGTCGCCGTCGTGTGCGGGGCCTGGCACGTCCCGGCGCTGGCCGGGCGGGCGACGACCGTGACGGCCGACCGCGGGCTGCTCAAGGGACTGCCGAAGGTCAAGTCAGAGCTCAGCTGGGTGCCGTGGACGCACCGCCGGCTGGCCCGGCACAGCGGCTACGGGGCGGGGATCGCCTCCCCTGGCTGGTACAGCCATCTCTTCCACGCGGCGGACCGCCCGCTGGAGCGCTGGCTGACCAGGGTCGCCGGGCTGCTGCGCGCCGAGGACTTCGCCGTCTCGTCCGCGCATGTCATCGAGGCGGTGCGGCTCGCCGAGACCCTCGCCGCCGTGCGCGGACGCCCGCTGGCCGGGCTCGCCGAGACCACGGACGCGGTGCGGGCGGTGATGTGCGAGGGCTCCGATGTGCCGCTCGCGCTGGTCCACGACCGGCTGGTCGTCGGGGACGTCCTGGGCGAGGTGCCCGAGGCGGCGCCCGCCGCTCCGCTCCAGCGGGACCTGGCGCGCACCCAGCGTTCGCTGCGGCTCAAGCCGGAGGCGCTGGAGCGCGATCTGGAGCTGGACCTGCGCAAGGAGACGGACGCCGCGCGCAGCCGTCTGCTGCACCGGCTGCGGCTGCTCGGCGTCGACTGGGGGACCCCGGCCGCCTCGCGCGGCAGCACCGGCACATTCCGGGAGACCTGGCGGCTGCGCTGGGAGCCGGAGTTGTCGGTGCGGGTCGCCGAGGCCGGGGTGTGGGGCACCACCGTGCTGTCGGCCGCCACGACGCGGGCGGAGGCCAAGGCCGTGGACGCCAATGCCCTCGGCGAGGTCACGGACCTGGCCGAGCGCTGTCTGCTCGCCGCGCTCCCCGACGCGCTCCCGGTCGTGATGCGCGCGCTCGCCGACCGGGCCGCGCTCGACGCGGACGTCGGGCAGCTCGCCCAGGCCCTGCCCGCGCTCGTCCGTTCGGTGCGCTACGGGGATGTGCGCGGCACGGACACCGCCGCCCTGGCCGAGGTCGCCGTGGGGCTGGCCGAGCGCGTCCTGGTCGGGCTGCCGCCCGCCTGCTTCGGCCTCGACGCGGACGGGGCCGCCGAGATGCGCGGCCACCTGGAAGCCGTGCACCGGGCCGTCGGCCTGCTGTCCGAGATCCGGGCGGGCGGCGCGGAGAGACCGGACGGCGAAGGCGGCAAGAGCGGCGGAGGCGGCAAGGACGGCGGACTGCGGGGCCGCTGGCTCGCCGTGCTGCGCGCGCTCGCCGAGCGTGACGGCATATCAGGGCTGATCCGCGGCCGGGCCGCGCGCCTGCTCCTGGACGACGGCAGGCTGGCCGAGGGCGAGGCGGCCCGGCTGATGGCCCTGGTGCTGTCGCCCGGCACCGCGCCGGCCGAAGCGGCCTCCTGGATCGAGGGGTTCGTGGGCGGCGGCGCGGGCGGCGGAATGCTCCTGGTCCACGACGAGCGGCTGCTCGGCCTGCTCGACAGCTGGCTCACGGGCGTCCCGGCGGAGGCGTTCACGGACGTACTGCCGCTGCTGCGGCGCACGTTCGCGGCGTACGACGCGGGGGTGCGCCGCACTCTGGGCGAGCTGGTCCGCCGCGGGCCCGCGGCGGACCAAGGACCGCGCCCGGTGGGCGGCCCGCCCGCGCCAGGCTTCGGCCCCGGCCTGGACGAGGACCGCGCGGCGGCCGTCCTGCCGACGGTCCGCCTCCTCCTGGGCCTCGACGCCCAGCACGACAACAAGGGCAACCACGAGAACCAGTACGGGACGGAGGTGGCCGGATGACCGGGCAGGCGACCGGGGCCGCGGCGGACGAGCGGCTGCGCCGCTGGCGGCTGGTGCTCGGCGGGCAGGGCGGCGACGGCACCGGATGCTCCCTGAGCGGGCAGGACGCCGCGATGGACCGCACGCTCGAAGCGCTCTATGGCGAGGGTGGCGGATCGGGCCCCGGCGGCGGAGCCGCCACGGCCCGCGGCGGCTCCGCCGGGGGCGGCCCGCGCTCGGCCGGGCTCGGCGGCTCCGCGCCCCAAGTAGCCCGCTGGCTCGGCGACATCCGCAGATACTTCCCGACGTCCGTGGTCCAGGTCATGCAGCGCGACGCCATCGACCGGCTCGGCCTCTCCGCCCTGCTCCTCGAGCCCGAGATGCTGGAGGCCGTGGAGGCGGACGTGCACCTCGTCGGAACCCTGCTCTCGCTCAACAAGGCCATGCCGGAGACGACCAGGACCACCGCCCGCGCCGTCGTCCGCAAGGTCGTGGAGGACCTGGAAAAGCGGCTGGCCACCCGCACCCGCGCCACCCTCACCGGCGCCCTCGACCGCTCCGCCCGGACCAGCCGCCCGCGCCACCGCGACATCGACTGGGACCGCACCATCCGCGCCAACCTGAAGAACTACCTGCCCGAGCACCGGACGGTCGTCCCCGAGCGGCTCATCGGATACGGGCGGGCGGCGCGCGGGGTCAAGAAGGACGTGATCCTGTGCATCGACCAGTCGGGGTCGATGGCCGCGTCCGTGGTCTACGCCTCCGTCTTCGGCGCCGTGCTGGCCTCGATGCGCTCCCTCGCCACCCGGCTGGTCGTCTTCGACACCGCCGTCGTGGACCTGACGGAGGAGCTGGACGACCCGGTGGACGTGCTCTTCGGCACCCAGCTCGGCGGCGGCACGGACATCAACCGGGCCCTCGCGTACTGCCAGTCGCAGATCACCCGCCCCGCCGACACCGTCGTCGTGCTGATCAGCGATCTGTACGAGGGCGGCATACGCAACGAGATGCTGGGCCGGGTCGCGGCGATGAAGGCGTCCGGCGTGCAGTTCGTCGCGCTGCTCGCGCTGTCCGACGAGGGCGCGCCCGCCTACGACCGCGAGCATGCCGCGGCGCTCGCCGCACTCGGCGCGCCCGCATTCGCCTGTAGTCCGGATCTGTTCCCCGATGTCATGGCAGCGGCGATCGAAAAGCGTCAACTGCCCATACCGGACAAGGAGCTGTAACCGTGGCCGGGGGGTTGCGCGGCCCCCCGTCCGTCATGCAAGGATCAACACATCGCCCCGGAAGTGAATCTGACCTTCCGATTGGTGATTCCAACCCTGCTTCACCCTGTTCCGTATGCCCGTACGTCTGGGAAGGCCCCTGTCTTGTCTGCTGTGTCCGCCATGCCTGCCGCTGTGCGCCTGCCGCGCACCGCGGCCGCGCGGCGGGCGCTGCTGGCGGCGCTGTTCCTCGGGGGTTTCCTGGCACTCGCGTTCCTCTTCGGAGGCAGCGCGCACGCCGCCGAGCGTACGGACGCGGGCGGGACGGTCGACACACAGGCGGCCTCCGGGCTGCTCGACCCGGGCGGCGCCGATGACACCGTGGCGCGGCACACCAATGACGCGGCCGCGGTCGCCGGGGCCGCGGGTGACACCGGGGCCGCGGGCGACGCCGCCCAGGTCACCGACGACGCCGTGCGGGATGCCGTACGGCCGGTCGAGCGGCAGACCCGGGAGCTCACCGAGCCGGTCACCGACCTGCTGGACGAGACGGGCAGTTCCCTGCCCGTCCACCTCCCCTCCGACGCGCTCGGCGGGGTCGGCGGCGACACCGGTAAGAGCGGCTCCGTGCCTGCTCATCGCCTGTTCGACGGCCGAAAGGCCAAGGGCGACACGGCTCCCGTGCGCTCGGCCGAGCACACCGCTTCCCGCATCGGGCCCATGGCCCCGCGGGCGGCGGCCGTGACCGCGCCGCGCACCGTCGCCGACGACGACCGGGCCCCGGTCGTCCGGGCGGCGCACGGCCCGGCCCAGGGCGGCGGCGTTCCGGCGCCGCTTCGCCTCCCCCTTCCCGGTTCCCCGGTGGGGACCGTCTCCCAGTGCACCGGCGACAGCGGCGCCCCCCGTCACGGGGACCTCCACGCCGCCCTCGTGCCCGGCGGCCCGGCGAGCCATTCGCTGCGGCCCGGCGCCATCCGCGCCGAGAGCTCCGCGCCCACGCGCGAGCGGTTCAACGAAGTCCTCGAATTCCCCGGATAGGGCAGACCTTCACCCCCGTCTGCTTGAGACCTGCCGCGCGGGGGCGGGTCAGGTCTGCCCGTCCGAACATCCCCCCTGAATTCGAAGGACTTCCCCCTCATGCGTAACAACATCCGCCGTTCCATCCTCGTCGCCGCTGCCGCCACGGGTATCTGGGCCCTCGGCACCGCCGCCGCCAACGCGGCCGAGCTGCCCGACGTCCCCTCCACCGACAACGTCACCAGCACCGTCGGCGGCGCCGCCAAGACCGCCGGGGACACGCTGCCGACGGACGGCGTGAAGGACGTGACCAACGGCGTGGCCGACACCTCCAAGGTCACCGACGCCGCCGGCAAGACCGTGGACGGCGCCAAGGCCACCGTGGACGGCGCGGCCTCGAAGGTCACCGGCGCCGCGAAGGGCGCGCTGCCGGGCCTCGGCGACGTGACCGGCCTGACCGACGGCCTCACCAAGGGCGCCACCGACAAGGCCGACCCGGCGAAGACGGTCAAGGACGCCAAGAAGACGGTCAAGAAGGCGCAGAAGGCCGCTGACCTGGACCTGCCCACCGGCGAGGTGCCCGGCGTGGTGCCGCAGCTCCCCGGCCTCGGCTCGCTGCCGTCCTTGCCCGTCCTGCCCTCCGTCCCGGGCGAGCTGCCCGCCCTCCCCTCGGTCCCGGGCGAGCTGCCGACCGTCCCGGCCACCCCTGAGCTGCCCGCCACCCCCGGCTCGGTCGACAACCTGCTCGCCGCACTCTCCGGCGCGGGCGTCCGTCCGGAGGAGCTGACCGGCAAGGCCCAGCGCACCCTGGGCGACGCCCAGTCGACCGTGGGCGGCGTGGCCCCGGGCGAGCTGCCGCCCGTCGGCAACGACGTCGTGGGCCAGGTGACCCCCGTCGTGCAGCAGGCTGCCGGTGACGCCGGTGTGCTGGGCGACGACGTGTACCTCCAGGTCGCTCCGTTCGCCGAGAACCTGGCCAACGGCGCCGAGGGCGACGCGACGGGCCTGGCCGGCGACAGCGTGCTGCTGGTGCAGGGCCTCACCATGACGGTGACCACCGACGGGCAGATCCTGGTCGGCAACGCGGTCTCGGGTGCGAAGTTCCTGGTTCCGGTGCTCCCCGGTGACCTGACGGACGCCGCCAACATCCCGGCGCTCCCGGCCCTGCCGGCCGTCCCCGCCACCCCGGCCGACCTGCCGTCCGTGCCGGACGCGACCCTGCCGACCATTCCGGCGGAGCTCCCGACGGTTCCGGCCGACCTGCCCACCGTGCCGGCTGACCTCCCGACCGTCCCCGCCGACCTGCCGACGGTTCCGGCCGACCTGCCGACGGTTCCGGCCGACCTCCCGACCGTTCCCGCCGACCTGCCCACCGTGCCGGCCGAGCTGCCGACGGTTCCGGCGGACCTCCCGGCCGCGGAGCTGCCCTCCGTGCCGGCCGAGCTGCCGACCGTCCCGGCCGAGCTGCCCACCGTGGACGGCATCGACGGCCTGGGTGGGATCGACGGCCTCGGCGGGCTGAACGTCTGAGGATGACACCACCTGCCGTACGCCGTACGGCATCTGCTTGACCGATCGGGCGGCCCTCTTTGGGGAGGGGGCCGCCCGTTCGTTTGCCCTCTGAGCAGCCCCGCTGTACGAAGATAGGTGGGTATGGTCGCGATCTGTGACCGTAATCACCGCGCCAGTGTGATCTGCGATTTAGGGCCGCAGGTCCTGCGGGGATAACCTGCGAGACGGACATGCCGCGTACCCGGCGCACGTGTGCCGCCCTCGTCAAAGATCGCGTCCTCACGCTGCCACCGCGGCACGCCCGCGCAGACAACGAACCGCGATATCCATGGAAAAGGGACGGACGCGCGTGGACCTGTTCGAATACCAGGCGAGGGACCTCTTCGCCAAGCACGGTGTACCGGTGCTGGCCGGTGAAGTCATCGACACGCCTGAGGCGGCGCGCGAGGTGACAGAGCGACTGGGCGGCCGCGCGGTCGTCAAGGCGCAGGTCAAGGTCGGTGGCCGCGGCAAGGCCGGTGGCGTCAAGCTGGCCTCGGACGCGGATGACGCGGTCACCAAGGCCTCCCAGATCCTGGGCATGGACATCAAGGGCCACACGGTCCACAAGGTGATGCTCGCCCAGACCGCGGACATCAAGGAGGAGTACTACGTCTCCTTCCTCCTGGACCGGACCAACCGCACCTTCCTCGCCATGGCCTCCGTCGAGGGCGGCGTGGAGATCGAGGTGGTCGCGGAGCAGAACCCCGAGGCGCTCGCCAAGATCCCGGTCGACGCCATCGAGGGCGTGACCAAGGAGAAGGCCGCCGAGATCGTCGCCGCGGCGAAGTTCCCGGCCGACATCGCCGACCAGGTCGCCGAGGTCCTCCAGACCCTGTGGACGGTCTTCATCGAGGAGGACGCCCTCCTCGTCGAGGTCAACCCGCTGGTCAAGACCGGCGAGGGCAAGATCATCGCGCTGGACGGCAAGGTCTCCCTGGACGAGAACGCCGCCTTCCGTCAGCCGGAGCACGAGGCGCTCGAGGACAAGGCCGCGGCCAACCCCCTCGAGGCCGCTGCCAAGGCCAAGGGCCTCAACTACGTCAAGCTCGAGGGCGAGGTGGGGATCATCGGCAACGGCGCGGGTCTGGTCATGTCGACCCTCGACGTCGTCGCGTACGCCGGTGAGAACCACGGTGGCGTCAAGCCCGCCAACTTCCTCGACATCGGTGGCGGCGCCTCCGCCGAGGTGATGGCCAACGGCCTGGAGATCATCCTCGGCGACCCGGACGTCAAGTCGGTGTTCGTCAACGTCTTCGGCGGGATCACCGCCTGTGACGCCGTGGCCAATGGCATCGTCCAGGCCCTGGAGCTGCTGAAGAGCAAGGGCGAAGAGGTCACCAAGCCGCTCGTCGTGCGTCTCGACGGCAACAACGCGGAGCTGGGTCGCAAGATCCTGACCGACGCGAACCACCCGCTCGTGCAGCAGGTGGACACCATGGACGGAGCGGCCGAGCGCGCCGCCGAGCTCGCGGCTGCGAAGTAAGGGAACAGGTCACCAACACCATGGCTATCTTCCTCACCAAGGAAAGCAAGGTCATCGTCCAGGGGATGACCGGGTCCGAGGGTCAGAAGCACACCCGTCGGATGCTCGCCTCGGGCACCAACATCGTCGGTGGTGTGAACCCGCGCAAGGCCGGTACGAAGGTCGACTTCGACGGCACCGAGGTACCGGTCTTCGGCACCGTCAAGGAGGCCATCGAGGCCACCGGCGCGGACGTCACCGTCATCTTCGTCCCGGAGAAGTTCACCAAGGACGCGGTCATCGAGGCGATCGACGCCGAGATTCCGCTCGCCGTCGTGATCACCGAGGGCATCGCGGTCCACGACACCGCCAACTTCTGGGCCTATGCCGGCCAGAAGGGCAACAAGACCCGCATCATCGGCCCGAACTGCCCGGGTCTGATCACGCCGGGTCAGTCGAACGCGGGCATCATCCCGGCCAACATCACCAAGCCGGGCCGGATCGGTCTGGTGTCGAAGTCCGGCACGCTGACCTACCAGATGATGTACGAGCTGAGCGACATCGGCTTCTCGTCCTGCGTCGGCATCGGCGGTGACCCGATCATCGGCACCACCCACATCGACGCCCTGGCCGCCTTCGAGGCCGACCCCGACACCGACCTGATCGTGATGATCGGCGAGATCGGCGGCGACGCGGAGGAGCGGGCCGCGGACTTCATCAAGGCCAATGTCACCAAGCCGGTCGTCGGCTATGTGGCGGGCTTCACCGCGCCCGAGGGCAAGACCATGGGCCACGCCGGTGCGATCGTGTCCGGTTCCTCCGGCACCGCGCAGGCGAAGAAGGAGGCCCTGGAGGCCGCGGGCGTGAAGGTCGGCAAGACCCCGTCCGAGACCGCTCGCCTGGCCCGCGCCGCGCTGGCCGGCTGACGCCGCCCGCCGGAGCGCACGGCTCACGGGCGCGGGCCCGCATCACCCACTCGGTGATGCGGGCCCGCGCCCTTTTCCGTCTCCGCCGCCTCTATCGCGAAAAGGGCATAAGCGCAATCTTTGCGACACGGCGACTAATCGCCTGATGTGCGGATGAAACGGCTGTTATTGGCAGCATGGGCGCGTGACCCAATTGACCGAACGCAGCCCGTCGTTGTCCCCCCATGGCTGGCCGCGGCGCCGCGCCGTGCTCCGGCGCCCGTCCTCCGCGGTCAGGGAGGCGTTCCTCGGCGGCGTCGTGGCCGCGGGGCTCGGTCTTGGCGCGCTCGCCGTCGTCGTACTCCTGCTGTGGATCACCTCCTCGGACCCCGACAGCAGCCCGGACGGGGCCCTGCACATCGCCGCCGACCTGTGGCTTCTCGCGCACGGCGGGGACCTCGTACGGACCGGGGCGGCGTCCGGGGGCACCGCGCCCGTCGGGCTCACGCCGCTGCTGTTCAGCGCCCTGCCGTGCTGGCTGCTCTACCGGGCCGGGCGGCATGCGATCGAGACGGGCGTGCCGGACGAGGAGGCGGAGCCCGAGGCGGCGGGCGGCGGCGAGGGGCGGTGGCTGCCCGACGGGGCCCCGCTCCACCCGCGCACCGCCTTCGGATGGGTGACGGGCGGCTATCTGCTGGTCGGGGTGGCGATCGTGGTGTACGCCGCGACGGGGCCGCTGCACGTCGAACCGCTCAGCGCCCTGCTGCATCTGCCGCTGGTCGCCGCGAGCGCCGTGGCGGTGGGGGTGTGGGCGGCGGACGGACGGTTCCCCGTCCCGCTGCTGCCCGTCCGTGCGCGCCAGGCGTGTCGTCGGTGGCGTGGCCGGCTGGGGGGATGGGCGCGTGCCCGGTTGCTCGCCCGGCTGCCGCGCGCCGTACGGCTCGTCGCGGCCTTCCACCGGCTGAGGCGGCTGGTGCGCCTGGTGCGCCTGGTGCCCTTCGTACGGCTGCGGTCGACCGGCGCGCGGCGGGGCGCCGCCCCCGGGTCCGCCGCGTTCCGGCCGCCGTTCTACCGCACCCCCGCGTTCCGCGGCGGGACGCTCCGGGCCGCCGGGAGCGCCCTCGCCGTGCTGCTCGGCACCGGCGCGCTGCTCACGGCGGTGTCGCTGATGAGCCACGCGGGCGAGGTGCAGTTGGCGTTTCTGGAGCTCAGCGACGAGTGGTCCGGCCGCTTCGCGGTGCTGCTGATCACCCTGGCGCTGCTGCCGAACGCGATCGTCTGGGGCGCCGCGTACGCACTCGGCCCGGGGTTCATGGTCGGCGCCGCCGCCGTCGGCCCGCTCGGCACGCCGGACTACCCCGACCTGCCCCGCTTCCCCCTGCTGGCCGCGCTGCCCGCCGAGGGCGGGGGCACCCTGCTGGGTTGGGTGACGGGGTGCGTGGCGGGGGCGTCGGTGGCGTGGTTCGTCGCGGTCGCGGCGGTACGGCGGGTGGACGGCGACGACGGCGAGGGGCGGCGGGCGCCGCGCCCGGCCGTGGCGGTGTGGGGCTGGGGGCAGACCGCCCTGATGGCCGCCTGCGCGTCGCTCGGCTGCGCGGCCGCGATGGCGGTGCTGGCCGCCGCGTCCGGCGGGGCCCTGGGCACCCACGGGCTCGCCGAGCTGGGGCCGAGCGGCTGGCGTACGGGCGCGGCCGCGCTGGTCTGGACGGCGGTGCCGGGGATCCCCGGAGCGGTGCTCCTGCGGTGGCTGCGGCTGTTCGTACCCGCGCTGCTGGCCTGGTGCGCCCGCAAGGCGGAGGCCCGGGCCTGGGCCGCGTCGGCGAAGCGCGCGCAGGAGGGTCGCGGCGAGGGCCTGGCGGCGGAGGCCGGGGACGCGTCGGCGCCGTGGTGGCGGCAGCTGCTCCCGCGTGCCGCGGCCCCCGCGCCTGAGGCTGACCCGGCGGCCAAGCCACCGGCTGACCTGGGCCATTAGGCCCGTCCGGCGGGTCTCGATGCCTTGCGGCGGGCTCTTCCCCACCCCGCCCCTTCCCGCAGCATCGATATGCGGCTCCGCCGCGTGAGGGGGCAGGCCCCCGGACCCCCGGACGCCCTTCGGGCGTGTCCTCAAGCGCCGGACGGGCTGAATTCAGCCCGTCCGGCGCTTGAGGACCGGGGTCTGGGGGCCTGCCCCAGGAATCGGGAAGGGGCGGGGAGGGGAACAAAGCCCGCCGCAGGCGGCCGACGCGGCTGGGCGGGAGCCCGCTCAGTCCTCCGTGCTGAGCAGTGGACGGAGCTGCTTCGGCAGCAGGTCCTCGCAGGCGTGACGGGAGGTCTGGGTGAGGGAGTCGTCCACACACGAGTAGTAGTCGCTGTAGACGATCTGGACGGTGAAGGTCGCCGCCACGATGGCCAGCGCCAGACCGCCCGTGACCAGCCCGCTGATCGCCGCCGTGGACTGCGGCTTCGAGGGGCCGGTGCCCGGCGCCGGGAGGTGGGCCGGGGTGGTGCCCGGGGCGGGCGGCGGTGCGTTCAGCGGGGCGGCCGAGGGGGGCGTCGCCGGCGCGGGCCGGCGCGGCTTGGCGCGCAGGGCGCTGATGCCCCAGTAGAGGGCCAGCGCGCCGAGCAGCAGCGCGATCTGCGGCAGGCTGAACAGCGCGAAGAAGAAGCCCCACATGCCCGCGAGCAGGGCGTAGCGGGCGCGCCGCTGGGCGGGGTCGGTCGGGTCCCAGCGCGGGCCGCCCGAGCCGCCCTGGCCGCCGTTACCGGACGGCCGCCCAGAGCCCGAGCCGAAGCCGCCGTTCTGGCGGCCGGGCTGGCGGCTGCTCCACTGGCTGCCCCAGGCCGGGGGCTGCTGCGGCGAGCCGTCCTGGCCGTCCTGGCCACCCGCCGCGCCGTCCTGGCCGCCCGGTGCGCCGGGGGCGCTGGGCCACGGAGGGGCACCGGCCCCGCCAGGCCCGCCAGGCCCGCCAGGCCCGCCGGGCTCACCGCTGTCGTTGCCGTTGTTGCTGCCGCCCTCACCGCCGCCCGTCGCGGCGTCGGGCCGGGCCCTGGGCTGCCAGGGCTGGTCCGGCCGTCCCTCCGGCGGCGGCGCGAAGGGGTTGTGCTCCTCGCGCCCGGCGGGCGAGCCCTCGGGCGAGGCGGAGGAGGACGGGGACTGCTGCTCCCGGAGCAGCGGCGTCGTGCGCGACGTGCGGGCGTGCCTCATCGCGGCCCCCCGGTACGGGCAGGGGTCGGCGTGAGGCAGTGAGCCGCGCGGTGGCGTCGGTCCGGCATGTGGAGGTGTCTTCCCCTTGTGTCGTCGTGTTGCACGCAAGGCTTCCGTACGGCCTGCGCCGTACGGCTCCCCTGCGCGGGCGCGACGGTGGTTCCCACGGCGTCAGTCGGATTCGCAGTCCAGACGCTACCTCCCGCGCCCGCCCCCGTCCCCCGGGGGCCGTTTGATGTGCCGGTATCGTTGCTGACGGTCGGCGGCTTCGTAGAGTTCCCCGGAATTCAGGACTCCGCGACCTTGTACGACCACACAAACGCTGTCGCACCACCACAGAGAAGCACCCGCCCAGCCTTCGCACCACCCCCCGCATCGCCCGCGAGAAAGATCCCCGCCGTGGCCTCCCCGCCTCCCCTCGCCGCCCGCCCCGAGCGCCCCGCCCGCCTCGTCGTCCTCGTCTCCGGTTCCGGTACGAACCTTCAGGCCCTGCTCGACGTGATCGCCGCCGAGGGAGCCGCCGGCTTCGGCGCCGAGGTCGTGGCCGTCGGCGCCGACCGCTCCGGCATCGCGGGCCTGGAGCGCGCCGAGCGCGCGGGGATCCCCACCTTCGTCTGCCGGGTGAAGGACCACGCCACCCGCGCCGAGTGGGACCGCGCGCTGGCCGAGGCCACCGCCGCGTACGAGCCGGACCTCGTGGTCTCGGCGGGGTTCATGAAGATCCTGGGGCGGGAGTTCCTCGCCCGCTTCGGCGGCCGGTGCGTCAACACCCACCCCGCGCTGCTGCCCAGCTTTCCCGGTGCCCACGGCGTGCGCGACGCGCTCGCGTACGGCGTGAAGGTGACCGGCTGCACCGTCCATCTCGTCGACGACGGCGTCGACACCGGCCCGATCATCGCCCAGGGCGTGGTCGAGGTCCGGGACGAGGACGACGAGTCCGCTCTGCATGAGCGGATCAAGGAAGTCGAGCGCTCGCTGCTCGTCGAGGTCGTGGGGCGTCTGGCCCGCAACGGCTACCGCATTGAGGGACGAAAGGTAATGATCCCGTGACCGCCGAAGGTACGAAGCGGCCCATCCGCCGCGCGCTGGTCAGCGTCTACGACAAGACGGGGCTCGAGGAGCTGGCCCAGGGGCTGCACGCGGCCGGGGTCCAGCTCGTCTCGACCGGCTCGACGGCGGCGAAGATCGCCGCCGCGGGCGTCCCGGTCACCAAGGTGGAGGAGCTGACCGGCTTCCCCGAGTGTCTCGACGGCCGCGTCAAGACGCTGCACCCGCGCGTCCACGCGGGCATCCTCGCCGACCAGCGGCTCGACTCGCACCGTGAGCAGCTCGCCGAGCTGGGCGTCGAGCCCTTCGAGCTGGTCGTGGTCAACCTCTACCCGTTCCGGGAGACCGTCGCCTCGGGCGCCTCGCCCGACGAGTGCGTGGAGCAGATCGACATCGGCGGCCCCTCGATGGTCCGCGCCGCCGCCAAGAACCACCCGTCCGTGGCCGTGGTCGTGAACCCCGGGCGCTACGCGGATGTGCTGAAGGCCGCCGCCGAGGGCGGCTTCGACCTGGAGCAGCGCAAGCGGCTGGCGAGCGAGGCGTTCCAGCACACCGCCGCGTACGACGTGGCGGTCGCCAACTGGTTCGCGGAAGGCTACGCGGCCGACGAGGGCCCCTGGCCGGACTTCATCGGCGTCACCTACGAGCGCAAGCAGGTGCTGCGCTACGGCGAGAACCCGCACCAGCCCGCCGCGCTCTACACCAACGGCTCCGGCAAGGGCCTCGCGTACGCCGAGCAGCTGCACGGCAAGGAGATGTCCTTCAACAACTACACCGACACCGAGGCCGCGCGGCGTGCGGCGTACGATCACGACGCGCCCTGCGTCGCGATCATCAAGCACGCCAACCCCTGCGGCATCGCGGTCGGCGCGGACGTCGCCGAGGCCCACCGCAAGGCGCACGCCTGCGACCCGCTCTCGGCGTTCGGCGGCGTGATCGCCGTCAACCGTCCGGTGACGGTCGCCATGGCCGAGCAGGTCGCCGAGATCTTCACCGAGGTCATCGTCGCCCCCGAGTACGAGGACGGCGCCGTCGAGGTGCTGGCCCGCAAGAAGAACATCCGCGTGCTGCGCTGCCCCGACGCCCCGGCGGCGGGCGGCGAGTACCGGTCGGTTGAGGGCGGCGACCTGGTGCAGGCCAAGGACCGGCTCCAGGCCGAGGGCGACGACCCGGCCAACTGGACCCTGGCGACCGGCGACGCGCTGGACGCCGACGGCCTGGCCGAGCTGGCCTTCGCCTGGCGCGCCTGCCGGGCCGTGAAGTCCAACGCGATCCTGCTCTCGAAGGACGGCGCGACGGTCGGCGTCGGCATGGGCCAGGTCAACCGCGTCGACTCGGCGCGGCTGGCCGTGCAGCGGGCGGGCGAGGAGCGGGCGAGCGGCTCGTACGCCGCCTCCGACGCCTTCTTCCCCTTCCCGGACGGCTTCGAGGTGCTGGCCGAGGCCGGGGTCAAGGCCGTGGTGCAGCCGGGCGGCTCGGTCCGCGACGAGCTGACCGTCGAGGCGGCCCAGAAGGCGGGTGTGACCATGTACTTCACGGGCACGCGCCACTTCTTCCACTGAGTGGTACCGACCGAGGGCCGCACCCCCGACGCGCGGGGTGCGGCCCTCGGGCCGTGGGCGACATACGTCACACGACGCACGACATACATGGCCCGGATCCCGCCGGACCCCGAGTGGGGCGGGCCCTGATTGGAACAGACGTCCCCGCATCCGGGAGGATGAAGCCATGACCGCGCAGATTCTCGATGGCAAGGCAACCGCAGCCGCGATCAAGTCCGACCTCGTCAGCCGCGTGGAGGCGCTCAAGGCCAAGGGCGTCCATCCCGGCCTCGGGACCGTGCTGGTCGGCGAGGACCCGGGCAGCAAGTGGTACGTCGCGGGCAAGCACCGCGACTGCGCCGAGGTCGGCATCGCCTCCATCCGGCGCGACCTGCCCGAGACCGCCACCCAGGAGGAGATCGAGGCGGCCGTACGGGAGCTGAACGAGGACCCGGAGTGCACGGGCTACATCGTCCAGCTGCCGCTCCCCAAGGGCATCGACGCCAACCGCGTGCTGGAGCTGATCGACCCGGCCAAGGACGCGGACGGGCTGCACCCGACGAACCTCGGCCGGCTGGTGCTGAACGAGACCGGCCCCCTGCCGTGCACCCCGTACGGCATCATCCAGCTGCTGCGCCACCACGGCGTGGAGATCAACGGCGCCCATGTGGTGGTCGTCGGCCGCGGCATCACCGTCGGCCGGTCGATCGGGCTGCTGCTCACCCGGCGCTCGGAGAACGCCACGGTCACGCTGTGCCACACCGGCACCCGCGACCTGTCCGGGCTGCTGCGGCAGGCCGACATCATCGTGGCGGCGGCCGGGGTGCGGCACCTGATCAAGGCGGAGGACGTCAAGCCGGGGGCGGCGGTGCTCGACGTCGGCGTCAGCCGGGACGAGCACGGCAAGATCGCCGGCGATGTGCACCCCGACGTGAGCGAGGTCGCGGGCTGGATCTCCCCGAACCCGGGCGGCGTCGGTCCGATGACCCGCGCTCAGCTGCTGGTCAACGTGGTGGAGGCCGCGGAGCGCGACGCCAAGGCCAACGACGGCGACACCGGTGCCGGGCATGCCGGCTGAGGCCGACGAGCCGACCGCGGACTCGACCGCCGAGCCGACGGCCGAGCCGACCGTCGAGCGGACGGCCGAGCGGACGGCCGAGTCGGCCGGACCGCGCACCGCCATGAGGTCGCGTCGCTTTCCGCTGATCACGCGGGACACCGCGCGCCCGGAGGGCGGCGGCCGCGCCGCGCCCGGCGGCGCTCCGGCGCCCGCCCGTCAGTGGCCGCTGCTGGCGGTGATGGGCGGCGTCGGCGTGGGGCTGCTGCTGGTGTCCCTGGACGCGTTCCGCGCGGGCACGGTCCTGGTGGGGCTGTCCCTGCTGGCGGGCGCGCTGCTGCGGTGGGCGCTGCCGGAGGTCGGGATGCTGGCGGTGCGCTCCCGGTTCACCGACATGCTGACGTACGGGGTGCTGGGCTCGGCGATCGTGCTGCTGTCGCTGATGGTCCAGCCCGACCCCTGGGTGGAGATCCCGTTCCTGGAGGACGTGGTGCATTTCACCGTCCGATAAACCCCGTCTCTCGAACGTTCGCCGCGACGGCCCGTCCTCTCCCCCGAAGAAGGACGGGCCGTCTGGCATAAGGGTTCTGTTAAAAGCCCTGCTGGATCAATGGACGTCGAGGGCCTGTGGCGCGGAAGTGACCATTCCGGTACGACGTCCCGGGTGCGCAACAGCTGTGTAGGGGCGCATGGGAGAGCGCATCGGAGTCCGGAATGCTCCGGTGCGCCCCTGCTGGGGGAACTGTCATTCTTGGGCAGGGCAGGGGAAGTTCACGGGTACATGCGGGGGGACAGGGGGAGGCAAATGCCTCGTTGGAGGGAGCTGCCGGAGGAGCTCGATCCGCAGGTTCGGGAGTTCGCCGGGCAACTGCGCCGGCTCGTCGAGCAGAGCGAGCTGAGCCTGGTCGCGGTCGCCGACCGCACCGGTTACAGCAAGACGTCATGGGAGCGCTATCTGAACGGCCGTCTGCTGCCGCCGCAGGGCGCGGTGGTGGCGCTGGCCGAGGCGACCGGCACGGACGTCGAGCATCTGAGCACCCTGTGGGAGCTGGCGGAGCGCGCGTGGAGCCGCTCCGAGCTGCGGCACGACGTCACGATGGAGTCGATCAGGGTCGCGCAGGCGCGGGCCGCGCTGGGAGAGCCGAGGGCCGCGACGCCCCGTGTCGAGCCGCCGCGCGCGGAGTTACCCCACGCCGAGTTGCCGCGTACCGAACCACTCCGCGCAGACCTAGTCCACGCAGACCCACTCCGCGCCGAGCCGCCCCGTACCGAGCTGGAGCCACCGCGTACCGAGCCTCCCCGCACCGAGCCGCCCCGCGCCGAGACCTCCCGCTCCGAGGCGGTGCTCAGGGCCGTCGCCGCCCGGGCCGTGGCGGACCCCCCGCTCGTCTCCGCCACGCCGACCGTGCTCCCCGCGCCGCCCGACCGGCCGGGATCGCCGCGTGCGGGCGCCCCCGACGGCGCCGGGCCGTCGTCACGGCCGCCGTCGCCGGACCGGCGGCGCCGCCGCGCCCCGCTGTTCGGCGCCGCGGCGGTCGGGGTGGCGCTGGTGACCGCGGGCGCGGTGCTCCTGGTCAATCCGGGGGGCCACGCGGACGAGCGGCTGAAGGACCCGGCGCCCGGCCGGACCACGACCACCGGCCCCGGGCTGCCCAGCGGGGTGAAGTGCGCGGGCCAGGAGTGCACCGGCCGGGACCCCGAGGCGATGGGGTGCGGCGGCACGTACGCCAGGACGACCGCGAGCGTGACGGTGGGCAGCGCGTATGTCGAGGTGCGCTACAGCAAGGTGTGCGGCGCGGCATGGGCCCGGATCACCAAGGGCCGTCCCGGCGATCGCTTACAGGTGACCGCCGCCGTCCAGGGCGGCGTCCCGGCGAGCGCCGAGAACGGCAAGGTCAACGCGGACGGCGACGCCTACACCCCGATGATCTCGGTCGGCTCCTCCACCGGCGCCAAGGGCTGCGCCACGCTCACCACGGGACAGCGCGGCTGCACCGCGGCGGCCACCACGGGGCGCACCGGCGCACCGTAGCGCGCCCCTCGTTCGAGGGAGTCTCCGAGGAATATCGGCATCGGTGGGAATGCCCGCGCCGAATCAGGGCAGGCGCACGCCTACCCCCCACGGGTGCGGCATGGCGCCGGGGCGGCCGTCTGCTCACTCCCCCCTTGCCGGCAGGCGGCCGCCGAATGCCGGGCCGGGGCCCGCGCGGCCCCGGCCCGGCCTTGCCGGTCGGCGGTGAGCAGTTACACAGTGGCCCCCGGGGTTCCGCGCGCCCCCGTCGGATAGCCTGACGCGGGTATCTCGACACCAAGAGATCGACAGAAAACACAGCGCAGGAGACCGCCATGACCCGCACTCCCGTCAATGTCACCGTCACCGGCGCGGCCGGCCAGATCGGCTACGCGCTGCTCTTCCGCATCGCCTCCGGCCAGCTCCTCGGCGCGGATGTGCCGGTCAAGCTGAACCTCCTGGAGATTCCCCAGGGTCTGAAGGCCGCCGAGGGCACCGCGATGGAGCTCGACGACTGCGCCTTCCCGCTGCTTCAGGGCATCGACATCACCGACGACCCGAACGTGGCCTTCAACGGCGCGAACGTGGCGCTGCTGGTCGGCGCCCGCCCGCGGACGAAGGGCATGGAGCGCGGCGACCTGCTGGAGGCCAACGGCGGCATCTTCAAGCCGCAGGGCAAGGCCATCAACGACCACGCGGCGGACGACATCAAGGTCCTGGTCGTGGGCAACCCGGCGAACACCAACGCGCTCATCGCGCAGGCCGCCGCCCCGGACGTACCGGCCGAGCGCTTCACCGCGATGACCCGCCTGGACCACAACCGCGCCCTGTCGCAGCTCTCGAAGAAGACCGGCGTCCCGGTCTCGGAGATCTCCAAGCTCACGATCTGGGGCAACCACTCCGCCACCCAGTACCCGGACGTCTTCCACGCCGAGGTCGCGGGCAAGAACGCCGCGGAGGTCCTGAACGACGAGCAGTGGCTGGCCGACACGTTCATCCCGACCGTCGCCAAGCGCGGTGCCGCGATCATCGAGGCGCGCGGCGCCTCGTCGGCCGCCTCCGCCGCCAACGCCGCCATCGACCACGTGTACACCTGGGTCAACGGCACCACGGCCGGGGACTGGACCTCCGCCGGTGTGGTCTCCGACGGCTCGTACGGCGTGGCGGAGGGGCTCATCTCGTCCTTCCCGGTCACTGCCAAGGACGGCAAGTTCGAGATCGTCCAGGGCCTGGACATCAACGACTTCTCGCGCGCCCGCATCGACGCGTCGGTGAAGGAGCTGGAGGAGGAGCGCGACGCCGTGCGCGGCCTCGGCCTGATCTGACGGCTGTACGGCTGTAGGGCTGTACGGCCGTGCGGGGTACGTAGCCGTATCCGCGTTCGTATCCGAAGGGCCACCTTCCGGTATTCACTCCGGAGGGTGGCCCTTTCGCCATTCTCTATGACTGTGGCGGGGATTCCCCTATTTTGGGAGGGGTTGCCGGTGAGGGTTGACGCCGGCCTCGGGGGCGGGGGAGCGCATGGCCGGCGATACGGGCACGGGATACGACGAGCGCGACGCCAGGCGGGGCCTGCGGGTGGCCGCCGTGGCGGTGGTGTTGTGCGGCGCGGTCGCGTTCGCCGGATGGGTGGCGTTCGGGAGCGACGGCAAGGCCGGGCAGCGGGCGGGGCTCTTTCCCGGGGTGAGCGACGGCCCGGCGCCCGGGCCGTCGGGCGGGGACGGTACACCGCCCTCCGACACCTTCCCGGCTCCCGGACCGGAGTCCGGCACCCCGTCGGCCTCCCCATCGACCTCCCCCACGGCGTCTCCCTCGGCGGGCCCGTACGAGTCCCCGTCACAGACCCCTTCGGACCCGCCCTCCGCGCCGCCGGGCGAGCCGCCCGAGGGCTTCCGTACGGAGGACGACCCGGCGGGCTTCACCCTCGCCGTCCCGGACGGATGGCGGCGCACCGTCGAGGGCCCCAGCGTCTTCTACACCTCGTCCGACCAGGCCACCAGGCTTCAGATCTTCGAGTTGCACGGCCCGGAGAGCACTCCGTACGAGTCCGCGCGGGAAGCGGAGCGAATCGCCTCGCGCCAGCGCGGCTATGAGCGGATCACCCTGGAGCGCGCGGGCCAGGGCGCGATGGACGCGGCGGAGCTGGAGTACACGTACGACAGCCAGGAGTACGGCGGCCTCCGGCGCATCCTCGACCACCGCTTCGCCGCGCCCGACGGCACGATGTACGCCGTGCTGGTCATCGGCCCGGCCGGCGATCGCGCCGGGCAGGAGGAGATCCAGCGGACCGCCGTCGACTCCTTCCAGAATTGACCCGGCCCGTCCGCGAGTCTCGTGATCGGGTGAGTCCGGCCACTTCTGAACGAGAATCAGGCATGGGCCCGGTCCGTTCGGGGAGGGGCTCGGCGTCGTCGGCGAGGCCGGCGGCGCGAATCCCGCGGCATCGGAAGGCGGAGCGGACGTGTCGGCAGCCGAGACCATTCTTGTGGACGGGGTGTGGCGCGCCGCCGCATCCGGCGCGCAGCGGGAGGTCCTCGACCCCGCGGACGCCAAGACCCTCGCGGTCGTGTCCGAGGGCGGCTCCGACGACGCCGACGCGGCCGTCGCCGCCGCCCGCCGCGCCTTCGACACGGGCCCCTGGCCGCATACGCCGGTGGCCGAGCGGGCGGCGCTGCTGCTCCGCGCCGCCGATCTGCTCCAGCGCGACCGTGAGAAGATCGCGCTGTCCGAGAGCCGCGACACCGGCAAGACGCTCCAGGAGGGGCGGGTCGACGTCGACGACGTCACCAACGCCTTTCGCTACTTCGCCCGGTTGGCCGCCTCCGAGCCGGCCGGGCGCGTGGTTGACGCGGGCACGCACGATGTGCACAGCGTGGTCGTGCACGAGCCGGTGGGCGTCTGCGCGCTGCTCGCCCCGTGGAACTATCCGCTGCTCCAGGCCGGCTGGAAGGTCGCCCCGGCGCTCGTCGCGGGCAACACGTTCGTCGTCAAGCCCAGCGAACTGACCCCGCTGTCGACGGTGCATCTGATGAAGCTCCTGGCCGAGGCCGGGCTGTCGGCCGGGGTCGGCAATCTGGTGACCGGCGCGGGCGACCCCGTCGGCGCCCGCCTGGCCGAGCACCCCGATGTGGATCTGGTGTCCTTCACCGGCAGTCTGGCCGGCGGTACGAAGGTGATGCGGGCGGCCGCGCCGGGCGTGAAGAAGGTCGTGCTCGAACTCGGCGGCAAGAACCCCAATGTCGTCTTCGCCGACGCCTGCGACACCGCCGAGGGCTTTGACACCGCGGTCGACCAGGCCCTCAACGCCGCCTTCATCCACAGCGGCCAGGTCTGCTCGGCCGGGGCCCGGCTGATCATCGAGGAGCCGGTGCGCGAGCGGTTCGTCGCCGAACTCGCCCGCCGGGCCCGGAAGATCAGGCTGGGGCGCGGCACCGAGCCGGGCGTCGAGTGCGGACCGCTCGTATCGGCCGCGCAGTTGGACAAGGCCGAGGCATATGTGGCCGCCGCGCTGGAGGAGGGCGCGCTGCTGCGCTGCGGCGGCGAGCAGCCCGAGCCGTCCGAGTCCCGCCCCGCGACCGGGTACTTCTATCTGCCGACGATCCTCGACCAGTGCCACCGCGAGATGCGGGTGGTGCGGGAGGAGACCTTCGGCCCGATCCTGACCGTCGAGTCCTTCCGGACCGAGGACGAGGCCGTCGCGCTCGCCAACGACACGGAGTACGGGCTCGCGGGCGCCGTCTGGTCCCGGGACACCGCGCGGGCGCGCCGCGTCGCGGGGCGGCTGCGGCACGGCACCGTGTGGATCAACGACTACCACCCGTACCTCCCGCAGGCCGAGTGGGGCGGGTTCGGCAAGTCCGGCGTCGGGCGCGAGCTGGGACCCTCGGGGCTGGCCGCATACCGCGAGACCAAGCACGTCTACGAGAACCTGCGCCCGGCCCCCGTCCGCTGGTTCGCCGGCTGACCCGTACGCCCGCACGCCGACGTGAGTGTCGGCGTGCGGGCGTACGGGGTCGTTGGTCAGCCGATGACGCTGGTCAGCCAGGAGCGGTGGTAGTGGAGGTCGGTGTAGATGTCCGGGGTCGAACCGCAGACCTCGCCGATGCCACGGCTGTCCACGCCGACGATCTGCCAGCGGCCGTTGACCTTCCTCAGCAGCGGCGAGCCGGAGTCACCGTTGCACGGGCCGTAGGTGTCCTGCGGGTTGTCCGTGCACACATCGCCCTCGCGGATGCCCCACGCGTCGTCCCCCGCGGCGTCCACCCGGCACTCTTCCGCGGCCGGGTTGAGCACCGTGGTGTCGAGCTCCTGGAGCTTCACCGGGAGCTTGCTCACGTCGCCGACGTCGGCCGTCGAGGTGTAGCCCCAGCCGAGCTGGCGAACCGCGGTGCCCTCCTTGGTCGATGTGGGCGCCAGGGCGACCGGCTTGTTGGTCACCGCGGTGTCGAGCTGGAGGAGCGCCACGTCGTAGCCCTCGGAGCGGTCGTCGAGCCACTTGTACCCGGGGTCGACCTCGATCTTCTTGATCTTCGCGACGGTGCCGCCGGTGGTCCGGTCGTTGGAGCCCACCCGGACGTGGAACAGCGCCGGGTCCATGACCGTGTACGGGTCCGAGCCGGTGCCCGGCTCGGTGACGCAGTGGGCCGCGGTCACCACCCAGTCCTTGCGGATCAGCGCTCCGGTGCAACGGTGACCGTCCGGATCACCGTTCCTTTCCTTCTGCAAGGAAACGATGAATGAGTAGTTTTCGGTGGCGTCATGGCCGCCGATAATCCTGGGGGTCGGAGTCGAGGGATTTTCGTCGGCCTGCGCCGCCCCGGCGCCCGCCAGCGCGCCCACGGAAAGCGCCGCGGCCAGCACCGCACGGGTCGCCAACCGGCGTCCCCCACCCAGGCGTTCGGCCGCTCCGCGCTCCCCTATGAGATTTGTCATTCTGTTGTTGCTCCCCGATTTCTGTACCGCTTTTCCAGGTTTTCCCGGAATTCGAGTGCACGATAACTCCGCCCCGCAGACGTGTCCAGCGGCTTTAAATGTCGCTGGGTTCCGGGGGAATCCCGTTGGCGTTATTGGTCGGCTTTGCGGTGAGAAATCGGGAGAGCCGTATTCCCTTGTCGGGATTATGGCCTTACGCCGGGCGCGGTTCCGCGGCGATCGCCGCGGCCGCGGCCGCGGCCGGGGACCGGCGGAACGGACCCGGGCCGAACGTGACGCGAGTCGCACCCGGCGCGCCGCATCCCGTCGGCCGCGCGAAGGTGCCGGTCATGCCCTGCCCGGCACCATGCGGGTGCTGACGCCAATGCGGTTCCAGGCGTTGATGGCGATGATCGCGGCGATGACCTGGGCGAGTTCGGCCTCCTCGAAGTGGGCCGCCGCCCGCTCGTACACCGCGTCCGGGACGAAGCCGTCGGTCAGCACGGTGACGGCCTCGGTCAGCGCGAGCGCCGCCCGCTCCTTCTCGGTGAAGAAGCCCGCCGCCTCCTCCCAGGCGCTGAGGAGGTGCAGGCGCTCCTCGGTCTCGCCCGCCTCGCGCGCGTCCCGGGTGTGCATGTTGACGCAGAACGCGCAGTGGTTGATCTGCGAGGCGCGGATCTTGATGAGGTCGACCAGGGCGGGGTCGAGGTCCTTGCGGGCCGCCGCGTCGAGGCCGACCATCGCCTTGTAGAACTCGGGGGCGAGCTTCGCCAGCCGCATGCGGGGGCCGTGCTCGTGGGTGCTCCGGGATGTCTTGTCGGTGGTCGTCATGACTGCCACGCTAGGACGCGAGTAGCCCAGGGGTATGGTCCATTTCCATGGAGGATTCATGGGCCATTTCCGGGCCGCCCCCGGCCGGGCCCGGCGCCGATCTTCATTTGGACCTGGGGTCTGACCTGCGGTCCGGCCTTCCGGGACACGGCACCACGGGGGTGCGCGCCGCGCTCATCCGCTCCCTGCGCGACGCCGTACGCGGCGGACGCCTCGCCCCCGGCACCCGGCTGCCCTCCTCCCGCTCGCTCGCCGCCGACCTCGGCATCGCCCGTAACACCGTCGCCGACGCCTACGGCGAGCTCGTCGCCGAAGGCTGGCTCACCGCCCGGCAGGGCTCGGGAACCCGCGTCGCCCAGCGCGTCGTACCGCCCGAGCCTCTGCCCCCGCGCACCCCGCCGGCCGCCGCGCCGCACCGCCACCCCGCCTACGACCTGCGGCCCGGCTCGCCCGATGTCTCGTCCTTCCCCCGCGGGGCCTGGCTCTCCGCCGCCCGGCGGGCCCTGGCCGCGGCGCCGAGCGACGCCTTCGCGTACGGCGGGCCGCGCGGGCGGCCCGAGCTGCGCCGCGCGCTCGCCGACTATGTGGCGCGCGCCCGGGGGGTGCGGGCCGACCCGGAGCGGATCGTGGTCTGCGCGGGCTTCAAACAGGGGCTGGCCGTGCTCAGCAGGGTGCTCCGGGCCGCGGGCGAGCGGGACGTGGCCGTCGAGTCGTACGGGCTGGACTTCCACTGGGACGTCATGCGGCGCGCCGGGCTGCGCACCGTGCCGCTGCCGGTCGACGACCGCGGCGCCCGCACCGACGAGCTGGCCGGGCTCGGCGGCGTACGGACCGTCATGCTCACCCCGGCGCATCAGTTCCCGACCGGGGTGTCCCTGCACCCCGACCGCCGCGCCGCCGTGGTCGACTGGGCCTCCCGCACCGGCGGGCTGGTGGTGGAGGACGACTACGACGGGGAGTTCCGCTACGACCGCAACCCGGTCGGGGCGCTCCAAGGGCTCGACCCCGAGCGCGTGCTCTACCTGGGCACGTCGAGCAAGAGCCTGGCCCCGGCGCTGCGGCTGGCCTGGATGGTGGTGCCGGCCCATCTGATGGACGGCGTGCTGGCGGTCAAGGAGGCGGGGGAGTGGCCGACGGCCGCGCTGGACCAGCTGACGCTCGCCGAGTTCCTCGACTCCGGGGCGTACGACCGCCATGTGCGCGGCATGCGGCTGCGCTACCGGCGCCGCCGCGACCAGCTGGTCGCGGCGCTCGCCGAGCGCGCGCCGGGGGTGCGGGTCAGGGGGATCGCGGCGGGGCTGCACGCGGTGCTCGACATCCCGCCGGGGACCGAGCGCTCCGTGGTGCAGGGCGCGGCCTGGCAGGGACTGGCGATGGACGGACTGGCCCGCTTCCGGCACGAGCCGGCCGCCGCCCGGCCCGGCGGGGAGCCGGGCGAACCGGCCGAACCGGCCGACGCGCTGGTGGTCGGCTACGGGACCCCGCCAGACCACGCGTTCGCGGGCGCGCTGGAGGCGCTGTGCCGGGCGCTCCCGGTGTGATGCCGGGGTGAGGGCCGCCGAGCGCTGCCCGACGGCCCTCCGCCGGCTCGATCAGGCGCGGGCGCTCACCCGGCCAGAACCGCCCGCAGCTGGTCCAGCCCCCAGTCCAGATCCTCCTTGCTGATCACCAGCGGGGGCGCGAGCCGGATCGTGGAGCCATGGGTGTCCTTGACCAGCACCCCCCGGTCCATGAGCTGCTCCGAGATCTGCCGCCCGGTGCCGAGCGCGGGGTCGATGTCCACCCCCGCCCACAGCCCCCGCCCGCGCACGGCCCGCACGCCGCCCCGGTACGCCGGGCTCTCCACCAGCAGCCCCAGCTCGCCGTGCAGATGCTCGCCGAGCTCCGCCGCCCGCTGCTGGTACTCGCCCGTCCGCAGTATGGCGATGACCTCCAGCGCGACCGCGCAGGCCAGGGGGTTGCCGCCGAAGGTCGAACCGTGTTCGCCCGGCCGGTACACCCCGAGCACCTCATGGGAGGACACCACCGCCGACACCGGCACCACACCGCCGCCGAGCGCCTTGCCCAGCACATAGACGTCCGGGACGACGCCCTCGTGCTCGCAGGCGAAGGTCCTGCCGGTGCGGCCCAGGCCGGACTGGATCTCGTCCGCCATGAACAGCACGTTCCGCGCGCGGGTCAGCTCCCGGACCCCGGCCAGATAGCCGGCCGGCGGCACCAGCACCCCCGCCTCGCCCTGGATGGGCTCCAGCAGCACGGCCACCGCGTCGTCACCGGCGGCGTCCAGGGCCGCCTCCATCGCGGCCAGATCGCCGTACGGCACGATCTCGAAGCCCGGCGTGTAGGGGCCGAAGTCGGCGCGGGCCTCGGGGTCGGTCGAGAAGCTGATGACGGTGGTCGTCCGGCCGTGGAAGTTGTTGTCCGCGACGATGATCTTCGCCCGGCCGTCCGGAACGCCCTTGACCCGGTAGCCCCACTTCCGGGCGGTCTTCACGGCCGTCTCCACCGCCTCCGCCCCCGTGTTCATGGGCAGCACCATCTCCATGCCGCACAGCTCGGCCAGCTCCGAGCAGAAGGTGGCGAAGCGGTCGTGATGGAACGCGCGGGAGGTGAGCGTGACCCGCTCCAGCTGGGCCTTCGCGGCCTCGATCAACCGGCGGTTGCCATGCCCGAAGTTGAGCGCCGAGTACCCGGCGAGCATGTCGAGGTACCGCCTCCCCTCGACATCGGTCATCCAGGCGCCCTCGGCGGACGCGACGACGACCGGAAGCGGATGGTAGTTGTGCGCGCTGTGGGCCTCGGCGGCGGCAATGGCGCGTTCCGTTGAGGTCAAAGTCATGCTCCGTTCGGTGTCGGGGCCGATCAGTGCTCTTTTCTATCGTCGCCCGGGCGGTTTGCGAAGAAACTTTACGGCGCGGGGGTCGGCTGGCGCGGGCTGCCGCACGGCAAAGTCGCGGAGGCGGCCTGCGGGCCGCACAGTGGGTAGCGGTGGGCTCATCGGCCGGATCTGAAAGGAGCCCTGGCGATGGCCGTACCGCGCGTCCCGCCCAACATTTTCAGCATGGCCTTCGGCCTGGCCGGTCTCGGCGGCAGTTGGGTGGCCGCTGGTCAGGCGGGGCATGTTCCGATGATCGTCGGAAGAGCCCTGATCGGACTGGCCGCTGCCGTGTGGCTGGTATCGGTGGGTTGGTATCTGGCCTACGCGTGCGGCGGCAGGGGGAGGCTCCGCGCCGATCTGGAAGACCCCGTGGCGAGTCCGTTCGCCTCCCTGGCGCTGATCACCCCGATGCTGCTGGCGAGCGAGGGGCTGGCGCCGTACAGCCCGACGGCGGGGAAGATCCTGGTGGACGTCTTTCTCGTGCTGACCGTGCTGTTCGGCGGGTGGCTCACCGGACAGTGGGTCTGCCGGGACATGGACCTGGACCGGATGCACCCCGGCTACTTCCTGCCCACGGTGGCCGGCGGCCTGGTTTCCTGCATCAGCGCCGCGAGGGTGGGACAGACCCGGCTGGCCGAGGTCATGTTCGGCTTGGGCGTGATCTGCTGGTTCATCCTCGGTTCGATGATTACGGGAAGGCTGTTCCACCGCCCTCGACTGCCCGAGCCGCTCCTGCCGACGATGACGATCGAGGTGGCCCCCGCCGCCATCGCCAGCGTCGCCTACTTCGCACTCGACCAGGGCCGGGTGGACTTCATCGCGGCCGGGCTGGCCGGATACGGACTGCTGATGGTCATCGTCCAGCTCCGGCTGATCCCCCTCTACGCGCGCCTGCGGTTCACGGTCAGCACGTGGGCGTTCACCTTCTCCTGGGCCGTGGTCGCCACCACCACGCTGCACTGGATCGATGCCGGCAAACCGGCGGGCCACGTCGTCTACACGTACCTCGTCCTCGCGGCCATCACCGTCCTCATCGGTGGCATCGCGGCCCGGACCGTCCTGGCCCTGGCCCGTGGCGAACTGCTTCCGCCCCCGTCGCCCGCCTCCGGCGCCCACAGCCCGTAGACAAGCTCGGCGTGCCCTTCAGTCGATACAGAACTCGTTGCCCTCGATGTCCAGCATCGGGATGCACGAATCATTGCCGTCATACAGCGTCTGCACGTGTACCGCGCCGAGCGGGACCAGCCGTGCGCATTCGGCCTCAAGTGCGGCGAGGCGCTCTTCCCCCACGAGTCCGGTGCCGACCCGCACATCAAGATGCACCCGGTTCTTCGCGGCCTTCCCTTCGGGGACGCGCTGGAAGTACAGTCGCGGGCCCACACCTGAGGGATCAATGCATGCGAACCATGAATCCCGCTGCTCAGGTGGTTGCGAGCCCTTGAAATCGTCCCAAGTGGCAAACCCCTCCGGCGGCGGCGGTACGACGTACCCCAACACCTCGCACCAGAAACGAGCGAGGCGCTCAGGTTCTGCGCAGTCGAAGGTGACTTGGAACTTCTTGATCGACGTCATCGGCCCACCATATTGGCGCGTGCCGTTCACCGAGATCCCGGGGTTTCGTCTCCGTGCTCCCTGTAGCCGGAGTGGCCAGCGGGCGAAGGCGCTGCGGAACCGCACAGCGCGGGCCGGCGTCTGCCAGGTCGCTCGGGGCGGCCGACACTTCACTCCTGGAAATCCAGAAGCCTCATTTTGTGGGAGTCGTTAGAGTCCCGCCGTGAGAGATCTCCGCCTACTGCCCAAGGCCCATCTGCACACGCACCTGGAAAGCACCGTCCGTCGCGCCACGATCCGCGAGCTGGGAGGCGAGCCGCCTGTCCAGGACCGGCCATTCACCAGTTTCGGGGAGTTCGCAGACCAGCGGGCCGGGGTGCGCGCGCTGCTCCGCGAGCATCGGCACTTCCGTCGTATCGCCGAGGAGTTCTGCCAGGACGAGGCGGGTCAGGGCGTCCGCTACGCGGAGGTCACCTTCACCGCGGCGGCCCACGGCGAGCGCCTCGGCGATCCGGAGATGCCGCTGGAAGCGGTGGTGGAGGGACTGGCCGCCGGCGCGGAGCGGTACGGCATCCAAACTCGGGTGATCCTGGACCACTCGCGCCGTCGCCCCGTCGAGCGGCTGTGGGAAAGCCTCAAGATGGCCACCCGGTACCCGCAGGTGATCGCCATCGGCCTCGCAGGAGACGAGTCCTACCCGGCGGCGCCCTTCGCCGAGGTGCTCCAGGCCGCCCGCGAGGCGGGGCTGCACCTGGTGCACCATGCCGGGGAGACGGCGGGCCCGGCCAGCGTCCGGGAGGCCTTGACGGCGGGGCACGCGGAGCGGATCGGCCACGGCATCCGCGTGTTGGAGGATCCGGACCTGGTGGCCGAGTTGCGGAGACGCCGTGTGCCGCTGGAGGTCTGCCCCTCCTCCAATGTCCTGCTCGGCCTGGTGCCGTCGCTGGCGGAGCACCCGCTGCCGCGCCTGATCGAGGCCGGTCTGACGGTCACCGTGAACACTGACGGGGAGACGTCGTTGGCGGCGGAGTACCAGCACGCCCGCGAGATCTTCGGGTACGGCGACGCCGAACTGGCGAACCTGGCCCGTGCCTCGGTCGAAGCCAGTTTCGCTCCCGCGGAGTTGAAAGCGCAGATCAGCACTGAGATCGATCAATGGATGAGCAAATGACGCGTGATGACGGCAGGACTCGGATCCGATGCGCGGAGGAGGCGGATGCGGCCGTGATCGCGAGCATCCATATGGCCTCGCGGTCGGCGACCATGCCCTATCTGCCCCCGCAGAAGCGCGATCACGAGCAGGTGACCCGATGGGTTCGGGACGTCCTGCTCAAGCAATGCCGCACCTGGGTGGCAGTGCGTGACGCGGAGATCACCGGCTATGCAGCCCTTGACGGTGACATGCTCGAAGACCTCTATCTGCGCCCGGACGTCCGTCGGCAGGGCATCGGCACGCTACTGCTCGATGAGGTAAGGCGGCACAGCCCCGACGGGGTGTCCCTCCACGTCTTTCAGCAGAACACCGAGGCCCGCGCGTTCTACGAGCGCCACGGGTTCACCGTCCTCGACACCAACGACGGTGATCGCAACATGGAGAACCTGCCCGATATGACGCTTCGCTGGACACCGAACAGGGGCGCAACGGTCTAGGTGGGCGGGGCCTGGTGGCAGTCGCAGTCGCAGCGCACGGTGAAGATCAGCGCGCCCCGGGACGCGGGCGGCATGGGCGCCGCCCTTACCTCGCCCGGTCCTTTGCAGAAGGCGTGGATCTCGTCGGGCGTGGTGTCGGGCTCGGCCGTGTACATGGCGCAGTACGGGGACAGGCGCCTGGCGTTGGCCGGGGCGGTCATGTCGTCGTCTGCCTCTCGCGCTGCAAGGTGACCAGCACGTCGTAGAGGTCGGCGTCGGGGTGCGGTCGTCGTCGGTTGCAGTCCGGGCACAGGTGGCGCAGGCAGCCGGGCCCGGAGGCTGATGCGCGCAGCACGGTGATCGGTTCGGGGGTGGGCTTGTCGCAGCGATAGCAGCATTCGGTCACCGGGACGCCTCCTCGCGTGGGCCGAGCGCCGCGCTGGTCGCGATCTTCAGCGCGGCGAGGAGAGCCGTCGGGTCGGTGAGGTACCGGCCGTGCCGGAGCGGTACGCGCCAGTGGACGCCGGGCCCGGTCGTGCGGTCTGTGGGAGGCACCTCGATGTAGGCCGTCGACCCCCACACCTCGACGGAGGGCAGCAGGCTTGTGTCCCAACTGGACGCGGCACAGGGCTGGATCAGCCAGTACAGCACCCCGTCGAAGGGGTTCTCGATGACCGAGCCCGTGGCTTCGCCGAGCGATTCCAAGGCTGGCTTGCCGAGGAAGCGTGGGACGCGCACGACGTCCCACGATTTGCCGGCGGGCTGCAGTTGCGCGCTACGGCCTCTGGGAGGTGTCCATGGTTCGGCTTCGGTCGTCATATGCGCCCCAGTTGTCATGCGTAGGCGGCGCCGGTCTGCCCTGACGAGGGTCGCGCGATCGAGGCCGCTGTTTCAGTGGGGCGTAACTTAAGGGCACCGCTCACGAACAGACAGTGACGAGCTGTCCTGGTTTCGCACTCGGGTAGGACGCGATGCCCTACCCGTCCAGGTGAAGACGGTCTGCGAGTTGCGTCACCGGGGAGGTACGGCGCCGCTCCCGGCTGCGCAGCTCGGCCACAAGCTGGCGTGCGGTGCCGTGGTACCTCATCCACTCGGGTGCGTCCTCCTCCGCTTTCAGCAGGGCACGGATGGCCGACGCATCCTGGCGGAGATCGGAGTACGCCAGGGCGCGATCCACATGAAATCGTGCCCGCCACGTCGGAGGAAGCGAGCCGACGCCCTGCACAGTGCGGGCCGTGGCTACCGCATCGGCGCTTTGCTCCATCTCAACCAGGAAATTCACCTTCGCCACACCCACGTTGGTCGGGCCGAACGGAGTGGCGTAGTCGAGGCGATCGGTCCCGATGCTTGCTGCGGCGCCCGTTGACAGCCTCAGCAGCTCCTTCACCCTGTCGTACTTGCCCTCGCCCTGACGCACGGTCGCAGTGGCCGCCCGCAGCAGCAGAATTCCCCACAGCGAGAGATCCACAGGCTGAGAGCGGAAGCCGGGGTTGATCTGGTCGGAATAGGTCAGTGCCACGCGCTCGGCATCTTCAAGGCGGCCTTGCTTCGTGAAGATCCACGCCAGGGTTGAGGCGCCAATGGATTCGAGGTGGGGGTCGTCGGAGCGTCTGGCCGCCTCCGTAGCGCGTTCCATGGCGGTGAACGCGGCGTCTTCCTTGCCCAGCGCTGTGAGCGTGGTCGCCGCTACTTGGTATGCCTCGGCCAGGACGGCATGGGCGGCTGCTTGGTCGCTGCTGTGATAGGCGCGGGCCGCAGCGCGAGCGTCTCGGATGAGCTGAGGCAGAAGCGAACCGATTTCGCCCATGCGTCCCTCGCGACGGATGACTTCCGTCGAGCGAAGCGAAGCGCGCAGCGCTCCCAGGGAGGGTGGGTCTTCCGTGTCGTGGTCCTCACCGAGCAGGTCGGACAGCGGTGAAACCGCCTGCCTCAGTGCGAGCACGGAGGGAGTGTCGCCATCAGAGCGCACTTCGAAGGTGGTCGGCTGACCGACCAGTGCGGACGTCTCGACATCCAGGGCGCGGGCGAGCTGGTTCAGTGTGGAAAGCCGAGCCGTCAATCGTCGGTTCTGCTCAAGCTTCCGCACAGTGTCCACTGACACGTTCGCGAGCTCGGCGAGCTGTTCTTGGGTCAGCCCCCGTCGCTCACGGAGCCGACCGATCCGATCGCCGATCGTCTCGTCCGCGTAGTGCATGGTCACCCCCACCAGGTGAATGGTTCATCCACGCTACGCCGCGGGGAGCGCCACGCACGAGTCTGTTCACCCCCCGGGCGTACGCGGGGCCCGTCGCTCCCGACGCCCGACTGGGGCGAAACCGGACCATGACTACAGTGGAACCGCACACCGTGACTGGCGAACGTGGAAGAGACCACGAGGAAGCGGTGCGCTCCAGCCACCACGAGGTGCCGCCCGCCTGGGCACCCCGGGACCACGACCGGACCAACCGACCGATCGCCCGGAGGACACCGTGAGCCTGCCGCATTCCCCTTCCACTCCCGCCCCCGCTCTCTCCCATCCCGCGCTGGCCGCCGCCGATCCGGAGCTTGCCGCGCTGGTCGGCGCGGAGGAGCGGCTCCAGGCGGAGACCCTGCGCCTGATCCCCAGCGAGAACTATGTCTCCAGCGCCGTGCTGGAGGCCTCCGGCACCGTGCTCCAGAACAAGTACAGCGAGGGCTACCCGGGCCGCCGCTACTACGAGGGTCAGCAGATCATCGACCAGGTCGAGACCCTCGCGGCGGACCGCGCCAAGGCCGTGTTCGGTGTCGAGCACGCCAACGTGCAGCCCTACTCCGGTTCGCCCGCCAACCTGGCCGTCTATCTGGCCTTCACCGAGCCCGGCGACACCGTCATGGGCATGTCGCTGCCCATGGGCGGCCACCTCACCCATGGCTGGGGCGTCTCTGCCACCGGTAGGTGGTTCCGCGGTGTCCAGTACGGGGTGCGGCAGGACACCGGCCTGATCGACTTCGACGAGGTGCGCGACCTGGCCCGCAAGGAGCGCCCCAAGGTGATCTTCTGCGGTGGGACGGCGGTGCCCCGCACCATCGACTTCGCCGCCTTCGCGGAGATCGCCCGCGAGGTGGACGCGGTGCTGGTCGCCGACATCGCGCACATCGCCGGGCTGATCGCGGGCGGCGCCCACCCTTCCCCGGTGCCGCACGCCGATGTCATCTCCACCACCACGCACAAGACGCTGCGCGGCCCGCGCGGCGCGATGCTGATGTCGCGCGAGGTGCATGCCAAGGCGATCGACAAGGCCGTCTTCCCCGGGCTTCAGGGCGGTCCGCACAACCAGACCACCGCGGGCATCGCCGTCTCTCTGCACGAGGCCGCCCAGCCCGCCTTCCGCGACTACGCCCACGCCGTCGTCGCCAACGCCAAGGCCCTCGCCGAAGCCCTGCTCGCGCGCGGCTTCGACCTGGTCTCCGGCGGCACCGACAACCACCTGATCCTCATGGACCTCACGCCCAAGGAGGTGCCGGGCAAGGTCGCGGCGAAGGCCCTCGACCAGGCCGGGATCGTGGTGAACTACAACACCGTCCCCTTCGACCCGCGCAAGCCGTTCGACCCCTCCGGCATCCGGATCGGCACCCCCTCCCTGACCTCGCGGGGCCTGCGCACCGAGCACATGGCCACCGTGGCCGAGTGGATCGACCGGGGCGTGGGCGCCGCCGGGACCGGCGACGAGGAGACGCTCACCAAGATCAGGGCCGAGGTCGCCGAGCTGATGGCGGCCTATCCCGCCCCCGGTCTGCCGACCGCCTGACGCCGGAGTCCTGCCCGGCCGTCAGGCCGGGCAGGTCCTGCCACCGCTCCTCCGCCCAGACCCGGACCCGTGTGTCCTGGTCCTGAGGCGCGTCCCGGTCCCGCCCGTCCCGGTCCGGTGCGGGCGCGGGACCGGCCGCCGACGCGCGCACTATCCGCGCCATCACCCGCTCGACCAATGTCTCGCCGTCCACCGGCGGCACGCCCGGCGGGGGAGACTCCAGCGCGCGCCCGAGCGCCCGCAACTCGTCGGGCAGTCGCCCGCCCGCGCCCGGGGGCGCAGCCGCTGTGGTTTGCACGGCCGTCCCCGAGGGAGTCTCCGAGGCCGGCTCCCTGGGCCGCTCCGTCACTTTCCCACCTTCCTTCCTCCTCCTTCTCCAGCAGCAGCTCCAGTCGCCTCAGCGCACGGCTGAGCCGGGACTTCACCGTGCCGCGCGGCCAGCCGAGCGCCTGCGCGGTCTCCGCCTCGTCCAGATCCAGCAGATAGCGGTAGGTGACCACCCGCCGCTGCTCCTCGCTGAGCTCGTCCAGCGCGGCAAGCAGCCTGGACCGCCGCTCGCCGGCCAGCGCCGCCACCGCCGGGTCCGCCGACTCCGGTATGGCCGGCTCGGCCCCGCCCAGGGCCGCCTCCCGGCCCACCGCCGTGTGCAGCCGCCGAGCCGAGCGGAGCGTGTTTCTCGTTTCGTTGGCCACGATCCGCAGCAGCCACGGCCGGAACGCCGCGCCCTCCCGGAATCCGCCCAGGGCGAGATATGCCTTCACAAAGGCGTCCTGCACCACATCCTCCGCATCGGCGCCCGCCCCGAGCAGCACCGCGGTGCGGTGCGCTATCGGCGTGTGGGCCCGCATCAGCTCCGCATACGCCTCGGTGTCCCCGGCCCGCACCCGCGCGATGATCTCCGCGTCGCCGCCTGCCTCGGCCGGCGCCGGCCCTGCCGTCATTCGCGCGATGAGGTCCCCCTCCCGCGCCCTCTCACGAGTCCTCACACCTTTCATACACCGGCGGACCGAGTCCGGTTCCACACCTGAGAGAATGGGTGCCATGGCCCTCGATCGTCCCCGTGTCCTCTCCGGTATCCAGCCCACCGCAGGCTCGTTCCACCTCGGGAACTACCTCGGTGCGCTCCGGCAGTACCTCGTACTTCAGGACACCCACGACGCGTTCTACATGGTCGTCGACCTGCATGCGATCACCGTCCCGCAGGATCCGGCGGAGCTGCGCGCCAACACCCGGGTGGCCGCCGCCCAGCTGCTCGCCTCCGGGCTCGACCCGGACCGCTGCACGCTCTTCATCCAGAGCCATGTGCCCGAGCACGCGCAGCTCGCCTGGGTGATGAACTGCCTGACGGGCTTCGGCGAGGCCTCCCGGATGACCCAGTTCAAGGACAAGACGGCCAAGCAGGGCATGGAGCGGGCCACCGTCGGCCTGTTCACCTACCCGGTGCTCCAGGTCGCCGACATCCTGCTCTACCAGGCCAGCCAGGTCCCGGTCGGCGAGGACCAGCGCCAGCACGTCGAGCTGACCCGCGATATCGCCGAGCGGTTCAACGGGCGCTACGGCGACACCTTCGTCATCCCCGCTCCCTACATCGTCAAGGAGACCGGGAAGATCTACGACCTTCAGGACCCGGCGATCAAGATGAGCAAGTCGGCCTCCACGCCGAAGGGCATCATCAACCTGCTGGACGAGCCCAAGGTCTCGGCGAAGAAGATCAAGAGCGCGGTGACGGACACCGAGACCGAGGTCCGCTTCGACGAGGAGAAGAAGCCCGGCATCAGCAATCTGCTGACCATCTACTCCACCCTCACCGGCACCTCCATCGCGGAGCTGGAGCGCACGTACGAGGGCAAGGGCTACGGCGCGTTCAAGACCGAGCTCGCCGAGGTGCTGGTCGAGTGGGTCACGCCCTTCCGCGAGAGCACCCAGGAATACCTCGCGGACCCCGCGACGTTGGACGGGATCCTGGCCAAGGGCGCGGAGAAGGCCCGGGCCGTCGCGGGCGAGACGCTGGCCCGCACGTACGACAAGGTGGGCTTCCTGCCCGCGAAGCACTGATCGAAGCACCGGCTGAAGTACACACGACGACTTCGGCGACCACCTCGCCCGCGCGTGCCCGAGCAGGCGCACAGAGGCAGTGGGCGCCGGCCCCGGGGCCCCCTCACGGAGGGCCATGGGCCTGTGCGCCGAAGGACCGAGGAACCTAGCCGCGAAGGCGGCACTGCCGCCACACTGACACCGGTGCGGCGGCTGACGCCCACAACGCCCGGGAGGGCCAGGAGGGAGAACGTAGTGGGGACCGTAACGCTCGGGGTTTCGATCGCGGTCCCGGAGCCGTACGGCAGCTATCTCCAGGAGCGGCGCGCGGGCTTCGGCGACCCTGCTGCGCATGGCATCCCCACCCACGTCACGCTGCTGCCCCCCACCGAGGTCGACGCCTCGGCGCTGCCCGGCGTCGAGGACCATCTGGCGACCGTCGCGGCCGAGGGCCGCCCGTTCACGATGCGGCTGGAGGGCACCGACACCTTCCGCCCGCTGTCCCCGGTCGTCTACGTCAAGATCGTCGAGGGCGTCGAGGAGTGCACCGCGCTCCAGGCGCGGGTGCGGGAGGCGTCCGGGCCGTGCGCCCGCGAGCTGCATTTTCCCTATCACCCCCACGTCACGATCGCCCACGGCATCGACGACGAGGCCATGGACCGGGCCTACGCGGCGCTCAACGACTTCGCGGCGGCCTGGACGATCGGCGGCTTCGCGCTCTACGAGCAGGGCGCGGACGGGATCTGGCGCCTGGAGCGCGAGTACCCCTTCGGTGGCGGCCCCGGCCCGTCGGGCACCGGCCCCGTCGTCCCCCGTCAGGTCAACCTCTCCCGTCCACCAGCGCCCTCCCTCTAGGCGGTATCCAGGGGCTACGCGGTGGAGCAGCGCATCGGCGTTGTCCCCTACCCGCCCCTTCCCGAAACTGGGGCTCTGCCCCAGACCCCGGGGCTCCAGGGGCCAAGCCTTACATCGGACACCTTCCCGTTCTCCGGTCGCGCCCGCACGGGGCGGTCTCGTCGGGACCGAACGTACAGGCGGGGCGGGGGCGCTTGGGCGGGTGTTTCCACAGCCTCGCCAAAAAGAGTGATTAGCCGAGTGTCGGACTAGTCGATCCGGGCCGACCACCCATCGGGAGCGAGACCCTGGCCACCGGGACTGAAAGCCGACCGGAGGGTACTCGCTGATCATGGACTGGTTGACCCGGCTGCCACTGATCGGCCCCCTGATGGTCCGGCTGATGCGCACCCACGCCTGGCGCTCGTACGAGACGCTGGAGCGCGTCCACTGGAGCCGGCTGGCCGCCGCCATCACCTTCATCAGCTTCCTCGCCATCTTCCCCCTGATCGCCGTCGGCGCGGCGATCGGCGCCGCCACGCTCAGCGCGCAGCAGATGCGGGACCTGGAGAAGAAGCTCGCCCAGCAGGTCCCCGGCATCTCCGGCCAGCTCGACCTCAGCGGCCTCATCGAGAACGCCGCCACCATCGGCATCGTCGCCGGCGTGCTGCTGCTGTTCACCGGCATCGGCTGGGTGGGCTCGCTGCGCGAGTGCCTGCGCGCGGTGTGGGAGCTGGAGGAGGACCCCGGCAGCGCGGTGAAGCGCAAGCTCAAGGACGCCGTCGTGCTCGTCGGCCTCGGCGGCGTCGCGCTGGTCTCCTTCGCCGTCTCCGGCTTCGCCGTCACCGCCGTCGGCTGGACCGCGCGCCACCTGGGCATCCCCGAGAACGGGCCCGGCGGCTTTCTGCTGCGGGTGGCGGCCTTCGCGGCCGCCGTCGTCGCCGACTTCGTGCTGCTGTGCTACGTCCTGACCTGGCTGCCCGGCGTGCGGCCGCCGCGCCGCCGCGTCGTCGTCGCGGCGCTGATCGGCGCGGTCGGCTTTGAACTGCTCAAGCTGTTGCTGAGCAGCTACCTCCAGAAAGTCGCGGCGAAGAGCATGTACGGGGCCTTCGGGGTGCCCATCGCCCTCCTCCTGTGGATCAACTTCACCGCCAAACTGACGCTCTACTGCGCCGCCTGGACCGCCACCAAACCGGCCCCCGAGCCGGAGACGCCCGAGCCAAAGACGCCCGAGCCCGAGGCGCCCCAGCCGGAGACGCCCGGGCCGGCGGCCCCGCAGCCCGAGCGCTCCTGACCGCCTGACCGAGCCGAGCGTTTCAGCCGCCCGAGCGTTTCAGCCGCGCGAGCGGCGCCGCACCAGCTCCGGCAGCGGCCACCGGCGGTGCACCGCGAACGCGACGCCCGCCAGCAGCACGAGCGAGCCGCCCGTCACCCCGAGCGCCGCCCACTTCCCGTTCGAACCGCCGTCGCCCGCGGAGACCGCCGCCTGCGCGCGCTCGCCGGCCTTCTTCCCCGCCTCGTCCGACGGGGACCCGCTGTTGAGGCCCTTCGGGCCCGGCCGGACCAGCGCGCCCACCGGCTCGACCGAGTCCGCCGCCTTGAAGCCCCAGTCGAAGAGGGTCGCGGTCTCCTTGTACACCTCGCTGGGTGCCTGCTTCTGCGGGTTCATGACGGTCACCAGCAGCACCCGGTCGCCGCGCTGCGCCACGCCGGTGAAGGTGGAGCCCGCGTTCGTCGTATAGCCGTTCTTCACCCCGGCGATGCCCTTGTACTGCGGGATGCCGAAGCCGGTCAGCAGGCGGTTGGTGTTCTGGATCCCGAAGCTCTCCCGCTTCTTGCCGCCCTTCTTTTTGTCCTTCTTGTACTCCCCGGGGAACTGCGCCGTCGCCGTCGCGCTGTACTCCCGGAAGTCCGCCTTCTGGAGCCCTGAACGGGCGAACAGGGTCAGGTCGTACGCGCTGCTGACCTGGCCCTTCTCGTCGTATCCGTCGGGGGTGACGACATGCGTGTCGAGCGCGTTCAACTGCTTGGCGTGTGCCTGCATCTCCTCCACCGTCTTCGTCTTGCCCCCGTTCATCGCGGACAGTACGTGCACGGCGTCGTTGCCCGAGCGCAGGAAGACGCCGAGCCACAGGTCGTGCACGGTGTAGGTCAGGTTCTCCTTGACCCCGACCAGGCTGCTGCCCTCGCCCATGCCGGCCAGGTCCGACGGATCCACCTTGTGCTCGCGGTCCTTGGGCAGCTTGGGCAGCACCGTATCCGCGAAGAGCATCTTCAGCGTGGAGGCGGGCGGCAGCTTCCAGTGGGCGTTGTGCGCGGCGAGCACATCGCCCGACTCCGCGTCGGCCACCAGCCACGAGCGTCCGCTCAGCCCCTTGGGCAGCGCGGGCGCGCCCGCCTTCAGCGAGACCTGGGTGCCCGGACGGCCGAGCCGCTCGCCGCCCACGGTGGACATCGTGGCGGGCGGCTTGGCGTTGTCCTTGTCGTCGGAGCCGTCGGCGGCCGCGGCGGCGTGGGCCGGGGCGGCGGACAGCAGGGCGGAGAGCAGGAGCGCGGAGGTGGCGGAGGCGATGGCGAGCGGTGCGGCGGTGCCCCGCTTCGGGGCGCAGGAGGTGGTCGGCACGCCTGTGAACGTACCGGCCGTCGAACCCCCGGGCGACATTGCCACGGCCTCACGAGTGGCCGACCCGCGCGAGGTTCGCCCGGTAGGCGTGCTCATACTGGACAGCATGAAGCTCAGCCGCCCCATTTCCTGGTTCCTGCTCGCCTTCGGGGTCTGGAGCTGGGCCATCTGGTTCACCTTTGTCAAAAACTTGTGGAAGGACAGCAGCGGGCTGGCTTTCGACGACGCCGGGGATCCCACCGCGTACTTTTGGGTGCATCTGCTGCTCGCGATCACCTCGTTTCTCTTGGGGACGGGGATTGGCGTGATCGGGTTCCGTGGTCTGCGCGCGCTGCGCCGCGAGGACGCCGCTCAGGAGCAGTAAGAGCACTGGAAGCAGTGGTGGCGTAACGGGCGCCTTGGTGGCGCGAATGGGGAGGGACCTCCGTCTTGGCCGTGCTCTTCGCCCTTGTGGCGTTCGCCGTCGTCGGGCTGCTGTCCGGCGTCCACTGGTATCTGTGGCGGCGGCTCGTCGGTGACACCACCGCGCGGGGCGGGCTCGCCCGGCGCGTCGGAACGGTGGCCGCGGTGGTCCTGCCGCTGATCAGCGTGGGCGCGCTGGTCTCCGGGCGGGCCGGAGCGCCCTTCGCCCTCCAGCAGGCCCTGGCCTGGCCGGGGTATCTGTGGCTGGCGCTGGTGCTCTATCTGATGCTCGCCCTGCTGGTGGGCGAGGCCGTACGGCCGCTGCTGCGCCGGTGGCTGGAGCGGCGCGACGCGGCCCGGCTCGCCCAGTCGGCCGAGCCGCCGGCCGCCGTGCCCACCGCACCGTCCACCGCCCTGCCCGCGGAGCGGTCGCCGGTGGCGGTGCGCGCCGGGACCGAGGCCGACACGGACACCGTGACGGAGACGGTGACGGAGACGGAGACGGTGACGGAGGCCGAGACCGGGGCCGTCGCGACCCCACCCCCCTCCCGCCGGCTGTTCGTCGCGCGCACCGTGGCCGTCGGGGCGGCGACCGTGGCCGCGGGCACCGTGGGCTACGGCACGTACTCGGTGCTGCGCGGGCCCCGTCTGAAGCGGGTCACCGTGCCCCTGGCCAAGCTGCCGCGCCAGGCGCACGGCTTCCGGATCGCCGTGGTCAGCGACATCCACCTCGGGCCGATCCTGGGCCGCGCCCACACCCGGCGGATCGTGGAGACGATCAACCGCACCAACCCCGACATGATCGCCGTCGTCGGCGACCTCGTCGACGGCAGCGTCGCGGACCTCGGCCCCGCCGCCGAGCCGCTGCGCGAGCTGCGCGCCCGCCACGGGTCGTACTTCGTCACCGGCAACCACGAGTACTTCTCCGGCGCCGCGCAGTGGGTCGACCACGTACGCGAGCTCGGGCTGCGGCCGCTGGAGAACCAGCGCACCGAGCTGGGCGGCTTCGACCTGGCCGGGGTGAACGACGTCGCGGGCGAGGACGAGGGCGAGGGCCCCGACTTCAAGGCGGCGCTCGGCGACCGCGACCCGGCGCGCGCCTGTGTGCTGCTCGCCCACCAGCCGGTGGTGATCCACGACGCGGTGGACCACGGTGTGGATCTCCAGCTGTCCGGGCACACCCACGGCGGGCAGATGTGGCCCGGCAACTATGTCGCCGAGCTCGCGAACCCGACCGCCGCCGGGCTCGAGCGCTACGGCGACACCCAGCTCTACGTCACGCGCGGCGCGGGCGCCTGGGGCCCGCCGGTGCGGGTCGGAGCGCCGCCGGACGTCACCGTCGTGGAGCTGGCCTCGACCCGCGCCTGAGCGGACGTGACGGGCCCTGGGCCGGCGAACGTGACGGGCCCTGGACCAGCGGCTGCGGCAGGACGCGCCGACGGCAGGGCCACCGCGACCGTCAGCCCCGCCCCCGGGGCCGTGGTCACCCGGACCGTGCCGCCGTGCGCGTCGACCGCCGCCCGTACGACCGCCATGCCGAGGCCGCTGCCTTCCGCCCCGCCCGTACGGAAGAAGCGGTCGAAGACGCGCTCCGCGTCCTGCGGGCGCATGCCGGGCCCCTCGTCGGCGACGCGCAGCACCCCGTGGCCGTCCTCCTCGGCCACCGTCACCCGCACCCGCGCGTCGGCGGGCGTGTGGATGCGCACGTTGGCCAGCAGATTGCTGACGATCTGGTGGAGGGTCGGCTCGTCGGCGAGGACCAGGCAGTCCGCGGGCAGGCCCAGCTCCACCGGGCGGCCGGGCTGCTGGGCGCTGAGGTCGGCGGCGGCGCCGCGGGCCACGCACGCCAGGTCCACGGGCGCGGGGCGCAGCCGCGGCCGCTGGTCGAGGCGGGCCAGGGCGAGGAGTTCGTCGACGAGCCGGGCCATCCGCTCCGCCTCGGCGTTCATCCGGCCCATCGCGCGCGCCCGTTCCGCCTCGTCCTTGAACATGCCCTTCTCCTCCAGCTGGAGGTAGCCGCGGATCGCGGCGAGCGGCGTCCGCAGCTCGTGCGAGGCGTCCTCGACGAACCGGCGCAGCTGTCCGGCGGCGTGCTCGCGCGTGTGGAAGGCGGTCTCCAGCTGCTGGAGCATGGCGTTGAGGGCGGTGCGCAGCTGCTCGACCTCGCCGCCGCTGTGCGCGCGGCCGCGGGAGGCGACCCGGCGCGAGAGGTCGAGCCCCTGGGGGCAGCCCTCGGCGATGGCGGAGGCGGTCTCGACCATGTCCTCCAGGGGCCGCAGCCGCCGCCGCGCGCCGATGAAGGTGGCCGCGCCCAGGCAGGCGACCAGCACAACACCGACGGTCAGGACCATCCGTACGACCTTGTGCATCGTCTGGGTGACGGCCGTGGTGGAGTTGGCCAGCAGGAGCAGCCGGCCGTCGGAGCCGCCCAGGCGCAGCGCGGTCACCCGGTAGCTGGTGCCGTGCGCGGTGGCGTCGACGGGCTCGCCGCTCAGCGCCAGCGCGGCGGCGTCGGGGACGGCGTCGGCGAGGGCGCGCTGGGCGGGGCTCAGGGGCACGCCGCCGAACGGCGCGGCTTCGCCGTCGCGCCCGACGACGGTGAACAGGGTGCGGCTGGAGTGGTTCTCGGCGGCGAACTTGCCGCTCAGGTCGGCGATCGCGGCGAGGGCCGCCACCTGGTCGCTGGTCAGCCCGGTCCGCTGGAGCCCGTTGCGGGAGGCGCGGAGATCGCTGTCGATGTTGGCGACCATGTAGTGCCGGATGCCCATGGTGCTGACCCACAGCGCGGCGGCGATGCCGAGCGTCAGCATGGCGATGATGCTGAGCGTCAGCTTGGCCCGCAGCGTCGCGCGCTGATGCCGCTCCTTGTGCCGACACCTCCCGCACCCCCAGCACCAGCACTTCACGCTCCAGCACCTCACGCCGGCTCCGCGGGCCGCAGGCCGTAGCCGACGCCCCGCCGGGTGCGGATCAACGGCGGCCCCAGCGGGTCGAGTTTGCGCCGCAGATAGCTGATGTACGTCTCGACGACGGTGGACTCGACGACGTGCTCGTACCGCCACACGTCCCGCAGCAGCTGCTCCTTGGGCACGATCCGGTCCGCGTGCCGCACCAGGTGGCGCAGCAGCGCGAACTCGGTCGGGGTCAGATCCGCGCTGCGCCCGCCGCGCCGCACCGTGTACGTGGCCTCGTCGAGCTCCAGGTCGCCATGGCGCAGCACCGGGGGCCGGGGCGGCGGCGGGGCGTCCGGGCCCGGCGGGCGGGTGCGGCGCAGCACGGCCCGGATCCTGGCCACCACCTCGTCGACGTTGAACGGCTTGGTGACGTAGTCGTCGCCGCCGAGGGCGAGTCCGCGCACGATGTCGGCCGGGGCGTCGCGCGCGGTGAGGAAGACGACCGCAAGGTCGGCGCGCTCGGCGCGCAGCACCCGGCACACATGGCGCCCGTCGCCGTCGGGCAGAGCGATGTCGAGCAGGACGGCGTCCGGGCGCGCCTCGCGGGCGAGTTCGACGGCGGCCCGCGCGCTGCCCGCGCACACCACCGAGAAGCCGTGGAAGCGCAGGGTGATGGCGAGCACGTCCGCGATGCTCGGCTCGTCCTCGACGATCAGGACGGTCGCGCTGCCGGGGCCTCCGGGGCTGCCGTTGGGGTCTGCGGCACTCATCTCCCCAGTATCGGCCGCGGAATTGCGCGATCCCATGGGGAAGCCTGGGAGCTTCTTGTGAGTCCGGGGCCGGCCCGACTTCCCCCTCCCACTGGCCGCCGAGTCTGGGTGCGTACTTCCCCGAGGACGTCATGGAACGAACGACGTCAAGGAACGACAAGGAGCGGAACGCATGGCGGCATGGGCACGGTGGTGCCTCAGACACCGGCTGGTGGTTCTCCTGCTGTGGGTGGGGGCGCTGTTCGGCACGGCCGTCGCGAGCGGGGTCGTGGGCAGCGCGTACTCGAACGTCTTCAGCTTCCCGGGGACCGAGTCCTCGCGGGCCATGGAGCGGATGGAGAAGGCGTTCCCGCAGCGCGCGGGGGACACCGACAGCGTGGTGTGGGAGGTGGCGGGCCAGAGCAAGTCGGTCAAGGACCCGGCCGTACGGGAGCGGATGTCCGCGGCGCTCGCCGACATCGCGAAGCTGCCCGAGGTGGGCGCGGTGGTGAGCCCGTACGAGCCCGAGGGCGCGCGGCAGATCAGCAGGGACGGGCGGATCGCCTACGCCGAGGTGACCTTCACCAAGCAGGCGCCCGAGCTGCGGAAGGAGAACATCCGAAAAGTCGTCGACCGGGCCGAGGAGGCGCGCACCGACGGGCTGCGGGTGGAGCTCGGCGGCCAGGCCATCGAGCAGACGCAGGAGCCGCCGGCCGGTCTGTCGGAGGCGGTGGGCATCGTCGCGGCGGCGGTGGTGCTCTTCCTCGCCTTCGGGTCGCTGTTCGCGATGCTGCTGCCGCTGCTCAACGCCGTCTTCGCGGTGGGCACCGGCCTGACCGCGCTGATCCTGCTCAGCCATGTCGTCGATCTGCCCGATGTGGCGCCGCTGATGGGCAGCCTGATCGGGCTCGGCGTCGGCATCGACTACGCGCTGTTCATCGTCACCCGGCACCGCAAGGGCCTGCGCGCGGGCCTGGAGCCGGGCGAGTCCACGGCGCGGGCGCTGGACACCTCCGGCCGCGCGGTGCTGTTCGCGGGCGGCACGGTCTGCGTCGCACTGCTGGCGATGTTCTCGCTGGGACTGGACTTCCTCAACGGCGTCGCGATCGCCGCGACGCTCACCACCCTGCTCAGCGTCCTCGCCGCGGTCACCCTGCTGCCCGCCATGTTCGGCTTCCTCGGACACCGGGTGCTCAGCCGCAAGGAGCGGCGGGCGCTGGCCGAGGAGGGACCGCGGGACGGGGAGAAGCCCGGCGGGCGTGCGGTGCGCTGGGCCTCGTACGTGGAGCGGCACCCGAAGGCGCTGGCCGCGGCCGCGATCGCCGTGATGGCGGTGCTCGCCCTCCCCACGCTTTCGCTGCGCCTGGGCACCAACGACCAGGGCAACCAGCCCGAGTCACAGACGACCCGCAAGGCGTACGACCTGCTGGCCGAGGGGTTCGGGCCCGGTTTCAACGGCCCGCTGCTGATGGTCGCGGACGTGTCCGGCGGGGCGGGCGAACAGCGGGCGCTCGACCGCCTGGTGCGCGAGGTGGGCGACACCGAGGGCGTGGTGCGGGCGGTACGGCTGCCTGCCGGGCCCGAGACGGCCGAGCACACCGCGGTGGTGCAGGTGGTGCCGGCCACCTCGCCGCAGTCGGAGGAGACCGACCGGCTGATCGACAAGCTGCGCGACGAGACCGTGCCCGCGGCCGAGCGGGGCACCGCGCTCGAGGTCGACATCGGCGGTGCCACGGCCATCCAGAAGGACTTCGCGTCGGTCATCGGCGAACGGCTGCCGCCGTTCATCGCGCTGATCGTCGGGCTGGGCGCGCTGCTGCTGCTCGTGGCGTTCCGCAGCGTGGTGGTGCCGCTGACGGCCGCGGTGATGAACCTGATCGCGGCGGCCGCCTCCTTCGGGGTGCTGGTGGCGGTCTTCCAGTGGGGCTGGGGCATGGATCTGCTGGGCCTGGGCAAGGAGGGGCCGATCATCTCCTTCCTGCCGGTGATCATGCTGCCGCTGCTGTTCGGCCTGTCCATGGACTACCAGGTCTTCCTGGTCAGCCGGATGCACGAGGAGTGGGTGCACACGAAGGACAACGCGCGGGCGGTACGGGCCGGGCTCGCCGACACCAGCCGGGTCATCAACTGCGCGGCGCTCATCATGATCTGCGTTTTCTTCTCCTTCATCCTCAGCGGCGACCGGGGCGGCGTCATGGCCGGGCTCGGGCTCGGTGGCTCGGTGGCGCTGGACGCGTTCATCCTGCGCATGGTGCTCGTACCGGCCCTGATGCACCTGATCGGCCGGGCCAACTGGTGGCTGCCGCGGGCGATCGACAAGCGGCTGCCGCATCTGGCGGTGGACCCGCCGGACCGCCCGTACCCGGGGGTCTCCCCGGAACCCGCCGAGGGTGAGCGGGAGTTGGTGGGCGACCGCTGAGGCCCGTGGGCGCCGGGCTCAGACGCTGGTGAGTGCCTTCTGCCGCGGGGCGGGTGCCTCAACGGCGGTACGGGTCACAGCCACAGGGATGACGGCGGCGGGCGCGGCCACCGCGTTGCGGGGGCGCCGGGCGCGGGCGTGCGGCAGGGCCTCGTTGCGGAGCCCCGAGACGGTCTCGTGCGGGCCGAGACCCTCGGGGTGCCGCAGCGTCCGCAGCCCGTACGCCATCAGCATCGCGACGCCGAGCAGCGCGACGAGTGCCTGCTCCGGCGAGGACGCCATGAGGTACACCGCGTCCTCGCCGTTCGCCCGCCGGGCGGTGTCGATGAGGTCGGGCAGCGAGGGCTCGAAGAGCAGTACCGCCGTCGCGAACGACAGCCCCGCCAGCAACGGCAGCGTGAACACGCCGAGCACCAGCGCCCGTACGGCCGGCCGCCAGAGGGGCAGCGCGCCGCCGTCGGAGGGCACCATCCGCAGCAGCAACAGCCGCTTGCCGGGCGTCGCCCCGGTCAGGTACGGCAGGACGACGAACCACCCGGCGAAGGTCGCGGCGGGCACCCACCCAACGAGGTCCGCCGCTCCGGCTCCGTGGCTGACCACGACGGCGAGAAGCGTCGCCACCGCATATCCGACCAGGTCGACCACCAGCGCCGTCAGCCGCCGCCCGAACGGCACCGGGTGGCGCGCCAGCGCCCGCCCGTCCAGCGTCTCCAGCGTGGGCAGCCGCCGCGCCACGGGCCCGGCCAGGACCCAGCCGAGCATCGCGCCCGAGGTGTTGACGATCAGGTCGTCCACGTCGAACAGCCGGTACGGGCACGCGTAGAGGCCCCACACCCCCGTCCACTGCGTCAGCTCGAAGAACAGCGAGGCTCCGAAGCCGAGGGCCGCGGTGGCCCGGAGCCCGCGCCGGAAGTGATAGCGGAGGAAGACCCCGAGCGGCAGGAGCAGCAGCAGGTTTAAGAGGGTTCCGGCGACGGCGGGGTTCTGGAGGACCAGCGTGTTGAGGCCGACCTTGCCGTGCGCCTCCTTCCAGATGTCGCCGAAGGTGTTGCCCGGGATCAGTTGCGGGTCGGCGACCAGGGCGTATCTGGTGCACATGTCCGCGGACCGCACCGGCAGCGGGACGACCGTCATGCAGAACGCGCTCAGCGCGTAGTACAGGAAGCCGTACAGCGACAGGGTCCGCCCCCGCGACATGACGCCGTGCCTGCGGTACAGCACGACGGCCGTCGGCAGGAACAGGGCCAGCGCGATGAGGGGGAACAGGGCCGCGGCCGTCTTGATCGGCAGCAGGTACGCGTCAGTCATGCGGAGCACTATACACACGACGTATACACCGCATGTATAGCCGTCGGTACGGGGCCCGGGGCCTGGGGCGGCCGTAAAGTGACGGTGGTCGGCGTCGGCCGATCCGCCGGCCAAGCGGCGCCGCGCACAGGGGGGTTGCGATGACGGGCTACGGCGGGGGCGGAGAAGGGCTCGCACCGGGAGGCCGGGTCGGGCCGTATCGCATCCTGTCGGTGCTCGCCGGCGGGGGCATGGGGCGGGTGTATCTGGCCCGTTCGCCCGGAGGCCGGCTGGTCGCGCTCAAGACGATCCGCGAAGAGGGGCCGATCAGCGACGCCGCCCGGCAGCGGTTCGCGCGCGAGGTGAGGCTCGCCGGACGGGTCTCGGGCATCTACACCGCCAATGTGATGGACGCCGACCCCGACGCCGATGTGCCGTGGATGGCCACCGAGTACATCGCGGCACCTTCCCTGGCCCATCTGGTGGAGACCTGCGGTCCGCTGCCCGTCCCCGCGGTGTGGTGGGTGGGCGCCGGGATCGCCGAGGCGTTGGTGAACGTGCATGCGGCGGGGCTCGTGCACCGGGACGTCAAGCCCTCCAACGTGCTGCTGCCCGAGGGCGGCCCGCGCGTGATCGACTTCGGCATCTCGCACGCCGTCGACGTGACCCGGACCACGGCCACCCTGGGGACGATCGCCTTCACCTCGCCCGAACAGGCCCGGGGCGAGGCGAGCAGCCCGGCGTCCGATGTCTTCTCCCTCGGGGCGACGATGTTCTGTCTCGCGGTCGGCCGTCCCCCGTACGCCGAGACCGGCGAGGTTCTGCAACTGCTGGGCCGGGTCGCCCAAGGGCGGCTCGACCTGACCGGACTGCCCGCCGAACTCGACGGCCCCGTGCGCGGCTGTCTGGCGGCCGACCCGGCCGATCGGCCGTCGCCGCGGGAACTGCTCGAGGTCCTGGCCGCCGAACTCGACGCGCCGGCCACGGCCTCGGGCGATACGGCCTGGCTGCCGCCGAGCTGGTTGCGGGCCATCGACGCCTTCCGGGAGCGCGGTTCGGCCTCTGCCCAGGAGCCCGCCCAGGAGCCCGGCCCGCAGAGCGGCACGCTGGACGGCTCCTGGGGCCTGGTGGAGCGCGGCGAAACGGCGTGGCCGGCCGAGGCCGCCGTCCTCCAGGACGCACGGACCGCGCCGGTGCCCCCGCCCCCGCCGACCCGGCACCACACCGTCCTGACCGGTCCGCCACGGCGGGCGAGCGGGCTGGGCCGGCGGAAGATCGTGGCTGCGGTCGCCGCGATCGCCGTGGTCCTTGCCGCCATACTGGCGGCGCTGATGTTCAACAACTTCGACAACTCCGGCAACGGGGACAAGCCGAAGGCGCGAGCGAGCGGGAGCACATCGGCGTCGCCGAACTCGGCGAGTCCCACGAGTACGGCGGACACGGCCGCCGAGCCCGCGCTACTGACCGGCGAGTGCACCGACGTCTTTCATGACGGCAGCGCGTGGTACCCGGCCGACAAGGTCCCGGGGCGGGTCGACTGCGCGGCCGACGACGCCTACTACAAGGTGGTCGACCGCGCGGAACAGCGCGAGGGGATGGACTGTTCGCAGACCTGGCAGATCGAGTGGAAGCCGGCCGAAGCGGACCGGCCGGCGCTGTGCATGGAGCGCCTGTACCGGGTGGGGCAGTGTTTCCCGCTGCACACCGACTCGTGGGGCGAGGAGATCGTCGAGGCGCGGGTCGGCGCCCGGACGCCGTGCGGGTGGCAGATCCCCTTCACCGGCCGCGACTGGCTGAAGGCGCGGATCTTCAAGGTGCTCGAAGGCGAGGACAAGGTCTACGCCGGCGCCTGCGGCGATGACTTCGGGACGTACATGGTGATCGTCAAGTCCCGTGAACTCGCCCTCTGTGCCCGGGAGGCCTGAACCAGGAGGCATGAACCGGGCCCGGACGCCCGAGGGCCCCGTCTCCCGGAACTCACGTACCGGGGGACGGGGCCCTGAGCGGATCCACGACCAGGGATCAGAAGCGCCGCGTGATGAGCGCGCGCTTCACCTCCTGGATCGCCTTGGTGACCTCGATGCCACGCGGGCAGGCCTCCGTGCAGTTGAAGGTGGTGCGGCAACGCCAGACGCCGTCCTTGTCGTTCAGGATCTCCAGACGCTGCTCACCGCCCTCGTCGCGCGAGTCGAAGATGAAGCGGTGCGCGTTGACGATCGCCGCCGGGCCGAAGTACTGGCCGTCGTTCCAGAACACCGGGCACGAGGAGGTGCACGCGGCGCACAGGATGCACTTGGTGGTGTCGTCGAAGCGCTCGCGGTCCTCGGCGGACTGGAGGCGCTCACGCGTCGGCTCATTGCCCGTCGTGATCAGGAAGGGCATCACATCGCGGTACGCCTGGAAGAACGGCTCCATGTCCACGATCAGGTCCTTGAGGACCGTGAGGCCCTTGATGGCCTCGACCGTGATGGGCTTCTCAGGGTTGATGTCCTTGATCAGCGTCTTGCAGGCCAGCCGGTTGCGGCCGTTGATCCGCATGGCGTCGGAGCCGCAGATGCCGTGGGCGCAGGAGCGGCGAAACGTCAGGGTGCCGTCCAGATCCCACTTGATCTTGTGAAGCCCGTCGAGGACGCGCTCCTTCGGATCGATGTCGATCTGGAAGTCCTCCCAGAACGCATCCGCGGCGACCTCCGGGTTGAAGCGGCGGATCCGGAAGGTGACCGTGATCAGGTGCGAAGCGTCGGCCTCGGCCGCCTCCGGAGCCTCGGAGGGCTTGTCAAGCGTGGGGGTGCTCATCAGTACTTACGCTCCATCGGCTGGTAGCGGGTCTGCACGACCGGCTTGTAGTCGAGGCGGATGGAATCGGAACCGTCGGCGCCGACCTCGCGGTACGCCATGGTGTGGCGCATGAAGTTGACGTCGTCGCGGTTCGGGTAGTCCTCGCGGTAGTGGCCGCCGCGCGACTCCTTGCGGGCCAGGGCGGAGACGGCCATGACCTCGGCCAGGTCGAGCAGGTTGCCCAGCTCGATGGCCTCCAGCAGGTCGGTGTTGAACCGCCTGCCCTTGTCCTGGACGCTGATGTTCTTGAAGCGCGAGCGCAGGTGGCCGATCTCCTCGACGGCCTCCTTCAGCGTCTGCTCGGTGCGGAAGACCATGACGTTCTTGTCCATGGTCTCCTGGAGCGCCTTGCGGACCTCGGCGACCCGCTCGCTGCCGGTGGCGTTCCGCAACCCCTCGACCTGGTCCTGGACGAGCCGGGACGGGTCGTCGGGGAGCTCGACGAAGTCGTTCTCGGCGGCGTACTCGGCGGCGGCGATGCCGGCCCGGCGGCCGAAGACGTTGATGTCGAGCAGCGAGTTGGTGCCCAGGCGGTTGGCGCCGTGCACGGAGACACAGGCGACCTCGCCCGCCGCGTACAGGCCCGGCACGACGGTGTCGTTGTCGGACAGCACCTCGCCCTGGACGTTGGTCGGGATGCCGCCCATCGTGTAGTGCGCGGTGGGCTGGATCGGGATCGGGTCCGTGTAGGGCTCGATGCCCAGGTACGTCCGGGCGAACTCGGTGATGTCGGGCAGCTTGGCGTCCAGCTGCTCCGGCGGCAGGTGGGTGAGGTCCAGGTAGACGTGGTCGCCCTCGGGACCGCAGCCGCGGCCTTCCCGGATCTCGGTGTAGATGGAGCGGGAGACGACGTCGCGGGAGGCGAGGTCCTTCATGACGGGCGCGTACTTCTCCATGAAGCGCTCGCCGTCCTTGTTGCGCAGGATGCCGCCCTCACCGCGGGCGCCCTCGGTGAGCAGGATGCCCATGCGCCAGATGCCGGTCGGGTGGAACTGGAAGAACTCCATGTCCTCCAGCGGCAGCCCGCGCCGGTAGGCGACCGCCTGGCCGTCACCGGTGAGGGTGTGGGCGTTGGAGGTCACCTTGAAGAACTTGCCGCAGCCGCCCGAGGCGAAGACGACGGCCTTCGCCTGGAAGACGTGGAGCTCGCCGGTGGCCAGCTCGTACGCCACCACACCCGCGGTGCGCTGGACGCCGTCGACCTCGGTGAGCAGCAGGTCCAGGACGTAGAACTCGTTGAAGAACTCCACGCCCTCCTTGACGCAGTTCTGGTACAGCGTCTGGAGGATCATGTGGCCGGTGCGGTCCGAGGCATAGCAGGACCGGCGGACCGGGGCCTCGCCGTGGTTACGGCTGTGGCCGCCGAAGCGGCGCTGGTCGATGGTGCCGTTCGGGGTCCGGTTGAACGGCAGGCCCATCTTCTCCAGGTCGAGGACCGAGTCGATGGCCTCCTTCGCCAGGATCTCTGCGGCGTCCTGGTCGACCAGGTAGTCGCCGCCCTTGATCGTGTCGAAGGTGTGCCACTCCCAGTTGTCCTCCTCGACGTTCGCGAGGGCGGCGGCCATGCCGCCCTGGGCGGCGCCGGTGTGGGAGCGGGTCGGGTAGAGCTTGGTCAGCACCGCGGTGCGGCTGCGCTTCGTCGACTCGATGGCCGCGCGCATCCCGGCGCCGCCGGCGCCGATGATGACGGTGTCGTACTTGTGGATCTTCATGAGTGGATACCTCAGCCCCGGGGCCTAGCGGATGTTCGGGTCGAAGGTGAAGATCACCAGAGTGCCGAGCACAATGGTGAATCCTGCCGCCGTGTAGAGCAGCCCCTTCAGCCACAGGCGGGTGTTGTCCCGCTCCGCGTAGTCGTTGATGACCGTGCGCAAGCCGTTCGCGCCGTGCAGCGTGGCGAGCCACAGCATGATCAGGTCCCATGCCTGCCAGAACGGCGAGGCCCAGCGGCCGGCCACGAAGGCGAAGCCGATCTTGGAAACACCGCCGTCGAGGACCAGCTGGATCAGCAGGTGGCCCAGGACGAGCACGACCAGCACGATGCCGGACAGCCGCATGAACAGCCAGCCGTACATCTCGAAGTTGGTGCGCGTCGCCTTCGGCGTCTTGCGGGTACGGGCGCGCGGCGGCTCGATGAGCGGCGCGGGGTGGTCCACGTCGTACTGGTGGACGCTGTCGGTCGCGGTGGTGGTCTCGGCGGACATCTCGCGTCAGCCCTTCCCGAACAGCTGGCGCAGGGTGTGCTCCAGAACCGGGTAGAAGGCACCGGCCATCAGCACGACCCAGACGCCGACAACACTCCACAGCATCTGCTTCTGGTACTTCGGGCCCTTCGACCAGAAGTCCACGGCGATGACGCGCAGACCGTTGAGAGCGTGGAACAGGATGGCGGCCACCAGGCCGTACTCCATCACGTTCACGATCGGATTCTTGTATGTGGCCACGACGTCGTCGTAGGCCTCGGGCGACACGCGAACGAGCGAGGTGTCCAGCACGTGGACGAACAGGAAGAAGAAGATGAGGACGCCGGTGACTCGATGAGCCACCCAGGACCACATGCCTTCCCGGCCGCGATACAGCGTTCCAGCCGGCACGGAAAACCCTCCGGAAACGGGGATTGGGGCCTGCCGGCTTCTGTCGGTCGGGCCCGGCCGGGTATGGTCCACCGGCCCTGGCCATCGTAGCGACGTGTTGTCGGTTCGCTCGCCCGGGGGGCGTCAGTGTGATCGATCAGGCACGTACGGCCTATATCAGGCGGGGCGGAACCGTGGGATTCCGGACAGCTGTAGAGGGCCCGAAATCAGCCGTACGAGCCTGCCGCGCGCGATCCGCCGCAGTTCCTCGGCCGCTTTGGCCCGCTCGGCGTCCCGCTCGTTGTCCAGTCGGGCATGTATTTCGGCCAGCACCCGGTTCCGCATCTCGTCGGGGTGCAGCCCGTCCAGGCAGATCACGAAGACATGGCCGAAGCGGCGCTCGTACTCGGCGTGGGCGGCCCGCAGCGCGGTGTGCGCGGCCAGCGCCCCCGGCCCGTCCGCCGCCGGCAGCTGCCCGACCACCGCCTCGTCGGCGAGGGCCTCGTCGAGGTCGGCGGGGGAGAGGTCGTAGCTGGCCTCGTCGCCGGCGGCGAGCAGCGCGCCGAGATCCGGATACGGGCGGTGGGCCGCGATCAGCCGCGCCCAGCGGCGGCTGCCGCAGCAGGCGAGCAGCGCGCCCTCGGCGACGCCGGCCGGGGCGGCGTTGAGACGGCCGAGCTGAGCGGCATCGCCGGTCGCGGCGGGCGGTCCCTGCGCGGCGGAGGCGCGCTGGCCGGGCGGCCGGGCGGAGCGGGAAGAACGGGGAGAGCGAAGGAAGCGGGGCGCGGACGGGGTGCGCGGGGAGTCGCTGGGCCTGGACAGCATGGGCTCCTTGGACACGCGTGGCGGGCCCGGCGGCGCGGGCGGTACAAGGGTGTGAATGGTGATGAAGGTGATGTGGGGGATGAAGGTGGTGCTGGGGATGTAAGGGGCGCGAGGGTTTGAAGTGGTGCGATCGGCAGTTCAAGGTAACGATATGTGTCAGTCACTGTCCGGCGGCTGTGCGAAATTCACCCGGAAGGGGCGGTTTCATGGCATGCGGTGGACGACTGGGGCGCAAGGGACTGGGCGCCGTCACGGCCCTGGCCGCGGCCTTCACCCTGGTCACCGGCTGCGGGCACGAGGGCGGCAGGAGCGGGCACCCGGCCACCACCACCCACAGCCCGAGCCCCACCGCCACGGCCACCGGCCGCCCCAGGGCCACCCCCAGCCCCCGCCCCACCACCGCCACGCCGCGGCCCCCGGCCAGCCCGACGACCCTCCCCGCCGCGCCCCGCACCATCCCGTCCGTCCGGAGCTTCACCCCCCAGGCCGGCCCCGGCTGGCGGCCCGGCGCACGCAGCCGCGTCGTCGCCGACACCCGCGGCCCGCTCGCCGACGAGGCCGGGCTGATAGCCCGCGAGCTGGGCATACCCGTCAGCTCGGGCCCCGTCCGGCGCGGCGACCTCCAGCTCGCGCTGCGCCCCAAGCAGAGCGGCGGCGCCGAGGCGTACGTCCTCACCGTCCGCGACGGCCGGGCCCTGATCACCGGCTCCACCGACACCGGCGTCTTCTACGGCACCCGGACCGTCAAACAGGCGCTGCGCTCCGGGGGCCGGCTGCCGCAGGGCGTGATCCGCGACTGGCCCGACCGCTCACAGCGCGGCCTCAACCTCGACATCGCCCGCAAGTACTTCCCGCCCTCCTGGATCGAGGCCCGGCTGCGTGAGATGGCCGACCTCAAGCTCAACCAGCTCGGCCTGCACTTCTCCGACGATCAGGCCTTCCGGATCCAGAGCAGCTCGCACCCGGAGATCGTGGCGCCCCAGCACCTCACCAAACAGGAGCTGCGCAACATCGTGCGCCTCGCCCAGAGCCTGCACATCACCGTCATCCCCGAGATCGACTCGCCCGGCCACCTCGGCGCGGTCATCCGCGCACACCCCGCGCTCCAGCTGCGCACCGCGACCGGGGCCGCGTTCCGCGGCGCCGTGGACATCACGAACCCGGCCGCCGCGCGCATCGTGGACGATCTGATGCGCGAGTTCGCGCCGCTCTTCCCCGGCCGGTACTGGCACCTGGGCGGCGACGAGTACGGCGCGCTGATGTCACGGAACCCCGAGGCCACCTATCCGGCCCTGGCCACCGCCGCCCGGCTGGCCTACGGGCCGAAGGGGCGCATCCAGGACCTGGCCACCGCCTGGCTCAACGCCCGCGCGGCGGTCGCGCGCGAGCTGGGCAAGGTGCCCAAGGCATGGAACGACGGCTTCTTCGCCGGCGGCGTGGTCACCCCCGCCCGCGACATCCAGGTCGAGTACTGGACGGGCCGGGAGAGCGGGGCGCGAAAGCCGGAGGAGTATCTGCGCGAGGGGCGCACGGTGGTCAACCTCAACGACGAATACCTCTACTACGTGCTGGGCCAGCCGAACAACTTCCGCTACCCGACCGGCCGACGTATATACGAGGAGTGGACCCCGGCGGTCCTGCGCGGCACCACGCCCGTCAAGGACCCGGCGCTGACCGGCCCCTCCCGAATACAGGGCGCGCGCTTCGCGGTGTGGTGCGACATCGCGAACGCGCAGACGCCGAAACAGGTGGCCGACGGCATCAGGCTGCCGCTCGCGGCACTGGCCCAGAAGCTGTGGACTCCCGGGAAGCCGCCCTTGAGCTGGAAGAACTTCACCGCTCTCAGCGCCCGGCTGACGAGCTGAGCTTCCGCGGGCCCCTGACGGGACGACCGGATGAGTCGGAGAGAGGTCCGAGAAGTCGGAGGGACGGTCGGGGCCGCCACCCCCCACAGGAGAGGCCCCGACCGCCGTCCGGTACGGGCCCGCCAAGGACCCGTATTCCCTACAGCGTCGCACGCCTCGATTCCGTCACACCTCCCGAGGACGCGACCGAGCCCCTCCGCGGGCGGGACCGCGGGCGGGACCGGGGGCCCCGGGCCGTGTCCGGTGCCCGGTCCGGCTCTGGACGTGACCGGTCGAATCCCCGTAACGTGCAGGTCCGCGCCGGTGGGCGCGGTGTGTTGTTTATTCCTTGCGTGGCCTGAGACGGGGCCATGTGCCCAGGGGGACTCCAAACATGTATCCGTGTGGGAACTGCCGTGCCGTGGCCGTCGGCCCCGACGGGCGCTGCGCCGCATGCGGGACCTACCAGCAGCAGCTCCAGCAACAGCCGCCGCTGCCCCCGCAGCAGCAGCCCCAGCAGCCTATGCCGCATGTTCCGCCGGGGCAGGGGCCCCTGCCGGCCGCCCCGCCCCTCTCCTATCCGTCCGCCCCGGGCATGGGGATGCCGGCCGGCGGGGTGGATCTGCGGCGCGGGCTGTCGACCGCGCTGGTGGTGCTGTTCGGCGTGACCATCGCCGCGCTGATTCTGGCGTTCGCCGGACGGGCGAGCCAGTACGGCGTGTACTCGGATCTCGTCGACGGGCGGAGCGTGACCGTCGAGGAGGCCAATGACGCCGACGACTTCGCGGCGGTCTCCTTCTACCTCTCCACGGCGGTCATGATCGCGGTCACCGTCGTCTGGCCGATCTGGTTCCGCCGGCTGCGGCTGAACGCCGAGGTCTACGCCCCCGGCCAGCACCGCTTCGGCAGCGGCTGGGCCGCCGGGTCCTGGTTCACCCCGGTCGTCAACCTGTGGTTCCCCAAGCAGATCGCCAATGACATCTGGCGAGCCAGCTCCCCGCAGGGGCCGCACAACGTACGGCGCGGCCTGCTCAACGGGTGGTGGGTGACATGGATCGTCGGAGGGGTGATGTTCCTCGCGGGTCTGGCGCAGTTCGGCTCGGCCAACCGGGAGGCGCGCAAGGCCGGCTTCTTCTCGCTGAACCGGCACATCGACGACATGACGTCGGCGCTCGCCCTGATCATGTTCGCGTATCTCGTCACCATCGCGGCGGCCATCCTCGGGCTGCTGCTCGTCCGCCAGATCACCGCGATGCAGGAGCAGCGCGCGTCCCTTCCGCCCCAGATCGGCGGGGTGGCCCCGTACGGGGCGGCCGTCCCTCCGTACGGAACTCCGCCCTACGGCCCGCCCGGTCCGGTGAACCAGCCGTATCCGCCCCATGGCCACGGCTAGCCTCAACTACGGCATCGCTGGACCTCCGATTCTCCGAGTGGGGCAGGTAGAGGGCGTGCAGGGGGACGACGCGGAACTGACCGTCGCGGTGCGCGCGGCGCAGGACGGAGACGAGACCGCCTTCCGGACCGTGTACCGAGCGGTCCACCCTCGCCTCCTGGGGTATGTGCGAACGCTGGTCGGCGACGGCGACGCGGAGGACATCACCTCCGAGGCATGGCTCCAGATAGCCCGGGACCTGGTCAGGTTCAGCGGCGACGCCGACCGCTTCCGCGGCTGGGCCGCGCGCATAGCCCGCAACCGGGCGCTCGACCACATCCGGATGCGCGGGCGGCGCCCGGCGATCGGAGGCGACGAGACCGAGCTGGAGGGCCGGGCGTCCGACGTGGACACGGCGGACCAGGCGCTGGAGGCGCTCGGCACCGGCCGCGCGCTCGGGCTCGTGGCCCAGCTGCCGCAGGACCAGGCCGAGGCGGTGGTGTTGCGGGTGGTCCTCGGGCTCGACGCCAAGAGCGCGGCCGCGGTGCTCGGCAAGCGCCCCGGCGCGGTGCGCACCGCGGCCCACCGGGGACTGCGGCGCCTGGCCGACCTTCTCGAGGCCGGGAAAGGGTCCGAGCACGGGGTACTGGACGGGGTCCCGCTTCAGCGGGAGTCACGCAGAGGGACCGCGAGGTCCGCTGGTGTGACGGATTCCGGCGCCCCGACGCAGAAGGACATGTGATGGCCGACGACCACCGCTACAGCTGGCTGGATGACGATGCCGCGGAGCGGTTGCTTCGTGGCGAGCCTGCCTGGGTGCGATCCAGCGCTCTCGATCCGGGCGATTCAGGTGATCCGCGCGATCCAGGTGACGCGAGCGGGCTGAGCGAGTCGAGTGAGCCGAGCCGGTCGCGCCAGGCGCGGCGGGAGGCGGAGGCTCTGGCCGCCGTGCTCGGCGCCATGGCCGAGCCGTCCGGCCCGGTCCCGGCGGACGGCACAGCCGACGGCCAGAAGCCCCTTCCGGGCGAGGAGGCCGCGGTGGCCGCGTTCCGCGCGGCGCTGGCCGAGCGGGCCGCGGAGACCGGACGGGCCGGACAGGCCGGGCAGATCGGCCGGGCCGCCCGCGCGGTGCGGGTACGGTTCGGCGCCGACGGCGGCTCGGCGTCCCGCGGGCCGTTCCGGTTGACGAGACCCCCGGCCGGACCGGGCGCGTCGGGCGGATCGGCGCGGCTGCGCCGGCCGCTGCATGCGGGACTGGTCGCCGCGCTGGCCGGCTGTGCGCTCAGCGGATTCGCGGTCGCGACGGCCTCGGGCGTACTGCCGTTCGGCACGCATGACGGCTCGCCGGGTCCCAAGGTGAGCATGTCCGCCAGCGACACCGCCGACGGGGAGTCGGCCGAGCCGAACTTCTCCCCGGGCGGCCGGACGCCCTCCGGAGAGGACGGATCCGCCGACAACGATGCCAGTGACGGCGGCTCGTACGGCTCCGGAGGCTCGCACACCTCACCCGGCCACGGGCAGGGCGCGGACGGCGACGAGGCCGACGAGGACGTCCACGACGACCAGGGCAAGCACGACGACGCCTCGGGGCCGGGCTCGAACGGCGCCGAGGGAGGCGGCTGGTCGCTCACCGTCTGCCGCCAGTACGTGGCGGCGGCGGACGGCGGCGCGGCCGTCGACGACAAGGACCTGCGCAAGCTGGAGAGGGCCGCGGGCGGCGTGACCGCGATCGACGGCTACTGCGCCGAGGTCATCGAGCACGGCGGCGACGACGAGGGCGTCCCGCGCAGCGGCCACGACAACGGCAATGGCGGCGGGGACGACAACGGCCAGGGCGGCGGCAGCGGCGACAACGGCCAGGGCGGCGACTCCGGCGGTTCGGGCGGCTCCGGCGACTCCGGCGGCGACAACAACGGAGCAGACCCGGGAAAAGGGGACGGGGGCACGGGCACTGACGGCGCCCCGCCGCCCCCGGCACCCCCGCCGCCGCCTCCGCCCTCGTCCGACCCGGTGACCCCCGACGCGACGCCGTCCACCGACGGCCCGACCGGGACCCCTGACGGCGAGACCGGGACGTCCGGTGATGCCACCGACGGCGCGGCGGACGACGCCTCCACCCCCGCCCAGTGAGGTTCCGGAATCGGGTGTGACGTTTTTTTCGGCAGTGACGCTGTAAGAAACGGGCCGACTGGTCATCGGCCGAGCGCAGGAGCCGAGGTTCCCCCCGTACCGACGGCTCCGCGCATATGGCGCGGGCAGGGCACGTTCCCCCGGCCCTGCCCGCGCCCTTCTCCTCGACCGGCCTACTTGTAGACCACGACCTTGTCACCCGTCCGGACCTGGTCGAAAAGCCTGGCGATCTTGGCCTTGTCCCGCACGTTGACGCAGCCGTGCGAGGCGCCGCTGTAGCCACGGGCCGCGAAGTCCGCCGAGTAGTGCACCGCCTGGCCGCCGCTGAAGAACATCGCGTACGGCATCGGGGTGTCGTAGATCGTCGAGACGTGGTCCCGGCTCTTGAAGTCGACCTGGAACAGCCCCTCCCGCGTCGGCGTGTACTGCGAGCCGAACCGCACATCCATCGCCGAGACCACCTTGCCGTTGACCATCCAGGCGAGCGTGCGGCTCGTCTTGCTGATGCACAGCACCCGCCCGGTCATACAGCGCGGGTCGGGCTTGGTGAGCGGGTTGGTGGTCGGCGGATACAGCTCGTCGCGGGTGGGCCGCTTGGTGGCGCCGCGCACGGAGTTCCAGGTGCGCAGGTCGAGCGAGCCGGTGGCCGTCAGGCCGTGGGCGCGCTGGTACGCCTGCACCGAGGAGCGCGTGACGGTGCCGAAGTAGCCGGTCGGGTTGCGGTCGAAGAGGCCGAGCCCGCGCAGCCGCGCCTGTAACTCGCGCACCTGCTCGCCGCTCGTGCCGAAGGCGATCACCGCCGGCGGCGGTGGCGGGGCGGTCCGCCGGGGCGGCTCGGCCCGGTGGGTGCGCGGCGCCTTGGGCGACGGCTTCTTCCAGGTCTTGTGCGGCCGCGGCTTCGCCGGTGCCGCGTGGGCGGGCGCACTGCTGCTCGTACGCACCCCCGGTTTCGCGAGCGCGTGCCCGGTGTCGGCCCGCTCCTGCTCCTTGCACCCCGTGACCAGCGCCGCCACCACAGCCGTGGCGAGCGCCGTACGGGCCACCGTTATCCGGTGCATCCTCCCCATCCCCCAGTCCCTGTCCGTGCCCCGGTCCTGTCGCTGTGCAGTTCTGTGCCTGTCGCTCTGTGCTCTGTGCTCGTTCGCAGTTCGCTGTCGCTATCCGTCTTCCATGCTTCCCGGGGCTGCCGCGCGGCGAACATCGGCGCATGCTGTGTGGAGGACCACGGCGACCGGAGCGGCAGGAGGAGCGAACCCATGGCGCGCGATGCGGAGTCGGGATTTCCCGTCGAGCCGGTGTACGGGCCCGGGGAGCCGGCCGGCTGGGACCCGGAGGAGGCGCTGGGCGAGCCGGGCACCTACCCGTACACGCGCGGCGTCTATCCCTCGATGTACACCGGCCGCCCCTGGACGATGCGCCAGTACGCGGGCTTCGGCACCGCCGCCGAGTCCAACGCCCGCTACCGCCGGCTCATCGACCACGGCACGACCGGCCTGTCCGTGGCCTTCGACCTGCCCACCCAGATGGGCTACGACTCCGACGCCCCGCTCGCGCACGGCGAGGTCGGCAAGGTCGGCGTCGCCATCGACTCGGTCGAGGACATGCGGACGCTGTTCGCGGGCATCCCGCTGGACCGGGTCTCGACCTCCATGACCATCAACGCCCCCGCGGCCCTGCTGCTCCTGCTCTACCAACTGGTCGGCGAGGAGCAGGGCGTGGCGGCCCGGAACCTGACCGGCACCATCCAGAACGACGTGCTCAAGGAGTACATCGCCCGCGGCACCTACATCTTCCCGCCGGGCCCCTCGCTGCGCCTGGTCGCGGACGTCTTCAAGTACTGCCGGGCCGAGATCCCCCGCTGGAACACCATCTCCATCTCCGGCTACCACATGGCGGAGGCGGGCGCCTCGCCCGCGCAGGAGATCGCCTTCACCCTGGCCGACGGCGTCGAGTACGTCCGCACGGCCCTCGCCGCGGGCATGGACGTCGACGACTTCGCGCCCCGTCTGTCGTTCTTCTTCGTCGCCCGTACGACGCTCCTGGAGGAGGCCGCCAAGTTCCGGGCGGCGCGCAGGATCTGGGCGCGCATCATGCGCGAGGAGTTCGGTGCCCGCGACCCGAGGTCGCAGATGCTGCGCTTCCACACCCAGACGGCCGGGGTCCAGCTCACCGCCCAGCAGCCCGAGGTGAACCTGGTGCGGGTCGCGGTCCAGGGCCTCGCCGCGCTCCTCGGCGGCACCCAGTCCCTGCACACCAACGCCTTCGACGAGGCCATCGCGCTGCCCACCGACAAGTCCGCCCGCCTCGCGGTGCGCACCCAGCAGGTGCTGGCCCACGAGACGGATGTGACGGCCACGGTCGACCCGCTCGCCGGCTCGTACGCCGTCGAGTCGCTGACGGACGCCGTCGAGGCCGCCGCCCTCGACCTGATGCGGCGGATCGAGGACCTGGGCGGCGCCGTGGCCGCAATCGAACAGGGCTTCCAGAAGGAGCAGATCGAGCGCAACGCCTACCGCATCGCCCAGGAGACGGACGCGGGGGAGCGGGTGGTCGTCGGCGTCAACCGCTTCCGGCTGGAGGAGGAAGAGCCGTACGAGCCGCTGCGCGTGGACCCGGCCATCGAGGAGCGGCAGCGGGACCGCCTGGCGAGGCTGCGCGCCGAGCGCGACCGTACGGCGGTGAGCGGGGCGCTGTCGGCGCTGAAGAAGGCCGCCGAGAGCGAGGCGGGGACGGCGAACGTCCTCTACCCGATGAAGGACGCGCTCGCCGCCCGCGCCACGCTGGGGGAGGTGTGCGACGCGCTGCGGGACGTATGGGGTACGTACGTCCCGGCCAATACCTTCTGACCGGGTCACGGTTTCTGGTCTACTTTCAGGACGACTCCGGGCCAAGGGGCCCGGGGACCACGGGGGGTGGGCCGATGAGGAGCGGATGGGCGCGGGGCGCCGCGGTGGCGGGGCTGCTGCTGGCGGCGTCGACGGTCGCCGGGTGCGACGACGGCGGTGACGGTGGCGACGGTGGCGACGGAGGCGTGTTCGGCCGGCCGACGAGCGGCGCGTCGACGAGCGGCGCGTCGACGGGCGGTGACGGAGGCGGCGGCGCCGCCGTGGGCGGCGTGGTGAGCGGGCCGCCGCTGCTGCTGCTCCCCGTGACGCAGGTGGACCTCGGGCCGTGCCCGAGCGGCGCCACCGACGCGTACACGGACGCGCCGACGGAGCAACCGGAGCAGACGGGCGCGACCGGCCAGGCCGGGCACCCGTGTCTCCACGTCGATCCGGACGCCGGGATGACCGTGCGCCGGACCAAATCGGTGAAGGCGAGCCTCGACCAGCAGTACGGCCAGGGCTTCATCGTGAACATCGACCTCGACAGCGCGGACGCCGCGCGCTTCGGCGAGCTGACGGGCAAGCTCGCGCAGCGGCAGAGCCCGCAGAACCGGATCGCGATGGTGCGCGGCGGCAAGCTGCTGTCCGCCCCGTCCGTCGCCTCGGCCATCACCGGAGGCGAGGTCCAGATCGCCGGGTCGTTCGACCGGGACCAGGCGGAGCAGCTGGCCCGGGACCTCGGCGGCGGCTGAGCCGCACCGCTCGTCGTTTCCGACACCGGAAACGCTACGTTGGGGGGATCAGGGGCCACTACTCAGGATCACCGGGGAGAATCGCGATGCCGGGAGGCAGGCTCACCCAGCAGGAACGCCAGCAGATCGCGCTGGGACTGGCCGACGGCCTCGCTTACGCGGAGATCGCCAGACGCCTCGACCGCCCGACCTCGACCATCACCCGCGAGGTGATGCGCAACGGCGGCCCCACCGCCTACCGCGCCGACCTGGCCCACCGCGCCACCGAACGCCGCGCCCACCGGCGCAGGCCCGCCCCCTCCCGAGGGGCGGAGTCGGTTCCCTCGTCACAGGGACGCGACGCCGAGGCCGTGCGCGAGTACGAGGAGACGCTCACCACCGTCTTCATGCAGTCGGGCACACCCAAGATGATGTCCCGGGTGCTGGCCTGCCTCATCACCAGCGACGGCGGCAGCCTCAGCGCATCCGAGCTCGTCGAGCGACTCCAGGTCAGCCCGGCGTCCATCTCCAAAGCGGTCGCGTTCCTCGAGAGCCAGGGACTCGTCCGCCGGGAGCGCGACGAACGCCGCCGCGAGCGTTACATCGTCGACGACGACATCTGGTACGAATCGATGATGGCCAGCGCCCGGTCCACCGCCCAGGTCGGCGAGATCGCACGGCAGGGCGTCGGCATCTTCGGCCAGGGCACCCAGGCCGGCACCCGCCTCGAGAACATCTCCCGCTACCTCGACTTCATCAGCGAGGCCATCACCCGCGCCGCCGAACAGGCCCGCGAAGTCCTCCACACCAAACCCGAGGCGACCTAGGCCCTGTCCGGCGGCCACGCGGCGGAGCCGCACATCGATGCTGTTCCCCGCCCCGCCCCTTCCCGCGGTGTCGGTGTGCGGCTCCGCCGCGTGGCAGGGGCTTCGCCCCTGGACTCCGGGTCTGGGGCGGAGCCCCCCACGCGGCGGAGCCGCATATCGGCAGGGGTCGGGAAGGGGCGGGGTGGGGGACGAGCCCGCCGCAGGCGTCAAGACCCGCCGGACGCCCCTAGCCCGTGACCGTCTGCCGTGCGGCCGTGACCAGGCGGGAGTGGATCCGGACGCCCGGGGAGCACTCCGTCAGGGCCGCGGCGAGCGCGTCGCCGGCGGCGGTCAGGGCGGCGTCGTCCATGGGGCCGAGGGCGTCGAGGACGAACATGGCGCGGGTGGTGGCGTGGGTCAGCCGGGTGCGGGTGCACTGGCGCCAGTTCCAGCGGCGGCAGGTGACCCCCGCGTCGTCGCGCCAGACCACCTCGCCGGGCGCGGGGTGCTCCACGACCGCCTCGCCGCCGGCCGTGGTCTCGAAGGTCTCGTCACCCTCCGCGCGGACCAGGCGCGCCGGGCCGGCGTAGTGGTCGAGGTCCTCGCCGCCGAGCGGCAGGACATGGGCGACGGAGATCGCGTTGTAGATGTCGGTGAGCCGGTCCACGCGGGGCAGCCCGGCCGCCACCCGCCGCAGCAGCGCCTCCGCGCTGGGCCGCGTGCGCTGCGGCTTCGCCCCGAAGGCGCGGAACGCCTCGCGCCACGCGGCGACGTGCGGGAGCTCCTCCACGGCCCCGTCGCCCAGCAGCTCGCGCGCCGTGGACTCCGCCGCCGCGAGCATGCCCTCGCTGAAGCCGTCGCTGGGGCCGGGGCGCAGCCCCTCGGCGGTGAGGAGGAGCGCGCGGTAGTCGGGGCGCAGCGCGAGGACGGCGGGGTCGATGGCGGCTGAGTCGAGCCATTCGGCTGCGTCGAGTGTCACGGTTCTCCCTATGGATCTGCGGGCTCCGCAGTCCAATATGCCATACATCGGAGTGCAGCCCAGTGGGCGGAAGAGGTGGCTGCGGGGACTCGCGTCCCGGGGCAAGGTGGACTCAGCTCCACCCGAGGACGGCGGGCTCCCCACATGGTGTCGGCCGGCCCGGCGCGGAATCCTCTGACACATGACGACATACAGCATCGGCACCATCGGCCGTAGGCCGCACCGCAGTGAACTGCGCAGTGGACTGCCGGCCGGCCGGTACCCCGTCGGCGCGATCTTCCTGCACCTGGTCGACCGCGACCGGTGCGACGCCTGGGCGCCGTCCAGGCCGTACCGCGAGCTGATGGTCGGCGTCCGCTACCCGGCCCGCGAGGTGGAGGGGTACGAGCGGGTCCCGGGGAGCTTCGCACACGAGGACGCCCCGCCCGTGCTGGACCCGGTCGGCCCGCGCCCCGTGGTGCTCTACTCGCCCGGCGTCGGCGAGGCGCGTGTGCCGGGCACGCCGCTCGTGGACGAGCTGGCCTCGCACGGCTATGTCGTCGTGTTCATCGACCACGCCGACGACGCGCCGGCGGCCAAGTTCCCGCACGACCGGGTGGCGGACGTCCGGTTCGTGCTCGACCAGCTCGCCTCGCTCGCCCCCGGGCTCCTGGACCTGTCCAGGATCGGGCTGTGCGGCCGGTCCGAGGGCCGTCTCGCGGACCTGGGGAGCCTGCACGACGACCCGAGGATCAAGGCGGTCGCCGATCTGGACGGAGACGGGGCCGCGGCTCGCCTTGCAACGTTCTTCGACCGCCGGCTGCTCGGCCGGGAGGAGGTTCCCGCGGCTACAGCAGCCCGAGCTGGACGGTGAGCATCGCGATGACGACCGTCAGCACCCAGCCGAGGACGGACTCGAGCCGCCCGTCCTCGGAGGGTCCGCCGGTCCGGTGTCGGAATCGCACGCGGCGTGCCGCGATGTCGGTCATGCGGGTGTCCTTCTCACTCGGCGATGATCGGCATGAGGCAGCCGTCACCCCGCCCAGGGTGCGCACACGCGTCCCGTGAGGTAAAGCGGGAGTGGCCGAACTCACGTGCACCGGTCCCCGCCCCACGGGCACGGGCGAAGCGAGTCGAGGAGGTCCGCCGTGACCAGCGTCATTCCCCAAGGCTTGAGTGAACAGGTCCGTGCGTTGGCCGGCGGTGAGGTGTCGTCCCGCGCACTGGTCGAGCGGGCGCTGGACCGTATCGCCGAAACGCAGGGCACGCTCAACGCCTTCCGGCGGGTACGGGCCGAGGCGGCGCTCCGCGAGGCCGACGAGGCCGACCGGCTGCTGGCGGCCGGGCGGCGGCTGCCGCTGCTGGGGGTGCCGATCGCGGTCAAGGACGACGCGGATGTGGCGGGCGAGCCGACCGCCTTCGGGTGCCGCGGGGAGTTCCCGCCCAAGACCGAGGACTGCGAGGCGGTGCGGCGGCTGCGGGCGGCCGGGGCGGTCGTCGTGGGCAAGACCAACACGCCCGAGCTGGGGCAGTGGCCCTTCACGGAGGGGCCCGCCTTCGGCCTGACGCGCAACCCGTGGAACCTGGGCCACACCCCGGGCGGTTCCTCCGGCGGATCCGCGGCCGCGGTCGCCGCGGGACTGGTGCCCGCCGCGCTCGGCTCGGACGGGGCGGGCTCGGTCCGTATCCCGGCCGCCTGGACCCATCTGATCGGCGTCAAGCCGCAGCGCGGCCGGATCTCCACCTGGCCGGAGGCCGAGGCGTTCAACGGCATCACCTGCTACGGGCCCCTCGCCCGCACGGTCGAGGACGCCGCCCTGATGCTGTACGCGGCGACCGGCAGCCACCCGGGCGATCTGCACCAGCCGCCGCCGGTGGACGTGCTGTCCGCGGTGCGCCGCGACCCGGGGCGGCTGCGCGTCGCGCTCGCCCTGAAACCCCCGTTCACCGGCACGCACAAGCATCTCGACCCGGTCGTCCGGGCCGCCGTCCTGCGGCTCGCCGAGCGGCTGGCGGCCCTGGGCCACGAGGTCGTGGAGGCCGAGCCGCGCTACGGGGTCGGGGTCGGCCTGTCCTTTCTGCCGCGGGCCATGGCGGGGCTGTGGGAGTGGTCCTCGCACGTCCCGGACCGGGCCCTGCTCGACGTACGCACCCTCACCGCCGTCCGGCACGGCAGGCTGCTGGGCGGCAGGCCGCTGCGCCTGGCCCGGGCGGCCGAGGAGCCGCTGCGGCGCCGGGTCGGGGAGCTGTTCTCGCGCGACGGCCACGGCTTCGACGTGGCGCTCTCCCCGACGACCGCGACGCCACCGCTGCGGATCGGGGCCCTGACCGAACTGAACTCCTGGCACACCGACCGGGCGACGATCGCGGCCTGCCCGTACGCCTGGCCGTGGAACGTCCTGGGGTGGCCGGCCGTGAACGTACCGGCCGGCTTCGCCGACGAGGACGGGACGCTGCCGGTGGGCGCGCAGCTGCTGGGCCCCGCCAACAGCGAGCCGCTGCTGATCTCGCTCGCCGCGCAGCTGGAGGCGGATCAGCGGTGGTACGAGCGGTGGCCGGGCGGGGTGCGGGCGGGGGCCGCCGGGCTGGGCTGACGGCGCCCGTATGCCCGTGCCGCCTCGCGCCCGTACCGCCTCGCGCTTTCACGGCTTCACAGCGTCATGGCGTCACGATGTCACGGCGTCACGGCGTCACGGCGCCAGGATGTCCAGCTCCCGCAGCGCGCCGACCGTGATCTCCCGGGTGCACGCCTCCGCCTGCACCGCGTCCCGCGCCCGGATGGCCTCGGCGACCCGGACGTGCAGCGTGACCGCGTCCGGGTCCGGGTCGCTGAACATCACCTGGTGCTGGGTGCGCCCCGTCAGCACCTCCGCGACCACGTCGCCGAGCCGCGCGAACATCTCGTTGCCCGAGGCCTTGAGGATCACCCGGTGGAACGCGATGTCGTGGACCAGATAGGCCGCCAGCTGCTGGCCGCGTGAGGTGGCCACCATGTTGAGGGCGTGTTCGGTGATCTCGGCGCACTGCTGGGGCGTGGCGTGCTCGGCGGCCAGCGCGGCCGCGGCCGGTTCGATCGCCGAGCGCAGCGCGGTCAGCGAGCGCAGCTGGCGCGGCCGGTCGGAGCCGGCCAGCCGCCAGCGGATGACCTGCGGGTCGAAGACGTCCCACTCCTCGGTCGGGCGCACCGTGACCCCCACCCGGCGGCGGGACTCCACGAGGTGCATGGACTCCAGCACGCGCACGGCCTCGCGCACGACGGTCCGGGAGACGTCGAAGCGCTCCTCCAGCTCGTCCGTCCGCAGAACGGTGCCGGGCGGGTATTCCCCTGCTGTGATCGCGGGCCCGAGGGATGCCAGCACGCGTGCGTGCAGTCCACGCCCCTGGTTGTCCATGGGCTCACCTTACGTGCCGAGTCGCATCTCAAATAAGTATGACTTTTAGGTCACGAACTCTTGAATACGTCGTACCTGTGGGGTTGAGTGTGCCGCGGCGTCGAGGTCGATGAAGACGGCGCCGGAGAAGACAGCGAGGTATCCATGCAGACCCCCCAGGTTGTCGTCGTCATGGGAGTGTCCGGCACGGGCAAGACCACGGTCGGCGAGCGGCTGGCGGCCGAGCTCGGCGTTCCGTACGCCGAGGCCGACGCCTTCCACCCGCCGGCCAACATCGCCAAGATGTCGGCCGGTGTCCCGCTCGACGATGACGACCGGTGGCCGTGGCTGGACGCCATCGGCGAGTGGGCGCACGAACACACCGCGGGTGGCGGGGTGGTCAGCTGCTCCGCGCTCAAGCGCTCCTACCGCGACCGGCTCCGTGCCGCCGCCCCCGATGTCTTCTTCCTCCATCTCACCGGTGACCGCGATCAGATAGCCGCGCGGATGGAGGCCCGCAAGGGCCACTTCTTCACCAGCAAGATGCTCGACTCACAGTTGGCCACCCTCGAACCGCTGCAACCGGACGAGAACGGCGTCGCGGTGGACATCACCCCGGAGCCCGAGACCGTCACGGAGCGCGCCGTCGCCGCACTGCGGCGGCTCGAAGTCCAGCGGTAGCGCCCGTCCCCCTTTTCCGTCCCCGGGTCATATCCGGCGTACCCGGATAAACAAACGTACGGCCAAGACACGCACGCAAAGGAAACCTCCGTGACCAGTCTCAGCGTCGAGATGCTGGCAGCGGATCCCGTCGACCCCATCACGTCGGCCGGTCACGCCCAGCTGGGAATTGCCGTCCTCGTCGGCATCGCCGTCATCGTCCTGCTCATCACCAAGTTCAAGCTGCACGCCTTTCTGTCGCTGACCATCGGCTCGCTGGCCCTCGGCGCCGTCGCGGGTGCGCCGCTGGACAAGGCGATCGCCAGCTTCACGACCGGGCTCGGCAGCACGGTCGCGGGCGTCGGCGTGCTGATCGCGCTCGGCTCCATACTCGGCAAGCTCCTCGCGGACTCCGGAGGAGCGGACGAGATCGTCGACACGATCCTCGCCAAGGCGAGCAACCGCACCATGCCGTGGGCGATGGCGCTGATCGCGGGCATCATCGGGCTGCCGCTCTTCTTCGAGGTCGGCATGGTGCTGCTGATCCCGGTCGTGCTGCTGGTCGCCAAGCGCGGCAACTACTCGCTGATGCGCATCGGTATCCCGGCCCTCGCCGGCCTGTCCGTCATGCACGGCCTGGTGCCGCCGCACCCCGGCCCGCTCGCCGCGATCGACGCGGTCAAGGCCAACCTGGGCGTCACCCTGGCGCTGGGCGTGCTGATCGCGCTGCCCACCGTCGTGATCGCCGGACCGCTCTTCGCGCGTGTCGCCGCCCGCTGGGTGGATGTCACCCCGCCCGACCGGCTGATCCCGGCCCGCCCCTCGGAGGAGCTGAAGCGCCGCCCCGGCTTCGGGATCACCGTGGCCACGGTGCTGCTGCCCGTGGTCCTGATGCTCGGCAAGGCGCTCGTCGACATCGTCGTGGACGACCCGACCAATGGCGTCCAGCGGGTCGCGGACGTCGTCGGCTCGCCGCTGATCGCGCTGCTCGCCGCCGTCATCGTCGGGATGTTCACGCTCGGCCGGGCGGCCGGCTTCACCAAGGACCGGCTGACGTCCACGGTCGAGACCTCGCTCGCCCCCATCGCCTCCATCCTGCTGATCGTCGGCGCGGGCGGCGGCTTCAAGGCGACGCTGGTCGACATCGGCGTCGGTCAGATGATCATGGACGTCTCCAAGGACTGGAACGTCTCCGCGCTGCTGCTCGGCTGGCTGATCGCGGTCGGCATCCGGCTGGCGACCGGCTCGGCGACCGTGGCCACGATCTCCGCCGCCGGTCTGATGGGCCCGCTCGCGGCCGATATGAGCACCACGCACACCGCGCTGCTCGTGCTCGCCATCGGCGCCGGGTCGCTGTTCTTCAGCCATGTCAACGACGCCGGGTTCTGGCTGGTCAAGGAGTACTTCGGGATGAGCGTCGGGCAGACCGTGCGGACCTGGTCGGTGATGGAGACCATCATCTCCGTCGTCTCGCTCGGCTTCGTCATGCTGCTCTCACTGGTCATCTAGCGACCTGGTCATCCAGCGCGACCTGGTCATCCAGTGACCTGGCCGTCCAACGATCCGGCCATCCAGCGATCTTGGGGGAACACACACCCATGACGGCACATCCGCTCTTCGACATCGCGGGCCGCACCGCCCTCGTCACCGGCTCCAGCCGGGGCATCGGCCACGCCCTCGCCCGGGGCCTGCTGGAGGCGGGCTGCACGGTGGTGCTCAACGGCCGTGACTCGGAACGCCTCAAGGCCGCGGCGGCCGAACTCGCGGATTCCGTGGAGGCGACGGGGAACACCGCCGCCGTCCACACCGCCGCCTTCGACGTCACCGACGGACCCTCCGTCGTCGCCGGGATCGCCGAGGTGGAGGAGCGGGTCGGCCCGCTCGACATCCTGGTCAACAACGCGGGCATGCAGAACCGCGCCCCGCTGCTGGAGTTCACCGACGCCGACTGGCACCAGATCCTGGACACCAACCTCACCAGCGCGTTCCTGGTCGGCCGCGAGGCCGCCCGGCGGATGACCGAGCGCGGACACGGAAAGATCGTCAACGTCTGCTCGCTCCAGAGCGAGGTGGTGCGCCCCGGCATCGCCCCCTACGCGGCGACCAAGGGCGCGCTGAAGATGCTCACCAAGGGCATGTGCGCCGACTGGGGTCCGTACGGAATCCAGGTCAACGGGCTGGGCCCCGGCTATATCGAGACGGAGCTGACCCGGCCGCTCGTCGAGGACGAGAAGTTCAGCGCCTGGGTGCGCGGCCGGACCCCGGCGGGCCGCTGGGGGCGGACCGAGGACCTGGTCGGCGGGCTGCTGTATCTCGCGTCCCCCGCGGCGGACTTCGTCAGCGGACAGATCCTTTACATAGACGGCGGCATGACGAGCGTGCTCTGAGCACGGAGAGGTATGGGTGGAGACATGGTGCTTGGCTGTGTGATCCATGGGCAGGGCGATCTGCGGATCGACGAGCTCCCCGAGCCGAGTCCGGCTCCCGGGCAGGCCGTCGTCGCGATCCGCTACGGCGGAATCTGCGGGTCCGATCTGCACTACCACCGCCACGGCGGGGTCGGCGACTTCCGGCTGAGCGAGCCGATGGTGCTGGGCCACGAGGTCGTCGGCACGGTCGTCGGATACGGCGAGGGCGCGAGCGGACCCGCGCCCGGCACGCCCGTCGCCGTCCATCCGGCCACGCCCTGCGGGGTGTGCCCGGAGTGCGCGGACGGCCGGGCCCAGGTCTGCCGTGACACCCGCTACCTGGGCAGCGCGGCGCGGACCCCGCACGTCCAGGGCGGCTTCGCGGCCCGTATCGCCGTCCCGGCGGAGCAGCTGCGGGCCCTGCCCGAGGGGCTCGACCTGCGCCGCGCCGCGCTCGCGGAGCCGCTGTCGGTCGCGCTGCACGCGGTGCGGCGCGCCGGTGACCTCAAGGGCCGTCGGGTGCTGGTCACGGGCGCCGGGCCGATCGGCTGTCTGGTCGTGGCCGCCGCGCGGGCGGCGGGCGCCGCGGAAATCACGGTGACCGATCTGCTGCCGCGCGCCCTGGAGTTCGCGGCCTCGGCCGGTGCCACCGCAGTCGTACGGGCCGACGACCCGGACGACCCGAACTGGCCGGACGACGAGGTGGACGTCGCGATCGAGGCCTCCGGCGTGGCGGCCGGCCTGGACACCTGCGTGCGCCGGATCCGGCGCGGCGGCGTCGTCGTACAGCTGGGCATGCTGCCGCCCGGGCAGAGCCCGATCGCGGGGAACCTGCTGGTCAGCCGGGAGATCGACGTGCGCGGTGCGTTCCGCTTCCACACGGAGTTCGACGACGCCCTGCGGCTGCTGGCGGCCGAGCCGTCCCTGGAGGCGCTGATCAGCGCGGTCCGGCCGGTGCAGGAGTCGGTCGAGGCCTTCGCGCTGGCCGCCGACCGCAGCCGCTCCTGCAAGGTGCTGCTGGAGTTCGGCGAGGAGTAGGGCTGAGCCGTACGGAGTGGACGGCGTGGCGGAGCTGACTCCGCCACGCCGTCCGTCGTTTGCGGACGCGGATGCGGACGCGGATGCGCCGCATGCCATGGACATGTCTAGGCCAATCGTGGCAGGCTTTCCGCGACGCGGGTTGGACAACGTTGTCGGCGTTGTCGGGCCAGCTCGCGCGGCAAGTCAGAACGCACCACGCACCCCCTCCTCAACGGACGTGGAGCCCCTTCCATGAGACGTGCCATCACCTTCTTAAGCGCGATAACCGTCGCCGCCATGGGCTGGACCCTCGGCACCGCCCAGGCCGCGCCCGCGCCGCCCCCGCCGCCCGGGTCCGCGCAGGAGACCTCCGTCTCCGCCGAGCAGCAGCGGTCCGCGCTGCGCTTCTGGACCGCCGAACGCCTGCGCACCGCACGGGACGTCACCACGACGCGCCGGACCGGCGCGTCGGCCGCCGAACCGTCGGCGGCCGGACCGCGGGTGACGGTCCCCCCGGTGTCCGCGCCCGAATCCGTGTCGCCCTCGGGCGCCGCCCCCTCGGCGGCCGCCTCCTCGCCCACCCCCTGGACCGGGGGCGGCCTGATCGGCACCACGGCGGGCAAGGTGTTCTTCCAGAACGCCTCCGGGGGCACGTTCGCCTGCTCGGCCACCGTCGCCAACGCGGACAACAAGTCCGTCGTCCTCACCGCCGGCCACTGCGTCGTGGACGCGGGCACCGGCGAGGTCTACCGCAACTGGGTCTTCATCCCGGGCTACGCCAACGGCAACCGCCCCTTCGGCACCTTCACCGCCAGGTCGCTGTTCCACCTCGGGCAGTACGTCTCCACGGGCGGCAACGCCAACTGGGACCTCGCCTTCGCCGTCATGGGCCAGGTGAACGGGCGGTCGCTGGTCGACACCGTGGGCGCCCAGGGCATCGCCTTCAACTCGCCCACCGGCCGCCACGTCCACTCCTTCGGCTACGGCGGCTCGGCCGCGGAGGGCAACGGCGAGCGCCTGAACCACTGCGAGGGCGACGAATACCCCGACGCGGGGCGGCCCGGCTCCACGATGTGGGGCATCGACTGCGTCCAGACCGGGGGTTCGAGCGGCGGCGGCTTCCTGGCCGACTTCAACACCTCGAACGGCGGCGGCTACCTCATCGGCAACATCAGCGTGAGCGCCGGCAACAACGAGTACCACCCGACGCTCGGCAACGAGGCGCTGGATCTCTACCGTCAGGCGGGCGCGGCGTAGCCGCCGAGTCCGGCCAGATAGTCGCGCAGCCCGGCTTCCTCGTCCGCCGCGAAACCGATGTACCCATCGGGGCGGACGAGGAAGAGCCCGCGCTCCCCGTAACCGGCGCGGATGTGCCCGTCGGGGTCGAGAAGATGACCTGGGCGCCCCGCCGGGCCGCCGACCCGGTACGTACGGACGAAGCCGGCGCGCGGCGTCGGGGGCTCGCTGTCCCCGAGGGCCAGCAGCGTGAAGTGCGGGCCCCGGAAGGCGTCGAACAGGCGGAACGGCCCGCCGCCCGGGAGGGCGCACGGCGCGTCAGGTGCCCGGTCGCCCGCGCGCGGACGGCCCTCCGGCGAGACGCTCTCCTCCTGCCGAAGGTCCACCGCCAGCCGTCCGCCGCGGTAGGACAGGCCGAGTTGGCGCACGCCCGCGCCGCGGCGCTGCCCCTTCGCGTCGCCCGCCCTGTGGGCGCGGTGGATGCGGGTGCTGATGCCGAGCACCCCGGCGGCGACCGGCAGCCGCTCCTCCTCGTAGCTGTCCAGCAGCGCCGGGTCCGCCCCGTGGCGCAGCACCTGTCCCAGCTTCCAGCCGAGGTTGTACGCGTCCTGAACGCTGGTGTTCAGGCCCTGGCCGCCCGCGGGGGAGTGGATGTGCGCCGCGTCCCCCACCAGGAAGACCCGGCCCTCCGCGAACCGCTCCGCCATGGCCGCCCGCGCCCGGAAGTCCGAGGCCCACAGCACCTCGCGCACCTCGGACGCCGCGAGGTGGGTGCGCTCGGCGATCAGCTGCCGCACGGCCTCGGCCGAGGTGTCCGGCACGGCGTCGGCGTCCTCGAACTGGGCGAAGAGCTGGAAGTGGTCGGTCCCGGCGAGCGGGCAGAGCGCGAGCGTGCCGCCCTTCGCCTTCGGCCACGCGTGCCAGTGGCCGCGGTCGAGCCGGTCCTCGTCGACCCGGACGTCGGCGACCAGCATCGGGCTGGGGTCCACGCTCTCGCCGGTCATGGGGATGCCGAGCGCCCTGCGCACGGTGGAGCGGCCTCCGTCGGCGGCCACCAGATAGGCGGCCCGTACGGCTTCGGTCCGTACGCCTTCGGTCCGTACGGTCGCGGCCGAGCCGTCGGCGCGGGACAGCCGCGCCTCGACGCCGTCGGCGTCCTGCGTCAGGCCGGTGAGCTCGGTGCCGAACTCGACGGTTCCGCCCAGCTCTTGGAGCCCTTCGTACAGCAGGCGCGCGGTGCGCCACTGCGGGACCATCCACATGTCCGGGTACGGCGCGCCCGGCGTCGGCCGGCCGCGCTCGATCATGTCGTGGGTGCCGAGCGGCCTGCCGTCCTCCCAGCCCAGCATCAGCGGATACGGCCCGCCCGCCCGCCGCACCGCGTCGATCACTCCCAGGTCGTCGAAGACCTCCTGGGTCCGCGGGTTCAGCCCCTTGCCGCGCGACCCGGGGAACAGGTCCGCCCCCCGCTCGACCACGCGGGCGCGCACGCCGCGCCGGGCCAGGTCGACGGCGAGGGTCAGGCCGGCGGGCCCGGCCCCGACGATCAGCACGGCGTCCTTAACGTTGTTAAGTTCCATGCTTCGAGGGTGTCCTTAACGGCGTTAAATTGTCAAGCGTCATGGGCCGGAGGACGGGCTGGGAGAATCGGCGCATGGCGACGCGACTGGACCGCGCACAGGTGGTGGACACCGCCCTGCGGCTGCTGAACGAGGTGGGCCTCGAAGGGCTCACGCTGCGCCGGATCGCCAAAGAGCTGAACGTCCAGGCGCCCGCTCTCTACTGGCACTTCAAGAACAAGCAGGCCCTGCTCGACGAGATGGCCACCGCCATGTACCGCGAGATGGCCGCCGGGTCGGTGCCCCCGGCCGCCACCTGGCAGGAGCGCGTCGCGGGCGCCCAGCGGGCGCTGCGCCGCGCGCTCCTCCGCTACCGCGACGGCGCGAAGGTCTTCAGCGGCAGTCATTTCACGGACACCTCACACGCCGCCGCCCAGGACGAGCACCTGCGCGCGCTCGTCGCGGCGGGCTTCACCCCCGGCACCGCCGCCCGCGCCTCCTTCATCGCGTACGCGTTCACGCTCGGGTTCGTGATCGAGGAACAGGCGGTGGAGCCGATGCCCGGCGAGCGGGCCGAGGGCTACGACGTCCAGGAGCGCGCGGAGCGCATCGGCGAGGAGTATCCGCTGGCGGCGGAGGCGGGCCCGGATCTGTTCTCGGACTACGAGACGCGTTTCGAGGAGGGGCTGCGCGTCATGGTCGCGGGCATCGAGGCGACCATGGGCCCGGGCGCGCGGCCGTGAGATGCTCGGCCCGGTGCCCGGCACAATGACTGCATGACACACCGAATCGAGACCGACGGAGAGGCCGACGCGGCGACCGCTCACGCATGGGCGGCCCTGGGAGGCGCGCCGCAACTGCTTCAGAGGGTGTCGTACGTCCCCGCCGACGGGGTGCTGTCCTCCCGCCTGCCCGTACGGGAGCTGGCCCGCGCCACGGTGGGCGCGTGCTCACTCGCCGCCGCCGAGCTCGGGGCGCGGCGGTCCGGGGGAGCGGTGTCCGCCGTACGGGTGTCCGAGGCCGCGGTCGGCACGGCCTTCGTCAGCGAGCGGCATCTGCGGATCGACGGCCGGAAGCCGCTGAACTTCGCGCCGCTGTCCGGCTTCTGGCGCGCGGCCGACGGCTGGGTGCGCACGCACGCCAACTACCCGCACCACCGCGCCCGTCTGCTGGCCGCCCTCGGCATCGCGAACGAAGGCGATGAGGACGCCCTCGCCAAGCGCCTCGCGGAGGAGCTGGCGCGGCGCCCCGCTCAGTGGATCCAGGAGACGGCGTACGAAGCGGGCGGCCTGGCCGTGGCCGTGGGCCCGCCCACGCAGACCGCCACCGACCCTGTGCTGATCGAGTCCCGCCACGTCGGAGACGCGGCCCCCTGCCCGCTGCCGCCCGCACCTCTCCCCGCGAGCGGCGTACGGGTCCTCGACCTGACCCGGGTCATCGCCGGGCCCGTGGCCACCCGCACCCTGGCGCTGCTCGGCGCCGACGTGCTGCGCGTCGACTCCCCGCGCCTGCCGGAGGCCCCGGACGCCCACGCCGACACCGGCTTCGGCAAGCGCTCCACCCGGCTGGACCTCGCCGACCCCCGGGACCGGCAGACCTTCGAAGAGCTGCTCGCCCACGCCGACGCCGTGGTCACCGGCTACCGCCCCGGCGCCCTCGACCGCCTCGGCCTCGCCCCCGACGCCCTGCTGGAGCGCCGCCCCGGACTCGTCGTCGCCCAGGTGTCGGCCTGGGGCTGGTCCGGCCCCTGGGCCGGCCGGCGCGGCTTCGACAGCCTCGTCCAGGCCGCGAGCGGCATCGCCGCCCTCGAAGCCGGCTCCGACGGCCACCCCGGCGCGCTCCCCGCCCAGGCCCTGGACCACGGCACGGGCTATCTGCTCGCCGCGGCGGTCCTGCGCGCACTGACCGAACGCCACGAGAGCGGCGGCGGACGCCATCTGCGCCTCTCCCTGACCGCCACGGCCTCCTGGCTGATGCACGGCATCACCCCCGCCACCCCCGACACCCGTGACACCCCGCCCGGCGACGCCTACGACCCCACCCCCTGGCTGACCGAGCGCCCCGCCCCGCACGGCCACCTCCGCTACGCCCGCCCACCCCTCGGCCACGCAGACGCCCCCCGCGACTGGTCCCACCCGCCGACGCTCTGGGGCACGGATGCCCCGGTCTGGTGCTGAACCTCGCCTGTCACATGCGTGGGCACTGCGGCACGAATGCCTTGCCCGCTCAGAACCTCGTGAGCTTCGTACAGGTCCCACCGGTGTGGCAGACCTGGAACCAGACATCCTTCAGGTCGTACATGTAGACCCTGCCGAGATTCTGGCTGGTGCCGTTGTCATTGCCCCAGATGAACTTGCGCTGGGCTCCATTGCTGTTGTTGTACTGGATCACTACGGCCGGGAGGTACCCGTCGTCCTTTACCTTGTCCCTGACTATCACGTTGTCGATTGAGATTTCGTACGAATCCCATCCGGGTATTTGTTTGTACTGGTAGTTGTAGACACTGCCACAGGCCTTGGAAGTGCACCCGGTGTAGTCGGCGGCGACCGCGGGGGATGCGGCCAGGAGACTGACTGCGGCGGCCACAGGAACGGCGGTCTTCAGGATGCGAGAGATGTTCATGGCTCTCCTTACGTGCGTGGTCCTTCACTGGCGCAGCTGTTTCGGTGTTCGGCACTCAGGATGGCCGAGGGCGATAGCACTCGGCCTTGTCAGTCCGCGCAGGGTCGTTGACGATTCGCGCATGTCGCATCGACCTGCTCGCCCGCGCTCTCAAGCGATGCCTTGCCAGGCGTCGGCTCCGAAGGTGCCTTTGACATCGGAGGCGATGGTCGTGGGGTCCACCGTGGCCTGGAGGGCGTAGACGGTGGTCTTGCGTGCGCCGCGGACGCTGAGGTGTACGGGGTTGTCGCCCGGGTGGGCCGCGAGGATGCGCTTGAGCTCTTTGACGGACTGTTCGGTGACGCGGTGCGAGGGAAGCGCGAGCCTCACGGGTGGCCTGCCGCCGATCTCGGCGGAGGAGATGTCGAGGACGGAGAGCTCGCGACCGAAGATGTTCATCGTTCCGTCTCTGTCCTCGACCTTGCCCTTGACGGCGATGACGTTGTCCTCGGCCAGCGCGTGCTGCACGAGCTGGTACGCGGCGGGGAAGAAGAGGACCTCGATGCCGGCGTCACGGTCCGCGAGGTTCACGATGGCCCAGGCGTTGCCCTGTTTGGTCATCTTGAGCTGAATGCCGGTGATCAGCCCGGAGAGCTGTACGTCCCCGGTGGTGCGGCCGGAGGCGAGCAGTTCGGCGATGGAACAGTCCCGCGCCCGGGAAAGGACGTGCTCGGCGCCGTCCAGCGGGTGGGCCGATACATAGAGGCCCAGCATTTCGCGTTCGGTCGCCAGGAGCTGCCGGCGAGGCCACTCGGTCTCGTCGACGGCGAAGTCGAGACCGAAGGCCGGTTCGCCGCTTCCCCCGCCGCCCAGGTCGGCGAAGAGATCGTCCTGCCCGTAACTCGCCGCCTTCTTCACGGGGATGATCGCGTCGATGGCGTCCTCGTGGACGGCGGTGAGGCCCTTGCGGGAATGGCCCAGGGAGTCGAAGGTGCCGGCCTTGATCAGGGATTCCACGGCTCGTTTGTTCAGCGCGGGCAGGTCGGCCTTGTCGAGGAAATCGGAGAACGAAGTGAATTTCCCCCTCCGGCGGCGCGCCTCGACAACGGCCTCGATGACGTTGTCGCCGACGTTGCGTACGGATCGCAGCCCGAACCGTACGTCGTCGCCGACGGCGGTGAACTCGGCGACGGACTCGTTCACGTCCGGCTGGAGAACGCGGACGCCGTTCTTGCGAGCGTCGGCGAGGTAGACCGCGGCCTTGTCCTTGTCGTCGCCGACCGAGGTGAGCAGGGCGGCCATGTACTCGGCCGGGTAGTTGGCCTTGAGATAGGCGGTCCAGTACGAGACGAGGCCGTAGCCGGCGGTGTGGGACTTGTTGAACGCGTAGCCGGAGAACGGGAGCATGACGTCCCACACGGCCTTGATGGCTTCCTCGCCGTGCCCGTTGCCGCGCATGCCGGAGTGGAACTTGTCCCACTCCGCGGCCAGCACCTCCGGCTTCTTCTTGCCCATCGCACGGCGCAGCAGGTCGGCGCCGCCGAGGGTGTACCCGGCCAGCTCCCGGGCGATGGCCATGATCTGCTCCTGGTAGACGAGCAGATGGAAGGTGTTGCCGAGGATCGGCTCCAGAGCGTCGCGCAGCTCGGGGTGGATCGGGGCGATCTCCTGGCGGCCGGTTTTGCGGTGCGCGTAGTTGGTGTGCGCGTTGGCCGCCATGGGGCCGGGCCGGTAGAGGGCGTTGACCGCGGCGATGTCCTCGAAGCGAGTGGGTTCCATCTGCTTCAGCAGGACGCGCATGCCGCCGCCGTCGAGCTGGAAGACACCGAAGGTGTTGCCCTCGGCCAGCAGCCGGTATGTCGTGGCGTCGTCCAGCGGGATCACGACGGTGGACGGGTCGCCGTCCAGGGGATCCACGGTGGCCAGGCTGATGCCCCGGTTCTCGCGGATGTTCTCGATGGCCTGGTCGATGACGCCCAGGTTCCGCAGCCCCAGGAAGTCCATCTTGATCAGGCCCATGGCCTCGCAGGACGGGTAGTCGAAGCCGGTGATCTTCACGCCGTCCGATCCACGCATGTGCAGCGGAATGCGGTCGGTGAGCTTCGTTTTGGAAAGGATCACCGCCGCGGCGTGCACTCCCGTGCCGCGGGTGAGGCCCTCCACCCCGCGGGCGGTGTCGAGGACGCGCTTCACGTCCTGTTCGTTGTCGTACATCTGCCGGATCTCCCCGGCCTCGCCGTACCGCTCGTGGGAGGGATCGAAGATGGCGGCCAGCGGGGCGGACTTGCCGTTCTGGTCCGGCGGGAGCGCCTTGGTGATCCGCTCGCCGTGGGCGTAGGGGTAGCCGAGGATGCGCGAGGAGTCCTTGATCGCGTTCTTGGCCTTGATCTTGCCGAACGTGTTCACCATGGCGGTGTACTCCTCGCCGTACTTCTCGGTGACGTAGCGGACCATCCGGTCGCGCTGACGGTCGTCGAAGTCGAGGTCGACATCCGGCGGGTTGATGCGCTCGGGGTTCAGGAAGCGTTCGAACAGCAGGCCGTGTTCCAGGGGGCACAGCTCGGTGATGCGGGTGGCGTAGGCGACGATCGAGCCGGTGCACGAACCCCGGCCGGGACCGAGGGGGATCCTGTTCTCCCGGGCGTGGCGGCAGATGTCCGCCACGACGAGGAAGTAGGAGCTGAATCCCATGGGGCCGATGACCGACATCTCGGTCTCGAAGCGATCCAGGATGCGCTGGGGGACCGGGTCTCCGTAGCGCATCGCCAGCCCCTTGAGGACTTCCTTACGCAGCCACGACTCCTGGGTCTCGCCCTCGGGCACGTCCGGGAACCGCGGCATCTCGTCGACGTGGTCGAAGACCTCGTCGTAGGACTCGACGCCCTCGGCGATCAGCAGGGTGTTGTCGCAGGCCTCCGGAAGCTCCGAGAACAGGCCGCGCATCTCGGCGGCCGTCTTGAGGTAGTAGCCGGAGCCGTTGAAACGGAAGCGGCCCGGGTCGTCCTTGTTCTTGCCGACGCCGATGCACAGCAGGCTGTCGTGGGCGTCGGCCTGGTCCTCGGTGACGTAGTGCGCGTCATTGGTGGCCAGGAGCGGAATGTGCAGTTCCCTGGCCAGCCGCAGCAGGCCCTCGCGGACCTCACGCTCGATGTCCAGGCCGTGGTCCATCAGCTCCAGGAAGTAGTTCTCGCGGCCGAAGATCTCCTGGTACGCCGCGGCGGCGGCCTTCGCCTCGTCGTACTGGTTGAGCCGCAGGCGGGTCTGGATCTCGCCGGACGGGCAGCCGGTGGTGGCGATGACGCCGTCCGGCCGCTCGGCGATCAACTCCCGGTCCATGCGCGGCTTTCCGGCCGGGAACTGGCCCTGATAGCTGGCCTGCGTGCTGAGCCAGAACAGATTCCGCAGACCCTGGCTGTTCCGCGCCCACATGGTCATGTGGGTGAAACGGCCGCCACCGGAGACATCCTTCGCCCCCTCGCCGTCCGCGCTCGTGGCACGACGGCCTCCCGGCCCCCAGAACTCCTGCTTCCGGCCGAACCGAGAGGAAGGCGCCACGTACGCCTCGATGCCGATGATCGGCCTGATCCCCTCGAAGCCCTTCGCGACCTGCGCGAACTCATAGGCGCCGAACATGTTGCCGTGGTCGCTCATCGCGATCGCGGGCATCCCCTGCCGGGCCACCTCGCCGAACATCGGCTTCAGCTTCTGCGCGCCGTCCAGCATCGAGTACTCGGTGTGGTTGTGGAGATGAACGAAGGAATCCGGCATGTATGGGGCGCCTCCTGCCGCGCTGCTTGCCAAACCACAGGTTGATCGAAGACATCAAAACCAGCGCGGCGTACTGCGATCAAACAACTATTTCGGTGCTCAGACTCAACGATTGGTTGTCCACCTAGGATGGGCGCCATGGACCTCACTGCCGTGCGCACCTTCGTCGCCGCCGTGGACGCGGGACAGTTCCAGGAAGCCGCCGCCAACCTGTCGATCACTCCACAGGCCGTGTCCAAGCGCGTCGCCGTGCTGGAGAAGGACCTCGGTGTGCAGTTGTTCAGCCGTACGGCCCGCGGCGCCCGGCTCACCATCGACGGGCAGGCGTTCCTGCCCTACGCCCGGGCTCTCCTCCAAGCCGAGGAACGGGCGGCCGCTTCCGTGCGGCCAGGGCGCCGGGCGTTGCGCGTCGACGTGATCCGCTACCGGGTCTCGGTGGCGGGTCTGCTGCGCGACTTCCACCGCGCGCATCCCGAGACCGAGCTCGATGTCCTGAACCTGTTCGATTTCGACACGGCCATCGCCGCCGTCCGGTCCGGAACGATCGACGCGACCTTCCGCGCCGTGACCATGCCGGGCCGGCAGCTCCCCGACGGCATCGAGGCCACTCCGGTCTTCGACGAACCGCTGTACCTGTTCACCGGGCCGGCCCACGAGTTCGCCGGCGCCCCCGCGATCGCTCCCGCCCAACTCGCCGGGCGCCGGATCTGGATGCCCGGCAACATGCCCGGCACCGAGTGGGCCGCCTACTACGACGAACTCGCCGCCACGTTCGGTCTCACCATCGACGCGGTCGGCCCGAACTTCGGTGTCGAGCATCTGCTCGACACCATCGCGGACTCCTCGACGCTGGCCACCTTCGTCAGCGAGCAGACCCCGCTCGTCTGGCCGGCCCGCCACGACCTGCGACGCATCCCCCTCCAGGATCCGACCCCGGTCTACCCCCACTCACTGGTCTGGCGCACCGACAACCCGCACCCCGCCCTGGCCGCCCTGCGCCACCACCTCACCTCCGGCTATCCGGGCCGCGCCGACAACGGCATCTGGACGCCGAAATGGGCCCAGCCCGCGCAGCCTGCACATGCGTGAACACGCATGACCGATGTACGTGGCGGTGCCGAGCTGAGCGAATCCGGCCGGGCCACGGGAAGGATCGTGCTGACGGTTCGGTGGCCGCTGGTGTACCCACGGTGCCGAAGAGAGCGAGACCACTGGAGAGCGGCATGACTTCTCACGACATCCCAGCCGCCACGCACGCGGCACGGCTGTACGCGCACTTCCTGGACGACGAGAAGTGACAGTTCGACCGACCCGGAGCGGATGATTGCGTCGGGGCCTGCTTCCGTCAGGAGGCGGGCCCCGACGTCTTGCCCGATCTCATCAATGAAAAGGGAGTAAAAGCGAAATGGAAGTGAATTCTCGGGACGCCATTCCGGGCCTGCTCGGTCAGATGGTGCCGGAGCTCAAGGAGCAGGCGCAGGCTGCGGAGGACCTAGATCTCTACGACTTCCTCAAGGACGTCTTCACCGACGGGTTCCTCATTCCGAGGCTCTGTTCCATGACGGCGGACGGGGCGGACGACGACGTCCTGAAGCGGTGTTTCCGGTTCGTCGAGCTCTTGCTGGCGAGCCCCGACATCTCGATCGGGGCCGCAGCCGTGTTCCAGGTGATCGAGCCGCTCTTCGACGAAGAGCGACTGCTGGTGGCGTCCTTCCCGCAGATGGGCGGGGAGGCGCTTGCCGTCGCCGTGGGCACCATCGACCCGGACCGGCTCTCGTCCGAGACCAGGCGGGCCTTGCAGCCGTACCTGGGGAAGCCCTAAGTCCTCGCCGACTCGGCTGGACGTCTGCTCTGGGCCTCACCCGCCTTGCCTGGGGCCGTTCATGACATCCGCGCCGCACGTGAACACGGCATTCTCGACGTACTCACCGCAGCGGACCTCAACTGCTGGCCGGACAAGGGCTACCAGGGCGCCGGGCCGGCTGCCCGCGTCCCCTGCCGAGGCCGCTGGGAGAACCTCTCCGGCGGCCAGCAGGCCGTGAACCGGTCACAGGCCAAGATCCGAGCCCTGGTCGAACCGGCCATCGCCACCCTCAAGACCTGGCGCCTCCTGCGCAAGCTCCGATGCTCGACCACACGCATCACCAGGGTCGTTCAAGCCGTCCTCACTCTTCACCTGACCTGCTCAAACTGAGGATGGAAGAGGCTCAGCGTATCGATGTTCCCCGGTGCGTTGATCGCTGCCAGGGCGACGCCAGGCCGGCCGTACGGCCCCCATCCGTGGCGCATCGCCGATATTCGCGTACAGGGGTAGACGATCACTGTCCGGACCGGCGGTGGTGCCCGTTGAGCCACTGGCCTGGTTTCGTAGGGCGTGGCGTGGCGTGGCGTGGCGGTGCTGGTGCTGGTGACGCCCCGGTCCGTGCTGGCTGGGGACGCATCAGGACGGCCCACCCCACCAGGTGGGGGACCGCGGCACAGGGGCGGGACCTTGTCCTGTCAGTCGCCCGGTTCATTCGGGTGGTCCGGATCGGCCGCGCATTCCTAGGCGTGCGTGGGCGGGCGCGTGTCTCCTTCGCAGCTGGTGGCCCCTGCCCCCGGACGTTGGCCCGTCGCCGGGAGGCTTGCCGACCAAATCCTGATCCGCCATGGCGGACCTATCACCGTCCAAGGCAAGGGCTCTTGGGGCGTTTCGACGCTACCGTTGAAAACGCCCAAACGTCCCCAGCGGGAGCCTTGTCCGCTGGGCTGTCACCGAGGTTGCTCGCTGTCCGGGCGGGTGTCGCGGACGAAGAGCTCATCCCGCACGCCAGGAACCGGGTAGACGCCTCTGAGGTGTTGGGAGTTGACGCAGAGATGCTGTGGCCGAAAGCGGTGAGGGACCGCCTGAAGACCGGCGGCGACCGGGAGCTCGTCCAAAGCTACGCTTACAGGTCGGCCTGCCCCTCGACGGTCTGGGGCGACCTGATCGCCGGGGCGAAGGACGACCTGTTCTTCGCCGGCTTTACGTCGTACTTTCTCTGGACACAGGTGCCAGCTCTTCCCGAGACGCTGCGGCGGAAGGCAGAGAGCGGCTGCCGAGTCCGCTTCCTGCTCGGCGATCCGGACGGACCGGTGGCCCGACAACGCGAAGAGATCGAGGACGTCGCCCTGACGGTCTCCACGCGCATCAAGATGACCCTGGAGCAACTCGCCAAGATAGGTGAGGTGCAGGGTCTGGAAGCGCGATTTTCCGCTCCGGCCGATGCCGTCAACCACGTGTCCCTGTCGGTCTTCCGCTTCGACGACGACGCACTCGTCACGCCGCACCTGGCCCGGCTCGTCGGCCATGATTCGCCGTTGATGCATCTGCGGCGTCACGGCGAGGTGGGGATGTACTCGCGCTTCGTCGAGCACACAGAAGAACTGTGGGCCGGTGGCGTTCCCGTCCCCGAGAACTCGGCCGCCCCGCGGTAGCGGCAGTTGGTGGGCGCGGCGGCCGGGGCGCGCGTGGCGCCCGGGCCGCCGGGGCGGCCCGGGGTCAGGCGTCTTCGCCGGGCGGGGTGCCGCAGCTCAGGCCACCTGGGCCGTTGAACTGCACCGAGCTGAGGAAGTCCCGGTAGTCGGGGAAGAAGTTGCCCTTGCCGGTCGGGCCGGCGGAGGTGACGACCGTGCAGCCGGAGTAGCTCGCGTCGGACCAGAGGTGGATGGTGGAAGAGGTCCGGTTCCAGTCCGACTTGGCACGGTCGTCCATGCCGAGCGCCGCGAGGTCCGGCGTGTTTCCGTTCAGCTTGATCATGTCGCCGGTGCCGTCGAGCCCCGAGAACATGCAGTAGTAGCCGTCAGGACACCGGTCGTACCCGTCGGCCTCGGCCGCGTGGGCCATGGAGGACGGCAACGCGGTGGCGGACGCGACAGCCACCGATACCAGCAGGGCACGGAACGTGTTCCTCATCTATTTTCCTCCTTGGCCCGAGTCGGGCCCAGCGGGTGATGCGCCGAACCAACGGGAGGAGACCCTAGGGCGGGCCGGGCCGTCAGGGGACCCGAACGGCCGTCAACGACCGCTTGATGACAGGAGTCAGGCGTTGCTCCACGAAGCGGTAGAGCAGCCAGGCGAGGAACAGCATCAGCAGGATGGTCAGGGCGAAGGTGCCGTACGAGGGGATGCCCAGCTTCTGGTGGAGCAGCTCGACCACCACCCAGCCCAGGTGTTCATGGACCAGGTAGAAGGGGTAGGTGAGCGCGCCCGCGAGGGTGAGCCAGCGCCAGTTGGCCCACTGGAACTTCCCCAGGGCGATCAGGGCGACCGCGAGATAGCCGAAGGCGACGATGGCGACGATGCCGAGCGTCGAGCGGTAGGAGAAGAAGGAAGGATTCGGCGCGTGCCACAGCTCGGCCACCGCGTAGTGCTGGCCGATGAGGAAGCTGAGGCCGACGATGCCCCAGGCCAGGGCGTCATGGCCGTAGCGGTGGATCAGGTAGATGCCCATGCCGCCGATGAAGTACGGGGCGTACTCCGGCATCAGGACCAGCTCGAGGAAGGGCTGGTTCGCGGCGTCCGCGAGAGCGGCGCCCAGGGTCCATACGGCGCAGAAGAGGATGACGCGCTGGCGGTTGGCGCCGGGGAGGACGACGAAGAGCGCGAACAGGGCGTAGAAGCGCAGCTCGGCCCAGAGCGTCCAGCACACGCCCAGCACCCGGTCCGCGCCGATGGGCTGCTGAAGCATGGTGAGGTTGACGAGCGTGTCGCTGGGCGAGACCGACTTGAACGCGATCCAGGGCAGCGCGAAGACGGCGGTGACGATGAGGATCGCGGCCCAGTAGGCGGGGTACAGCCGGGAGACGCGGGAGGCGAAGAAGGAGCGCAGGGGGCGGCCCCAGCCGCTCATGCAGATGACGAAGCCGCTGATGACGAAGAAGATCTGGACGCCGAGGCAGCCGTACGCGAAGTAGGTGGACGCGGTGGGGAACTGCTCGCGGGGGGAGGTGCCCCACGCCTGGCTGATCTCCCCGCCTCGGCCGCCGTAGTGGTACGCGGCGACCATCAGGGCGGCGAGCAGCCGCAGGCCGTCCAGCGCGCGCAGCCGTACGGGCGCGCCGCGGGACGGGCGCGAGCCCTCAGGAGAGGGGGAGGGGGAGGGGGAAGGATTCTGCGGGAGTGCGGGGGGCAGGGGGCGCGCGCGGGATATCGGGCCGGTGTCGTCCGCGTCCCCGCCGGCCGGGTTGCTCCCCGAGCCGGTGGACGACGGGGCGGGTGCGCCTGCGGTCGCGGTCATGATGTCACCTCGTTCCGCGTCGCCCCGTCACCCTCAACGCGTATTCGGCCGAGCTCTCTGCCCGTGGTCATGGTGCCGTTTCCGTTCCTTCGCACTCGTCGCCTGTCTGCTCAGTCCCTCCGGTTCACCCCGTGGCCGCTCGCTTCAGCGCCGACCGCTTGAGCGCGCGCGCCCGGCGCGCCACGCGGCGCACGGTCTCGTTGCGCGGGATGAAGGCGAGCTGGGAGGGGACCGCGCCGGGCAGGGCGAGTGCCGTGAGGCGGCGGCGCTTGAAGTAGCGCCAGGTGGCGGCGTCCAGGTGGGCCGCGAGGTAGCGCTCGGCGGCGGGGCGCAGATTCGGGTAGATCTTGGCCTGCATGGCGAAGCCGACCGCGCTGACCAGCCCGGTCAGCCGCTGGCCGGTGCGCTCGTCGGTGGGCGGGGTCCAGGCGGCGACGGCCTTGTGGTCCTCGAGGTTGGGCAGCAGCGCGTCGACGATGGTGACCGGGACCCGGTTGCTGTTCTGGTAGGGGGTCAGCCGCTCCAGCAGCACCTCGGTGCCGATCCGGGCGACGGGCAGCCCGTAGAAGACGCTCGCGGTGAGCAGAGCGGTGGAGAAGCAGCCGATGACCAGGGCGGGGGCCATCCGCTGGTACAGCACCTCGGCGAGGACGGGCGTGTCCATGACGGTCAGCTCGGCGCCCAGCTCCGCGGCCTTCTTCTCCAGCATCCGCGACCAGCGGGCCGGCGCGGTGGGGTGCGGCTTGAACACGACGCTGCGGTGGCCGAGGGCCACGGCCCCGCGCAACATCCGCACATGCAGCTCTTCCTCCTCCTGCGGAGTGAGGATGTCGAGCGCGGAGAGGTACTGGCCGAGGATCAGGGCCGGGCCCACGCCGGTGGCGATCCGCTCGCTCGCGGAGGCGACGCTGCGCGGGGCAGCGTCGGTGATCTCGGAGAGCACCTTGGTGAAGACATCGGTCGGGATGATCTCCGGCTCGACGCCGAACTCGGTGAGCAGCAACGGCCGCAGCCCCGGGACGAGGTCGAGGTGGAGGAGGCGGCGGATGCGGGTGCCGATCAGCGGATCGAGCTTGTTACGGGTGGGGCCGTAGCTCATCAGCCCGTCGGCGTAGACGTCGATGGGCGCGCCCTGGAAGACATTGGCGATCGCCCCGGCCGGGTTGACCTGGATGGACTCCAGGACGATCTCGATGTCGTCGTCGCCCAGGTTCCACAGCAGCCGCAGATGGCGCTCCCACAGCGGGGCGTCGTCGGCGCGCGGGGACCAGCCGCCCGGGTGGAAGGGGCTGATCGTCTCGTTCCAGGACAGGACGCGGTCGAAGCGGCCGCGCAGCCGCTCGAAGCCCGGCATCTCGTCGATGGCGGGCGTGGTCTCGGGCGTCGCGGCGTTGTTGCTGACGAGCAGCAGCCGGCGGTCGGCCGGGCCGATGCGGTCCGAGTCGAGCGCGGCGACGATCGTGGCGGCGCCGTAGAGCGTGGAGGCGAGGAAGATCTGGGTGCGCTTGCGGGGGGCGCGGGCGGACCCGGCGGCGCCGGCGGGGACGAGGGCGGACATCAGGCCGCCACCTCCGTCACCGGGCGGCGCTTGAGCCGGCGCAGCCGGGCGGCGCGCTCGTAGTCCATCGAGTCCAGCGCTTCTTTGAGTACGTCCTGTGGCATGCGCTTCATGGCGGCCGCGGACATGGAACGCAGTTTCCTGGCCACGGTCGGCTCGAACCTTTCGATGTTGCCGAGATGGTGGGAAATGATCGCGCAATAGGTGCGCACGGCCTTCGGGAGAAGATCGGCCGCGTCCCGGTCCTGGGCCGTTTCTTCGATTACCTGGTCGAATGCGCGAATGAAGTCGAGTTGCCGTACGTCGCCGATCTGGGTCAGGGAGGAGGCGACGCCGCGCCGGTAGAAGACGCCGAGCAGTCCGACCACCGCGAATGAGCTCGCCTCGCGGTGCAGCTTCCAGATCCAGGGGCGGTCCTCGGCGGTGCGCAGACCGTGGGTGAAGTGCAGCAGGCCCTGGTCGGCCAGGCGGCGGTGGTAGATGCCCGCCCAGGCGTAGGCGTAGTCGACGGAGGTGGAGCGGTCGGCGGGGAGGATGACGTCGCGCGGGTTCATGACGACGTTGCGCAGACCGTGCGGCACGCGGTGGATCGTGCGCGCCCGGCCGGTGCACTGGACATGGTCGGTGCGCACGAAGTCGCACCCCAAGTCCTCGATGGACGCGAGGAGTTGCTCGTAGTAGCCGGGGGCGAGCCAGTCGTCGCCGTCGAGGAAGGTGAGGTACTCGCCGCGGGCCGCGTCCAGGCCGGTGTTGCGGGCGGTGGCGAGCCCCCCGTTCTTCTCGTGACGCACGTAGACGGCCCCCGGAAGATCGCGCTCGGCGCGCTCCAGGATCTCCGGCGTCCCGTCGGTGGCACAGTCGTCGACGAGAATGAATTCGAAGTCCGCACGCGCGTTCGCACGCAGACTTCTCAGCGTATCGGGGGCATAGGTCTGCACGTTGTAGAACGGCACGATGACGGAGAGCTTAACCACTCGCGTGACGGTAGGTCGCCGTCTGGCATTCGGCTTGACGAGGGGTGTACGTGAAGGTGAACGAAGGACGTCAGGACGGTTAACCCGCCGCCCCTGTCGCCACATTTAGGCGGTTGACCGGGGGCTTCGACCGACTTTCCGACAGCTTCCGGAAGACTCCCCGACGGCTTTCCGAAGGGCTCCCGTCGGTTCCCGTCGGCCGATTCGCCAAGCGTCGATGTTCTGTTAACCCTTTGTTGCTCCTGAGTTGGGCCGCGAATCGAAATCGCTTCCTAGCGTCAACGTCGTGCCCTCACGTACCAATTCCCCCCTACGAGTCGCCGTGCTCGCGGACTCCGACACCCGGTGGAAATGGGGCGCGCTCACCGCGCACCGCCTCGTACCGGATGACCTGGACTCCGCCTCCGCCCGCCGCATGGACGGCTTCCTGCTGCGCGGCCGGGCCACGCCGACGGTCCGGCAGCTCGCCGAGGTCGGGGTGCGGGCGGACTCGATGCGTGAGGTGACGGGGGTCGAGTTCGTCGCGGCGATGGACCGCGAGCGGTACGACGTGATCGTACTTTCCCTGGTCGGCGGCGCCGTCCAGGCCATGCTGCACGGCCTCGCCCGCGCCTGGGAGGCCGCGCCGCGCCGCCCCGTCGTGGTCACCGGCTATGTGGGCGTGGTCTACGAGAAGCTCGCCGACGGCCTGCTGCTGCGGCACGGCGCCGATGTCGTCCTCGCCAATTCCCGGCATGACGCGGAGCGGTTCCGCGACGTCTACACCGGCGTCGGCGCGTCGGCGGACAGCGTCGTGGAGTGCGCGCTGCCCTTCCTCGGGGGCGCCCCGTACGACGAGAAGGCGCGCGAGGGGCGGGCCCACCCCGGCGGCACCGTGGTCTTCGCGGTCCAGCCGTCCGTCCCGGACAACCGCACCGACCGGATGTACCTGCTGCGCCGTGCCGTGGAGCACGCCCGGGCGCACCCCGACCGCGAGGTCCTGGTCAAGCTGCGCAGCAAGCCCGGTGAGCACACCACGCACATCGAGGAGCTGCCGTACCAGAAGCTGGTCGGCAAGCTCGGCGACGGCGTGCCGAAGAACTTCCGCCTCGCCTACGGAAACATGGGCGAGGTCCTGGACACCACGGACCTGCTGGTGACGGTCAGTTCCACGGCCGCCCTGGAATCCCTGCACCGTGGCATCCCGACCGCCGTCCTCACCGACCTCGGGGTGCGCGAGGTGCTGGGCAACCACCACTTCCTCGGCTCCGGCTGCCTCGCCTCCTGGGACCAGCTGGACGCGGGCCACCGCCCCGAGCCCGACCCCGAGTGGGTGAGCCGCCAGGGCGTCGCGGCCGACGGCGCGTACGAGACGGCCTTCGACGCCGCGCGCGAGCGGGTCGCCGAGCTGGCCGCGGCGGAGCAGCTGCCGCCGCTCGCCCCCTACTACACGCGCGTCACCGCGCCCGGCTATCTGCCCGCGAGGCTCGCCCGGTACGGCTTCGAGCCGGACGGCCGGCCCCGGCCGGGCGCGGCGGCCGGGGACGACGCGCAGGTCAGCGGGTTGCGGCGGGTCGTACGCAACACCATGCGGGAGGCGGCGCGCGGCGCCTACCGGCACGGCGTCCAGCGCGTGGCGCCGGTGATCCGCCGGATGGGGGAGCTGTGAGCCGGGGGCACCTCCCAGCGGTAGCTGGGGGAACGCAGGCGGCCGCCGGGCCGCACATGTCCCCGATGGCCGCACCTCTGCGCCGCGCGGGCGGCAGTGCCCGCGGCGCAGCCGCTGATGTGACGAGTAGCCGCTGCCGCGGCGGGGCGAACGGGTGGTTGCTGTGAGCACCCCCGCGGGCCACCCCACCGCAGACCGCCCCGCGCGCGTCCCGCACCCCCCACGCGAAAACCCCGAAGGCACTGAAGGAGCCGCCATGTCCCCCTCCGACCGGCGTGTGGTCGCCGTGATCCCCGCCCGAGGCGGTTCGAAGGGCGTGCCCGCCAAGAACCTGGCCGCCGTGGGGGGCGTGCCGCTCGTCGCGCGCGCCGTCCGGGAGTGCCGGGCGAGCCGCCTGGTGACGGACGTGATCGTGTCCACCGACGACGCGGGCATCGCCGCCGTGGCCCGCGGCGCGGGCGCGGAGGTCGTCCAGCGGCCCACCGCCATCGCGGGTGACACCGCGACCAGCGAGGCCGCCGTGCTCCACGCGCTCGACGCGTACGAGGCGATCCACGGGTTCTCCGCGGAGGTGGTGCTGCTGGTGCAGTGCACCAGCCCGTTCATCGTCCGCGAGGACGTGGACGGCGTTGCCGAGGCGGTGCTGGACGGCGGGGCGGACACCGCGCTGACCGTGGCCCCGTTCCACGGCTTCGTCTGGCGGGACGCGGAGGACGCGACCGACGCGGACGCCGGGACGACGGCCGACGGCGGGTACGGCGTCAACCACGACAAGTCGTACCGGCCGCGCCGCCAGGACCGGCCGCAGGACCTGCTGGAGACCGGCGCCGCGTACGCGATGCGCGTCGAGGGGTTCCGCGCCGAGCGGCACCGCTTCTTCGGCCGCACCGCGCTGGTGCGCACCGACGCCGCCCGCGTCCTGGAGATCGACGACCCGCACGACCTGGCGCGGGCCCGCGCCCTCGCGCCGCTCCTCGACGCCCCGCGCCCCGGCGCGCTCCCCACCCGCGACGACATCGACGCGGTGGTACTCGACTTCGACGGCACCCAGACGGACGACAAGGTGCTGATCGACTCCGAAGGACGCGAACTCGTCGCCGTGCACCGCGGCGACGGGCTCGGGATCGCCGCCCTGCGCCGCGCTGAGCTGGCGCTGCTGATCCTGTCCACGGAGCAGAACCCGGTCGTCGCCGCACGCGCCCGCAAGCTGCGGGTCCCCGTGCTGCACGGCATCGACCGGAAAGACCTCGCGCTGAAGCAGTGGTGCGAGGAGCAGGGCATCGCGCCGGAGCGCGTGCTCTATGTCGGCAACGACGTCAACGACCTCCCGTGCTTCGGCCTCGTCGGCTGGCCCGTGGCGGTCGCAGGTGCGCACGACGTCGTGCGCGGCGCCGCACGCGCGGTCACCTCCACGCCCGGAGGTGACGGTGCGATCCGCGAGATCGCCTCGTGGATTCTTGGAAAGGAACTGTCTTAAGTGAGCTCCAACAATCGCCTCCGTACGCTCGGTGACAAGATCGCCGGCCCCGGCCACCCGGTCTACGTCACCGGTGAGATCGGCATCAACCACAACGGCGACCTGGAGAACGCGTTCAAGCTGATCGACGCTGCCGCGGACGCCGGCTGTGACGCGGTCAAGTTCCAGAAGCGCACCCCGGAGATCTGCACCCCGCGCGACCAGTGGGACATCGAGCGGGACACCCCCTGGGGCCGGATGACCTACATCGACTACCGGCACCGCGTCGAGTTCGGCGAGGACGAGTACCGCGCCATCGACGAGCACTGCAAGAAGCGCGGGCTCGCCTGGTTCGCCTCCCCGTGGGACACCGAGGCCGTCGCCTTCCTGGAGAAGTTCGACGTCCCCGCCCACAAGGTGGCCTCCGCCTCGCTGACCGACGACGAGCTGCTGCGCGCCCTGCGCGCGACCGGCCGCACGATCATCCTGTCGACGGGCATGTCCACCCCGAAGCAGATCCGCCACGCGGTGGAGGTGCTGGGCAGCGACAACATCCTGCTCTGCCACGCCACCTCGACGTACCCGGCCAAGGCCGAGGAGCTCAACCTGCGCGTGATCAACACGCTCCAGGCCGAGTACCCGAACGTGCCGATCGGCTACTCGGGCCACGAGACCGGTCTCCAGACCACCCTCGCCGCCGTCGCGCTCGGCGCGACCTTCATCGAGCGCCACATCACCCTGGACCGCGCGATGTGGGGCTCGGACCAGGCCGCCTCGGTCGAGCCGCAGGGCCTCCAGCGCCTGGTGCGCGACATCCGCACCATCGAGGAGTCGCTGGGCGACGGCGTCAAGAAGGTCTACGAGAGCGAGCTCGGGCCGATGAAGAAGCTGCGCCGTGTCGCGGGTGTCGTCGCCGAGGGCGACTCCGCCGAGCGCGAGCCCGTCGGGGTCTGACCGTCCGGTCGGAGCCAAAGAGGCCCGAGTCGGAGCCAAAGAGGCCCGAGAGGGTCATGAGGTCCAAGAGGCCAAGGAGCCGTCTGCTGTGAACTCATCGGCCGGTCAGCCCGGCCCACACCCGGAAGCGGCGGGTCCCCGTGACTCGTCGGGGGCTGCCCGCCGCTTCCGGGCCCTGCCCCGGGACGCCGCGGAGCGTGCCGCACGTCCCGGTACCATCGGCGCCGGCTCCGGCGCCACCCTGGCCTTCGTCGAGAGCCCGGTCCAGCTGCTGAACGTCCTGGAGTGGGCGCACACGGCCGGGGCCGACCCCGACGGGCTCACGGTCGTGGTGCTGTCGCCGCACGACCCGATGACGCGCGGCCAGCTGCGCCGTATGGCGGAGCTCGCGCGGGACGAGGGCTTCGCGGTGCGGTGGGAGGAGGCGCGCGGCGGGGCGGGCGCGCCGCTGAAGACGATCGGGGGGCTGCGCGGGCCGCTGCGCCGCGCCGACCGGATCGTCATCGGCGATCCGTTCTCGCGCTATGTGCAGCTGCTGCTCATGCTCACCCGCGCCCGGGACCTGGTCGTCGTCGACGACGGCACGGCCACCATGGAGTTCGTCTCCCAACTGGCCAGCGGTGAGCCCCTGGTGCGCTGGCACCGGCGCGGCACCGGCCGGGGGGCGCGCGAGATGGTGTTCGCTCCGGTGTCCGCGAACGCGCGCCGTCGGCTCACCCCAGGTGGCGACCGGCGCGTCGAGGTGTTCAGCTCGATGCCCGTCGAGCCGCCCGCCGGGGTGACGGTCACGGCCAACTCCTTCGCCTGGACCCGGGACCGCTTCGGCCCGCCGACGCTCACCCGGGGCACCGACCTGGTGGGCACCTCCCTGGTGGAGACCGGGGTGGTGGACCTGGAGCGCTATCTGGAGGCGGTGGCCTCCCTGGCCCGTACGCACGGGGCGACCCGCTACTTCGCGCACCGCCGCGAGAGCGCCGACAAGCTCCACCGGGTCTCGGTCGAGATCGGGCTGGAGATCGTACGGCCGGACCTGCCGCTGGAGCTGATAGCCCGCCGCGGCCCCATCGGCCATACGATCGTGAGCTTCCCGTCGACCGTCGTGCACACGCTGCCGCTCGCGCTCGTGGGCACGGGGGTCAAGGTCGCGGTCTGCGATGTGGACCCCGCCTGGCTGCGCAGCGACGCCTCGCCGCGCGCCCAGGGGTTTCTGTCGGGGGTCACCGGCACCGCCCGGGACGCGCACCGGCTGCGGTCGATGCCCGCGTCGGCGGCGCCGTGAGCGGCGGGTCCGGGGCCCGTGAACACATCGGTGACCACGTCGATGACCACATCCTGAGATGACGGCGGCAACTTCCTGTCAGGGCTTCGCCTGTACGCCATGTGGCGCTCGTCACTACCAGGCGGCGGTGGAGGGGCCTGTTATACCCCCTGACTAGGGAGATCATGCGCAAGGGGTGGCAGTTTCCCGTCCCCGAACGGGTTGATGTTTTGTTGATCGACATCCGGCCGCCCCACCAGCCGTTCTACGCTTCATCGGGTGAAGCAATTGATGTCCCCCCAGACCGATTCCGTCACCGCCGAGGCCGAGGCCGTCACCGCCCTGGCCGCCGCACCCGAGGTCGCCGCCAGTCTCGGCGCGGACGCCCTCGCTCTGCCCGGCCGGCTTCCCGAAGAGCTTCGGACGGAACTGATCGCCTTCCGGCGGGACATCCACATGCACCCGGAGCTCGGCAACCGCGAGGTCCGCACCACCGCCGCGATCAAGGCGCGGCTCGAACAGGCCGGCCTGGAGCCGCGCGTGCTGCCCTCCGGCACCGGCCTCATCTGCGACATCGGCACAGGCACCGGGACCGGCACCGGGACCGGGACCGGTACCGGCGACGCCGCGGCCCTGCCCATGCTGGCGCTGCGCGCCGACATCGACGCGCTGCCCATCCCGGACACCAAGTCCGTGCCCTACCGCTCGACCGTGCCCGACCGCGCCCACGCCTGCGGCCACGATGTGCACACCACCGTCGTTCTCGGCGCCGGTCTGGTGCTGGCCGAGCTGGCCCGCGAGGGCCGGCTGCCGCGCCCCGTGCGGCTGCTGTTCCAGCCCGCGGAGGAGGTGCTGCCGGGCGGCGCGCCCGACGCGGTCGAGGCGGGTGTGCTGGACGGGGTCGGCCGGATTCTCGCGGTGCACTGCGACCCCGGGGTCGACGTGGGCCGCATCGGGCTGCGCGTCGGCGCGATCACCTCCGCCTGCGACCGCCTGGAGGTCTCCCTCGACGGCGCGGGCGGCCACACCGCGCGCCCCCATCTGACCACCGATCTGGTGACCGCCGCCGCGAAGGTGATCACCGAGGTGCCCGCGCTGCTGTCCCGCCGCGTCGACACCCGCTCCGGCCTGGCCGTCACCTGGGGCCGGGTGGAGTCGGGCCACGCCTGCAACGTCATCCCGCAGCACGCCGAGCTGTCGGGCACGGTCCGCTGCCTGGACCTGCCGGCCTGGCGGGAGGCGCCCGATCTGGTGCACGCCGCCGTCGACGAGATCGCGACCCTGCACGGCGCCAAGTCGGAGATCAACTACGTCCGCGGGGTGCCGCCCGTGGTGAACGAGGAGAGCTCGGTCGGGCTGCTGCGCCGGGCGATGGAAACGCGCCGCGGATTGTATGCGGTGGAGAGCACCGAGCAGAGCCTCGGCGGCGAGGACTTCTCCTGGTACCTGGAGCATGTGCCCGGCGCGATGGCGAGGCTGGGCGTCCGCAGGGTCGGCGACACTGTCCGGCGTGACCTGCATTGCGGCGATTTCGACGTGGATGAAGAGGCCATCGAGGTTGGCGTGGAGCTGTTCACCGCCGCGGCTTTGCTTGATTGACATGTCCCGGAGGCCCCCAGGACAAGTCAGATTCGCGACGATCCGATAACGGCTTCCGGGGGCCCCTTTATCTGCCATCTACGCGCGTTACGATGCGGCGAAACCAGCGCCGAAGGAGGCGCGCTCAAGCCGAAGGGGATCCCTCGTGCGCCGGGTATCCAGCATCGCCGTCGCGGGCATAGGCATCGCGGCCCTCGCTTTCACCACCACGGCCTGTGGTGGCAGCAGCTCGTCCGACTCCAAGAAGAAGGACAAGGGCGTCGCCATCGCCTATGACGTCGGCGGGCGTGGCGACCAGTCCTTCAATGACGCAGCCTACGCCGGCTTCGTCAAGGCCAAGAAGGAACTGGGGGTCGAAGGCGACGACATCGAGCCGTCGGAGGGCGAGTCTGACGCCGACAAGGTCCAGCGCCTGACCGAGCTGGCCCGTGAGGGGCACAACCCGGTCATCGCCGTCGGGTTCGTCTACGCCCCGGCGGTGAAGGAGGTCGCCAAGAAGTTCCCGAAGGTCACCTTCGGCCTCGTCGACGACGACACCGTCCACGCCAAGAACGTGGTCAACATGGTGTTCAACGAGGAGCAGGCCTCCTACCTGGCGGGCGTGGCGGCCGCCCTGACCACCAAGACCAAGACGGTGGGCTTCGTCGGCGGCGTGGAGAACCCGCTGATCAAGAAGTTCGAGGCGGGCTACGTCCAGGGCGTCGAGGAGACCGACAAGTCGGTCAAGGTGAAGGTCCAGTACCTGACCCAGCCGCCGGACTACAGCGGCTTCAAGAAGCCCGACGCCGGCAAGGACACCGCCAACGGCGAGCTGGACGGTGGCGCGGACGTCATCTACCAGGCCGCGGGCGACTCGGGCAGCGGCGTCATCGAGGCCGCCGCCACGCGCGGCAAGTGGGCCATCGGCGTCGACAGCGACCAGTACACGCAGAAGGGCCTGGCCAAGTACAAGGACAAGATCCTTGCCTCGGCGACCAAGGGCGTCGCCGACGCCGTCTTCAACCTGGTCAAGTCCGTCAAGGACGGCAAGGCGGAGTCCGGCACCGTGCGCTACGGCCTTAAGACGGGCGGCGTCGGCCTGGCCGACTCCAACCCCGCCTACCAGAAGATGACCAAGGTCGTCGAGGCGGTCGAGGCCGCGAAGAAGAAGATCATCAGCGGCGAGATCAAGGTCAAGACGACGCCGTAAGGCGGCATTCGATCTGCTGAGCAGATGTTGAGCGGGGCCTGGGGAGGGAGCTTTGGGCACACCACCTCAGGTCCCGCTCGCTGTGCGGCGGCCCGTCGCGGCCCCGTGATTCCACCAGGTACCGCCGAGACTCCTTCTTCGAGGAGAGTGCGCCATCAACGCGTCCAGCAGTCCGCCCGCCGTAGAACTCAGCGGGATCACCAAACGTTTCCCCGGCGTCGTCGCCAACCACGACATCCACATCGCCGTCCGCAAGGGCACCGTGCACGCGATCGTCGGTGAGAACGGCGCGGGCAAGTCCACCCTGATGAAGACCCTCTACGGCATGCACAAGCCGGACGAGGGGACCATCGCGGTCGATGGCGAAGAGGTCTCCTTCCACAGTCCCGCCGACGCCATCGCCCGCGGCCTGGGCATGGTGCACCAGCACTTCATGCTCGCCGACAACCTCACCGTCCTCGAGAACGTGGTGCTCGGCGCCGAGAAGCTGTACGGCATCGGCTCCAAGGCCCGTGCGAAGATCAAGGAGATCTCGGACGCGTACGCCCTCGGGGTGCGCCCCGACGTCCTCGTCGAGGACCTGGGCGTCGCCGACCGCCAGCGCGTGGAGATCCTGAAGGTCCTCTACCGGGGCGCGCGGACGCTGATCCTGGACGAGCCGACCGCCGTGCTGGTCCCGCAGGAGGTCGACGCGCTCTTCGACAACCTCCGCGAGCTCAAGGCCGAGGGACTCACCGTCATCTTCATCTCGCACAAGCTGGGCGAGGTGCTCTCCGTCGCGGACGACATCACCGTCATCCGGCGCGGCACCACGGTCGGGTCCGTCGTCCCCTCCGAGGTCACCGCCCGGCAGCTCGCCGAGCTGATGGTCGGCAGCGAACTGCCCTCGCCCGAGACGCGCGAGTCCACCGTCACCGACGTGCCGATGCTCCAGGTCGAAGGGGTGACCCTGACCGCGCAGGACGCCGAGCACGGCGCCCGCACCGTGCTGGACGACATCACCTTCACCATCCGCAAGGGCGAGGTGCTGGGCCTGGCCGGGGTCGAGGGCAACGGCCAGACCGAGCTGATCGAGGCCCTGGTCGGCATCCGCAGGACCGACAGCGGCACCATCCTCCTCGGCGACGAGGCCATCACCGACTGGCCCACCCGCCGCCGCCGCGAGGGCGGCGTCGGCTACATCCCCGAGGACCGGCACCGCCACGGCCTGCTGCTCGACGCGCCGCTGTGGGAGAACCGCATCCTCGGGCATGTCACCGAGCGCCCCAACAGCAAGGGCAAGGGCTTCTGGCTCGACCTCAAGGGCGCGCGGGCGGACACCGAGCGGATCGTGGCCGAGTACGACGTGCGCACCCCCGGCATCGAGGTCACCGCGGCCTCGCTGTCCGGCGGCAACCAGCAGAAGCTCATCGTGGGGCGGGAGATGAGCCACCGTCCGCGGCTGCTCATCGCCGCGCATCCCACCCGCGGCGTGGACGTCGGCGCGCAGGCGCAGATCTGGGACCAGATCCGCGAGGCGCGCCGGGAGGGCCTGGCCGTGCTGCTGATCTCCGCGGACCTGGACGAGCTGATCGGCCTGTCCGACACCCTGCGGGTCATCTACCGCGGCCGGCTGGTCGCGGACGCGGACCCGGCGACCATCACCCCCGAGGAGTTGGGCTCGGCCATGACCGGCGCGGCCACGGGCCATCTGGAGCACCCCGCCGAGGAGGGGGCGGCGCGATGACGAAGACCAACGACGAGAAGCCGACGAGCGGCGGCCCCGCCGAGTCGGCCGAGTCCGCCAAGCCCGCCGAGTCCGCCAAGTCCGGCGGTTCCGGCGGTTCCGCGGGCAAGAGGTTCAGCCGTGACCGGCTGCTGCTGGCCGCGGCCGGCCCGGTGCTGGCCCTGGTGGTGGCGGTGCTGCTGACCTCCGGGGTGCTGCTCATCTCGGGCAAGAGCCCGTTCGAGCCGTACCAGCTGATGCTGGACTACGCGTCCAACGCCGATATCCAGGTGCTCATCGTCAACCAGGCGAGCTCCTACTATCTGGCGGCCCTCGCGGTGGCGGTCGGCTTCCGGATGAATCTGTTCAACATCGGCGTGGACGGCCAGTACCGGCTCGCGGCGATGGCCGCGGCCCTGGTCGGCGCCAATGTCGATCTCCCCGGCCCGCTGAGCATCGCGCTGATCGTGATCGTCGCCATGCTGGTGGGCGCCTTCTGGGCGGGCATCGCGGGCATCCTCAAGACCACCCGCGGCGTGAGCGAGGTCGTCTCCACGATCATGCTCAACGCGATCGCCACCAGCCTGATCGCGTATCTCATCCTGCCCGACCAGTTCGGTGTGCAGCCCAAGGGCAGCAACAACCTCACCACCGGCGACCTGCCCGAGTCCTCCTGGTTCCCGGGCCTCCACGTCAGCGATGTGGCCGGTGACATCTACGGCTTCGTGTTCGTCGCGATCGGCTGCGGCGTGGCGTACTGGCTGGTGCTGGGCCGCACCCGCTTCGGCTTCGACCTGCGCGCCACCGGCGCCAGCGAGAGCGCGGCGGCCGCCAGCGGCGTCGACGCCAAGCGCATGGTGCTCACCAGCATGCTGATCTCCGGCGCGGTGGCGGGCCTGGCGGGCATGCCGGTGCTGCTCGGCGACTCGCACACGTACAGCCTGAACTTCCAGACCGGCATCGGCTTCACGGGCATCACCATCGCCCTCCTCGGCCGCAACAACCCGGTCGGGATCGCCTTCGGCGCGCTGCTCATCGCGTTCCTCGACAAGGCGTCCCAGACGCTGGACTACAACGGCTACGAGAAGGAGATCGCCACGATCATGCAGGGCCTGATCGTGATCTCCGTGGTCGTCTCCTACGAAACCGTTCGCCGGTACGGCCTGCGCCGCCAGCAGCGGAGGGTCGGCGAGGAACTCGCCGCCGCGGCCCGCACGACGACGACCCGTGAGGAGGTGCCGGCGTGAGCACCACCCTTGCGACGGACAAGCCGCAGCCGCAGTCGCGGAAGCCGGTGCGCCGGAAGCTGTCCCTGCCCGTGATCCTGCTGATCGTCGCGGGCGCCCTGCTCCTGACCTCGGCGGTCCGGATGATCACCGGCGCCGACGACATCACCTCGGTGGGCCAGGTCGCGGGCGCGCTGGAGCTGGCCATCCCGATCGGGCTGGCCGGGCTCGGCGGCCTGTGGGCCGAGCGGGCGGGCGTGGTCAACATCGGCCTCGAGGGCATGATGATCCTCGGCACCTGGCTGGGCGCCTGGGCCGGGTATCAGTGGGGGCCGTGGACCGGTGTGCTGTTCGGCATCATCGGCGGTGCGCTCGGCGGGCTGCTGCACGCCATCATCACCGTGACGTTCGGCGTCAACCACATCGTGTCCGGTGTGGCGATCAACATCCTCGCCGTCGGTGCCACCCGCTATCTCTCCAACTTCACCTTCCTGGAGAGCTCGGGGTCCGCCCGCAAGTCGCCGCCCATCGACCCGATCACCCAGATCACCGTGCCAGGGCTGTCGGACGCGATGAAGACCCTCAACGGCAAACACTGGTTCCTCGTCTCCGATGTCGCGGGGTTCATCGGCGGTGTGGTGACGGAGCTGTCGCTGCTGACCGTCGTGGCGCTGCTGCTGGTGCCGCTCACCTGGTGGGCGCTGTGGCGCACCTCGTTCGGCCTGCGGCTGCGGTCCTGCGGCGAGAACCCGGTGGCGGCGGAGTCCCTGGGCGTCAACGTCTACCGGTACAAGTACCTGGCCGTGATCATCTCCGGCGGGTTCGCCGGGCTCGGCGGTGTCTTCCTGGCGGAGGTGGCCTCCAACATCTACCAGGAGGGCCAGACCGGAAACCGCGGTTACATCGGCCTCGCCGCGATGATCTTCGGTAACTGGATGCCCGGCGGTCTCGCCATGGGCGCGGGCCTGTTCGGCTACACCGACAGCCTCAACCTGCGCTCCGGCGGCACCAATGTGCACGCGCTGCTGCTGCTCCTGGTGATCGTGCTGGTGCTGGTCGCCCTGTGTCAGCTGTACCGGAAGAAGTACCTGGTGGCGGCCATCGGCGCGGCGTCCTCGGCGGTGCTGCTGGTCTGGTATTCGCTGACCGATGAGGTGCCGAGCCAGTTTGTGACCGCGGCGCCGTACATCGCCACGCTGCTGGTGCTGGCGCTGTCCGCCCAGCGGCTGCGCGCACCCAAGGCGGTGGGGCTGCCCTACCACAAGGGAGGCGGATGATGACCACGGCGGCGACCCCGACCGCGAACACGCCGGTCGACTGGGAAGCGCTGCGCGCGCAGGCCCGGGGCGTCATGTCCCGGGCCTACGCCCCGTACTCCCGCTATCCCGTGGGCGCCGCCGCGCTCGTCGACGACGGCCGCACGGTGACCGGCTGCAATGTGGAGAACGCGGCGTACGGTGTCGCGCTCTGCGCCGAATGCGGCCTGATCTCCGCGCTGTTCGCCTCCGGCGGGGGCCGGCTGACCGCGTTCACCTGCTGTGACCACGCCGGCGCGGTGCTGATGCCCTGCGGCCGCTGCCGCCAGCTGCTGTGGGAACACGGCGGCCCGGAGCTCCAGGTGGACACCGCCTCGGGTATCCGCCCGCTCGCCGAGCTCCTTCCGGACGCGTTCGGTCGCAACGACCTGGAACGCTGAGCGAGCTCTCCCCGCTCTCCCCGATGAAAGGCCCGCACCTCACCATGGACGCCATCACCGTCATCCGCGCCAAACGCGACGGCGGCCGTCTCACCGACGACCGGATCGACTGGATCATCGACGCCTATACGCGCGGTGAGGTCGCCCACGAGCAGATGTCCGCGCTCGCGATGGCGATCTACCTCAACGGCATGGACCGCGCGGAGATCGCCCGCTGGACCGCCGCGATGATCGCGTCCGGCGAGCGTATGGACTTCTCGTCCCTTGCGCGCCCGACCGCCGACAAGCACTCCACCGGCGGCGTGGGCGACAAGATCACGCTGCCGCTGGCCCCGCTGGTGGCCGCCTGCGGCGCGGCCGTGCCGCAGCTGTCCGGGCGCGGCCTCGGCCACACCGGCGGTACGCTCGACAAGCTGGAGTCCATCCCCGGCTGGCGGGCGCAGCTCTCCAATGAGGAAATGCTGCGGGTGCTCGAAGACGTCGGCTCCGTCATCTGCGCGGCGGGCGAGGGGCTGGCCCCCGCGGACCGGAAGCTGTACGCGCTGCGCGATGTGACCGGGACGGTGGAGTCGATCCCGCTCATCGCGAGCAGCATCATGTCGAAGAAGATCGCCGAGGGCACCGGCTCGCTGGTGCTGGATGTGAAGGTCGGCTCCGGCGCCTTCATGAAGGACCTGGCCTCGGCGCGGGAGCTGGCCGCCACCATGGTGGGCCTGGGCACCGACCACGGGGTCCGTACGGTCGCCCTGCTCACCGGCATGGCCGCCCCGCTCGGCCGCACCGCGGGCAACGCGCTTGAGGTCCGCGAGTCCGTGGAGGTCCTGGCGGGCGGCGGCCCGGCCGATGTCGTCGAGCTCACCCTCGCCCTCGCCCGGGAGATGCTGGACGCGGCGGGCCTGCCGGACGCCGACCCGGCCAAGACGCTCGCGGACGGCTCCGCGATGGACCACTGGCGCCGCATGATCGCCGCGCAGGGCGGCGACCCGGACGCGCCGCTGCCTGTCGCCCGTGAACGGCATGTCGTGACGGCCGAGTCGACCGGCGTGCTGACCGGCCTGGACGCCTACGCGGTCGGCGTCGCCGCCTGGCGTCTTGGCGCGGGCCGGGCCCGCAAGGAGGACCCGGTGCAGGCCGGGGCGGGCGTGGAGATCCACGCCAAGCCGGGTGACGCGGTACGGGCGGGCGAGCCGCTGCTGACGCTGCACACGGACACGCCGGAGAAGTTCGACTACGCGCTCGAGGCGCTGGCGGGGGCGGTGGGCTACGCCCCGCCGGGTACGGAGTTCACGCCCGAGCCGATCGTCCTGGACCGCATCGCGCCGTAAGGACATGGGGATGGGCGAAGGGGCCGCTCCGCCGGGACAGTTGGCGGAGCGGCCCCTTCGGGCTCTGTGGTACTTCTGCGGTTACGCCTGCGCGGCCAGTCGGCGCAGGCCCTGCGTGGTCTCGTTGGACGAGGTGCGCTCGGGCTGCCGCGCCGAGCGCGCCACGATCTCCGCGCGCCGCTCGGCCAGCGCCTTGCGGGTCGCGTAGAGCGTGATGGCCGCCGCGCCGCCCACGGCCACCAGGCCGAGCACGACCGTGCCGGTCCAGCCGGACGCGTGGAAGGCGAGCGCACCGAGGGTGCCGCCCACGCTGCTGCCGATGTAGTACGTGGTCTGGTAGAGCGCCGAGGCCTGGGCGCGCCCGGTCTTGGCGGCCCGGCTGACCGAGGAGGAGGCCACGGCGTGGCCCGCGAAGAAGCCCGCGGTGATCAGCACCAGGCCCAGCAGCACCGCGGCGAGCGAGTCGCCGAGGCTCAGCAGCAGCCCGGCCGTCGTGGTGGTGACCGCCACGTACAGCGCGCCGCGCCGGCCCAGCCGGCCGACCAGCTTTCCGGCCGCCGCGGAGGAGGCCGTACCGACCAGGTAGATCAGGAAGATCGAGCCGACCAGGGACTGCGACAGGTTGAAGGGCTCGGCGACCAGGCGGTAGCCGATGACCGTGTAGACGCCGCCGAAGACGGTCATGAACAGCGCGCCGATCGCGTACAGCCTGCGCAGCAGCGGATCGGACAGATGCCCGCCGCAGGTGCGGGCCAGGGCGCGCGGGCTGACCGCGGCCGGGGTGAAGTGGCGCGCCTTGGGCAGCAGCAGCCGGAAGGCGATCGCGCAGACCAGCGACAGGACGCCGACCGTGGCCAGCGACACGCGCCAGCCCCAGCCGTCCGCGACCCAGCCGGTGAGCAGCCGCCCGGTCATACCGCCGAAGCTGTTGCCCGCCACGAACAGCCCGATGGCGCCGATGAGGGAGGAGGGGCGGACCTCCTCCGAGAGGTAGGCCATCGCGGAGGCGGGGATGCCGGCGATCGCGGCACCCTGGACGGCGCGCAGGGCGATCAGCCAGCCCAGGTCAGGGGCGAAGGGCACCGCGAGCCCGACCGCGACGGCGACGGCGAGCGAGCCGGTCATCATCGCGCGGCGGCCGAAGCGCTCGGACAGGGCGCTGAGCGGGAGCACCGCCAGGGCCAGCGCGAGGGTGGCGGCGGAGACGGTCCAGCTCGCCTGGTCCGGCTGGACATGGAGATCGGCGGAGATCGCGGGGAGCAGCGCCTGGGTGGAGAAGAGAAGGGCGAACGTCGCGAGACCGGCGGCGAAGAGAGCGAGCCTCATCCGGCCGAAGCCGGGGTCTCCGGGGCTCATTCGGTCCGGGTTCGCCTGAGCAGCGGTCGTGTTGGCGCAGGCGTCCATCGGGGTTCCGGTGGACGCCTCGGTATCAGCAGGAGACATGACTCGACCGTATGTGCCCCTCTTTGATGCGTCCAATGCACGGAATTGCCATAATCGATGCTGTGCCGCATCAGCCGAGGTCAGCGAGATCACTGTCACGCGCCAGCAACGAAAAAGACATTCCCGTGACAGCCGAGTTCGAGGCCGACTCCTGGGCCGCGTCCCTCACCCCCCGCCTCGTGCAGTTCGCGGCGGTGGCCCGGCACGAGCACGTCACCCGCGCCGCGCAGTGGCTCGGCGTGCCCCAGTCGACCCTCAGCCGGGCGATGGTCCGTCTCGAAGAGGACCTGGGCGTCGCGCTGTTCGCCCGCCGCGGCCGCACCGTCGCGCTCACCCCCGCCGGCCGTACGTTTCTGCGCGCCGTGGAGCGGGCGCTGGCCGAGGTCGAGCGCGCCGCCGAGTCCGTACGCGCCGACGCCGACCCGGCCTCCGGCAAGATCGCCTTCGGGTTTCTGCACACCCTCGGCCCGGAGACGGTACCCGGTCTGATCCGGGCCTTCCGGGTCGACCACCCGCGCGTGCGCTTCCAACTCGTCCAGAACTACGGCGAGGCGATGATCGAGCGGATGCGCACGGGCGACCTCGACCTCTGCCTCACCTCGCCCATCCCCGACGCCCCCGACCTGGTCGCGCGCCGCCTCGACGAGCAGCGGCTGCGCCTGGTGGTCCCCGACGACCACTGGCTCGCCGGCCGCAAGCGGGTCAGGCTCGCCGAGGCCGCCGCGGAGCTTTTCGTCACCCTCGAACCGGGCTACGGGCTGCGGCGCATCACCGACGCGCTGTGCGCCGAGGCGGGCTTCAAGCCGAAGATCGCCTTCGAGGGGGAGGAGGCCGAGACGCTGCGCGGCCTGGTGGCCGCGGGGTTCGGCGTGGCGCTGCTGCCGCCCCCGGCGGTGCCGCGCCCCGGCGTCGCGGAGCTGACGGTGACGGCCCCGCGGGCGGTCCGCGAGATCGGCGTCGCCTGGCTCGACGGCCACCCGGACACCGCCCCGGTCGCGGCCTTCAAACGCTTCCTGCTGAGCCGCCGCGGTCAGCTGCTGCCCAGGTGACGACGCGGGGTGCGGCTCAGCGCGGCAGCGAGGAGCCGAACCCCGCCGCCAGCGGCATGCGCAGCCCCAGCGGTGGCGGGGCCGCGAGCGCGTCCGCGACCGGGCGCGAGTAGCCGTGGGTGAACAGGGAGCCGAGCAGGAAGTCGGCGGTCAGCGCCTGCACTTCGGAGCGGTGGTGGTGCAGGCCGTGGCCGTCCGTGTGGACCTCGAAGCGGCACACGTCCCGGTTGGCCTTCTTGGCCCGCTCCGCGAGCCGGTACGACAGCTCGGGGTCGGTCCGCTGGTCGTTCGTGCCGTGGGCGATGAGCACCTGCCGCCCGACGAGCTGTTTCACCGGTTCGGGGTCGAGCCCGGACTCGGGTTCCGGCAGCCACGGGGCCAGCGCCACCACCGAGACGACGGCCTCGTGCCCGGCGGCCCGCAGCGCGGCGCGGGCGCCCAGGCCGTGGCCGACGAGGCACACCGGCACATCGCCGTAGCGCCGCACCACCTCGTCCACCGCCCACTCGGCGTCCGCGGCGGGATGGGCCGCCTCGCCGTTCCAGCCGCGATGGCGGTAGTGGACGACATGGGCGGTCAGCCCCTCGGCGCGGCCCGCCCGGACCAGCCGCCGGGCCAGGGGGAGCACCGACGCCACCGACAGCCGGGACGGCCGTCCGGTGCCGGTCTCCGGCCCGCCGGGGAGCAGCAACACCACACCGTGCACGGTCTTTTCGGCGGCGGCCGCGCCTCTCGGCCGCCCCAGCCGGGCGCCCCGCTCGGGCAACGCTTGCTGAGCCATGGCAGAACGATCGCAGAAGGAGCGGTGTACTCCACCACTCGTGCGGGTCACTGTTGCATATCTATCGAGGGCTGTCTACGCGCGTAGGTGTATGGTGCGCAGATGACGAGCGAGTACAACGACCGCCCCACCCCCGAGCAGATCCGCCGTGCCCCGAAGGTGTTGCTCCACGATCACCTGGACGGCGGGCTGCGCCCCGCCACCGTCGTCGAACTCGCCCGCGACGCGGGCTATGACGGGCTGCCGGAGACCGATCCGGACGGGCTGGGCCGCTGGTTCCGGGAGGCCGCCGACTCCGGTTCGCTCGAGCGCTACCTGGAGACCTTCGCGCACACCTGCGCCGTCATGCAGTCCCGCGACGCGCTGTTCCGGGTCGCCGCCGAGTGCGCCGAGGACCTGGCCGCGGACGGGGTCGTCTACGCCGAGGTGCGCTACGCCCCCGAGCAGCACCTGACCCGGGGGCTGACGCTGGAGCAGGTGGTCGAGGCGGTCAACGAGGGGTTCCGCGAGGGGGAGCGGCGGGCCGGGGAGAAGGGCCACCGGATCCGCGTCGGCGCCCTGCTCACCGCGATGCGCCACGCCGCCCGCGCGCTGGAGATCGCCGAACTCGCCAACGCCTACCGCGACCGCGGCGTCGTCGGCTTCGACATCGCGGGCGCCGAGGCGGGCTTCCCGCCCACCCGCCACCTCGACGCCTTCGAGTATCTGAAGCGGGAGAACAACCACTTCACGATCCACGCGGGCGAAGCCTTCGGGCTGCCCTCCATCTGGCAGGCGCTCCAGTGGTGCGGCGCCGACCGGCTCGGCCACGGCGTCCGCATCATCGACGACATCCAGGTCGCCGACGACGGGAGCGTGACCCTCGGCCGGCTCGCCTCGTACGTCCGGGACAAGCGCATCCCGCTGGAGCTGTGCCCGACCTCGAACCTCCAGACGGGCGCGGCCCGCTCGTACGCCGAGCACCCCATCGGGCTGCTGCGCCGGCTGCAATTCCGGGCGACCGTCAATACGGATAATCGTCTGATGGGCGGAACGAGCATGAGTGCGGAATTCGAGCACCTCGTTTCGACGTTCCACTACACGCTCGACGACATGCAATGGTTTACGGTCAATGCAATGAAATCCGCCTTCATTCCTTTTGGTGAACGTCTAGCGATGATCAATGACGTGATCAAGCCCGGATATGCCGAATTGAAGTCCGAGTGGCTGTTCCGTCAGATGGCCTCGGCATCACCACTGACCAGGGGGTCTGGCCTCGGCGGCAGGTAGTCGTACGGGCCGGGATAAACGGCCGGGAAGGCGGGCGGCGGAGGCTTTTCCGGGTTTGCGGGCAGCGGAAAACAATCGCTACGTTGCCGTACCGGTCAAGCCCCCGTCTCAAGGACAGATTTCTGATGAAGCAGGGAACCATCAAGACCCTCGGCGCCATTGCCCTCGGTGCGGTCGCCGTCATTGCCGGAGGCGGCACCGCGGCCGCGGCGGGCAACGCCCCGGTCGGCCCCGCGGCCCCCGGCGGGGCAGCCGGGCAGACGAAGGCGGTCGCCGGGCAGGCAGCGGCGTCGCCGGGACAGGCGCCGCACGCGGCCCCGCGGCCGGGCCAGCCCGGCCCCAACGGCAAGGGCCTGCTGGGCGGCCTCCCCCTCCAGAACGCCCTGAATGCCGGCGGTCTGACGGGCAGCCTGCTGGGCGGCTGACCCTCCCACTGTCGGGCCCTGGGGCCCGCACACCCGGACCGGGCGTGCGGGCCCCAGCGTGTGCGCAGGCACTGCTACGGGGCGATCCCGACGCCGGCGATGGTCGAGGCCACGGCCTGGACGCCCTCCTCGCGCTCCCCTTCCCGGCCCTGGCGCCGGGGGGGTGCGGCCTGCTTCCGGTCCGCCCGCCGGCGCAGCCACGCCCGTACCGGGGGGACCACCGCGAGATGCGCGAGCGCGACGCCCGCCGTGTTGAGCAGCACCGTGTCGACGTTCATGATCTGGCCGGTCAGCTCGCTGTGCACGAGCGCGATCGTCAGGGAGAGCATGGCGCCGGCGAAGACCGTCCGGACGAACGAGGCGAGCGGGTAGACCGTCACCCGGCCCCCCGCCAGCGGCAGCAGCACCCCCAGCGGCGCGAGCAGCAGCAGCGCGCCGCCGATGCTGCGGGTGGCCTCCCAGGGGCCGAGCGCCAGATCGGCGCGGATGGTGGCCAGCGGTTCCAGGGACACGGCGGTCACCCAGGGCGCGGTGAGCGGGCGCAGGGTCAGCCAGCCCACGTACGAGAGGTGTGCGACCAGAAGCACGAAGCCCGCGGCGCGGAAGCGGAAGGCGGCCCTGCGGCGGCCGGAACCATGACCCTGCACGCTTCTTAAGGACGCCTCTTGCGGGGGTCCCGGTTCCGCAGGAGGCGCGCTGGTGAGAAACGGGTTACCGGTGAGTCGGCCGAGAACCCGGACAGGCGGGATCAGGAGACGAGCACTCCGGAATTCACCGCGATCTCGGGGTGCCGGCGCATTTCCTCCGTGCACTCGTACCGCTTGAGCGGATCCCGTTCTGCGTCCGGGCCGCCGAGCACCACCCGGTGTGCGGAATCCGCCGCCGAGGTCTCCGCAAGGGTGCAGACGATCTGCGCGAGCGCGTAGGACTGGAGCTCCTCCGGCAGCCGGTTCAGCCGCAGCGCATTGTCCGGGTCGCCCTTGGCGGGGCCGGAGATCCGCACCCAGTCCTCCACCGCGGTGGAGAACCCCGCCCCCTCCTCGGCCGCCGACGGCGGCTCCCGTAACTGCTCCAGCAGCGCCTGGGCGATCTCCAGCGGCTTCGGTGGCGTCTTCTCGTCCGTGAGCTGTGTGGTGCGGCTCACCGAGAGGATCCGCGAGGTGCACAGCAGATAGATCCGCACGGAGACCCGGCCCTCCCCCTCGGCCGACCGCCCCGGCTCGGGCGCCTGGCACGACGCGCGCGACGGGGCGGGGCCCGCGTCCACCGGCACCGACGTACCACGGATGCCGCATCCCGCGGTCAGCAGCGCCACCGCCCCGAGCAGCGCGCCCGCCGCCCGCCGCCTCATCGCTTACCCCCCTCGTCCGGGCCGTCCTGGCCATCGGTGTTGTCCTGGCCACTGTCCTGGTCCGGCTCGTTGAGCCGTGACGCGTCCATGGGCAGGCGCAGCGTGAAGACGGCGCCGCCGTCGGGGAAGTTGTCCGCGGTGATCTCGCCGCCGTGGATATGGGCGTTCTCCAGCGCGATGGACAGGCCGAGGCCGCTGCCCTCCGACCGGGGCCGGGAGGCGCTGGCCTTGTAGAAGCGGTCGAAGACATGCGGCAGCACATCCTCGGGGATGCCCGGGCCGTGGTCCCGGACCTGGATCAGCAGCTCGTCGTCCACGGGCCGCACCGAGACCCGGACCGGCGAGCCGCCGTGCTTGAGCGCGTTTCCGATCAGGTTGGCGAGGATGACGTCCAGCCGCCGCGGGTCGAGCCGGGCCATGATGCCGCGCTCCGCGTCCAGCTCGACCGCGTCCAGCCAGGCGCGGGCGTCGATGCACGCCGTCACCTGGTCCGCGACATCGACATCGTCGAGGACCAGCCGGGCCGTGCCCGCGTCGAAGCGGGTCACCTCCATCAGGTTCTCCACCAGGTCGTTCAGCCGCCGCGTCTCGCTCACCACCAGCTGCACCGCCGGGGCGATCATCGGGTCGAGCGCGTCGGTCTCCTCTTCCAGCACCTCGGTCACCGCCGTGATCGCGGTGAGCGGGGTGCGCAGCTCGTGCGACATGTCCGCGACGAAGCGGCGGCTGGCCGCCTCCCGCGCGCTCAGCTCCTCCACCCGCTTCTCCAGCCGCTCCGCGGCCCGGTTGAACGTACGGGAGAGATTGGCGAGCTCATCGGTGCCGGAGACCTCGAGGCGGGTGTCCAGGTGCCCCTCGCCCAGCCGGTGCGCGGCCTCCCCGAGCCGCTGCACCGGCCGCAGCACCGTGGCCGCGGCGGCCTGCGCGAGCAGCGCGGAGCCGATCAGCGCCAGGGCGGTGGCGATGCCCAGGGACCAGGCCAGGGAGTTGAGGTCCTGGCGCTCGGTCTCCAGGGACTTGAGCATGTAGCCGGTCGGCCCGCCGCCGTTCACCCGCGCGCCGGCGACCAGATACGGGGTGCCCTTCACCGTGATCCGCTGCCAGTAGAGGTGGTACGGGGAGGTATTGGAGCCCGCGACGACGCGTTTCCTGTCCACCGCGCTCCGCAGCGCCTCCGGCACCGTCTTCACGGTGAACAGTTCGTCCGCGGAGGCCGCGGGGCACGGGCCGCCGCCCTCGGTCGGGGCGACCAGCACCACCTCGTACTTCTGGGTGTTGTCCGCCATCCGAGCCGCCGCGTCCTGCAATTCGGGACAGGTCGGCACGGAGGGCAGCGGGTCGGTGGCCTCCTTCAGCGACTTGCGGAAGTCGTCGAGCGCGGCGTCCTGGGTGCGCGTGAGCACCGCGTCGCGGTTCAGCCAGTACGCGATCGCCGACGCGGACACCGCGGCCGCCAGCGCCACCAGACCGAACACCAGCATCAGCCGCAGCCTCAGACTGAGCCAGTACAGGAACCACGCGGCCCAGCCGCGGGCCCGGCCCGGCTTCTCGCTCACTGCGGCGCGTCCAGCCGGTATCCGACGCCGCGCACCGTACGGATCAGCGTCGGGGACGACGGCACGTCCTCCACCTTCGCGCGCAGCCGCTGTACGCACGCGTCCACCAGCCGGGAGTCACCGAGATAGTCGTGCTCCCACACCAGCCGCAGCAGCTGCTGCCGCGACAGCGCCTGCCCGGGTCTGCGGCTCAGCTCCAGCAGCAGCCGCAGCTCGGTGGGGGTGAGCTGGAGATCCTCGCCGTTCTTGGTCACGGTCATGGCCGCACGGTCGATGACCAGGCTGCCGAACGACGCCGAGTCATTGGCCTCCCGCTCGCCGCGGCGCAGCACCGCGCGGATACGGGCGTCGAGCACCCGCCCCTGCACGGGCTTGACCACATAGTCGTCCGCACCCGACTCCAGCCCGACCACGACGTCGATGTCATCGCTCCGCGCGGTCAGCAGGATGATCGGCAGCTGGTCGGTGCGCCGGATGCGGCGGCACACCTCGAAGCCGTCGATGCCGGGCAGCATCACATCCAGCACGATCAGATCCGGCCGCTGCTCACGCAGCAGTTTCAGGCCGTCCTCGCCGGTCGCCGCCGTCGCCACGCGGTGGCCCTGGCGGGACAGGGAGAGTTCGAGGGCCGTGCGGATGGCGTCGTCGTCCTCGATCAGCAGAAGGAAAGGCACGTTGGTCATTCTGGCCTACAAGGGGCCTGTAGTTCGACCGTCAGGCGGCCAGGAGGTTCATTCACCCCCTACCCCTGTGACGAGCCTGTGACAGTCGGCAGACAGGGCCATGAAACTGGCCCGGCAATCTTTTGGGCACCGGGAGGAACGACGGCCCGGGAAGCGGGAACCGAGCAAGCTCTACCGACGGGGGGCGCGAGATGAACACACTGCACTTCAACAACGCCAGCGCGGTCATTCGCACGCGCCTCCACGACGCCGGCCGGAGCAACGAGAAGTCCGGTGCCGTGAGCGGGCGGGGGTGCGCTCGCGGCGCCGGGCGTCAGCGGCCTCCTTACATGGTGGCTATTGACGCGTACACGGGGGACAACGGGGGACGCGGGGGGAACGGGGGGAACGGGGGAAGCTCGTACAGGGAGGAATCGGGGGAGCGGCGCGATGCGTCGGAGGCGGAGTTCACCGCCTACGTCCAGGAGCGCCGCGCCTCCCTGTACGCCACCGCCTACCACCTGACCGGCGACCGGTTCGAGGCCGAGGACCTGCTCCAGAGCGCGCTGTTCTCGACCTACCGGGCCTGGGACCGGATCAGTGACAAGGCGGCGGTCGGCGGCTATCTCCGCCGCACCATGACCAATCTGCACATCAGCGCCTGGCGTCGGCGCAAGCTCAACGAGTACCCGACGGAGGAGCTGCCGGAGACGGTGGGCGACCACGACGCGATGCGCGGCACCGAGCTGCGCGCCGTGCTGTGGCAGGCCCTGGCCCGGCTGCCCGAGCTCCAGCGCACGATGCTGGTGCTGCGCTACTACGAGGGTCGGACGGACCCGGAGATCGCGGACATACTCAACATCAGTGTCGGAACGGTCAAAAGCAGCATCTGGCGCTCGCTGCGCCGGCTGCGTGAGGACGAGTGCCTCAGCTTCGGCCGGGACGAGGAGGAGTCCTTCGGGGAGCTTGTCGCCTGAGGGATGAGGGTGGGGGACACGGGGGAACCGCGGGGGGACCACGGGGGCCGGCGTTCGGGGGAGCGCCGGTAGCACGGGGGAATCGGGGGAAAACGGGGGAAGTACGGGGGATCACGGGGGAAACGAGCGGGTCCGGACGGCCGGGGGGTCTGTCCGGGCCCGCTTTCCGCTGTCTGCCTGTCTGCCTGTCTGCCTGTCTGCCTGTCGGGGGTTGGGCTGCCTCAGGCGGACTGAGGCGCGGCGCCGCTCGGCGCCGCCTCCGCGGCCCTCGTGCCGGGGCGGGCCCGGCCGGCGGCCGCGGCGGCCGCGATCCGGCCCAGGGCCCCGTCCTTCCCGCACGGGTACGCCCCCAGCGCCGCCTGCCGCGCCACGATCCCGCGCTCCGAGCGCATCAGCCGCCAGCCCCGCCGCAGCAGATAGGGCACCGACTTGCGCCCCTCCCGCAGATCGCGCATCAGGCGGCGGCGGAAGGTGGTGGAGGGGCGGCCGCGCAGGCAGAGGGCGTCGGCGAGGACGCCGAGCGCGCGGCAGCGCTCGATGATGTCGGCGGCGAAGATCCCCTCGGCGACGAACAGCGGGGTGCGGCCGATGTCCAGCGGCTCGGCGCCGACGATGGCGCTGGTGGCGATGTCGTACACCGGCACCGTCGTACGGGACGTACGGCAGAGCTCCTCGATCGCCGCGACCGCCGCGTCCGCGTCCCATGACAGCGGTGAGTCCCAGTCGGCGCCCGCCCCGCCCGGGAGCTGTGGCAGCGAGGGGTCGTCGCCCTCCTTGTAGAAGTCGTCCAGATTGAGCACGGGCAGGCCGGTGCGGACCGCCAGGGACGACTTTCCGGAGCCGGAGGGCCCGGACAGCAGGACGACGCGGGCGGTTATGGGAGGAACGGTCACGGGACACCAGTGTGAGGCATCGCGCCGCCGGAGGGATCCCTCAGGTCGTGTGGTGTTCCCCCGGCGGTCGCGCGGCGTTCCCCCGGGCGCGCTATACGCCCATCGGGTGCCACACCGTCTTCGTCTCCAGGAAGGACAGCAGCCGGGCCGTGCCCGGGTCGGCCGACCAGTCCACAGGCTGTGGACGGAGGACGCGCTTGAGGTTGTCCGCGGCCGCCTCCTCCAGCGCGCGGGCCAACTCCGCGTCCGCGCCCGCGAGGTCGATCGCGTTGACGTCCTGGTGGGCGGCGAGCGGGGTGGCGATCTCGGCGGTGCGGCCGGAGAGGACGTTGACCACGCCGCCCGGGAGGTCGGAGGTGGCCAGGACCTCGCCGAGGGAGAGAGCCGGGAGCGGGGCCCGCTCGCTCGCCACGACCACGGCCGTGTTGCCGGTGACGATCACCGGGGCGATCACGGAGACCAGCCCGAGGAACGACGACTCCTGGGGCGCCAGGACGGCCACCACGCCGGTCGGCTCGGGCGTGGAGAGGTTGAAGTACGGGCCCGCCACGGGGTTGGCCGCCCCGGCGATCTGGGCGACCTTGTCGGACCAGCCCGCGTACCAGACCCAGCGGTCGACCGCGGCGTCCACGACGGCGGCGGCCTTGGACTTGCCGAGCCCCTCCGCGTCGGCGACCTCTCGCGCGAACTGCTCGCGGCGGCCCTCCAGCATCTCGGCGACGCGGTAGAGGATCTGGCCGCGGTTGTAGGCCGTGGCCCCCGACCAGCCGCCGAACGCCTTGCGGGCGGCGACGACCGCGTCGCGGGCGTCCTTGCGGGAGGAGAGCGGCGCGTTGGCGAGCCAGCGGTCCTTGGGGTCGGTCACCTCGTACACCCGCCCGCTCTCGGACCGGGGGAACTTGCCCCCGACGAAAAGCTTGTAGGTCTTGAGAACGCCCAGGCGCTCGTCATGCTTTTCGGACTTCTCAGACATCGAGGTACGCCTCCAGGCCGTGGCGGCCGCCCTCGCGACCGTAACCGGACTCCTTGTAGCCGCCGAACGGAGAGGCCGGGTCGAACTTGTTGAAGGTGTTGGACCACACCACGCCCGCGCGGAGCTTGCTCGCCATCCACAGGATGCGCGAGCCCTTCTCGGTCCAGATCCCGGCGGACAGGCCGTACGGGGTGTTGTTCGCCTTCGCGACCGCCTCCTCCGGGGTGCGGAAGGTCAGGACGGAGAGCACCGGGCCGAAGATCTCCTCGCGCGCGATGCGGTGGGCCTGGGTGACGCCGGTGAACAGGGTGGGCGCGAACCAGTAGCCGGAGGAGGGCAGCTCGCACTCCGGGGCCCAGCGCTCGGCGCCCTCCGCCTCGCCCGCGTCCGCGAGGGTACGGATCCGGGCCAGCTGCTCGGCCGAGTTGATCGCGCCGATGTCGGTGTTCTTGTCCAGCGGGTCGCCGACCCGGAGCGTGCGCATCCGGCGCTTGAGCGCGTCCAGCAGCTCGTCCTGGATGGACTCCTGGACGAGGAGGCGGGAGCCCGCGCAGCAGACGTGGCCCTGGTTGAAGAAGATGCCGCCCACGATGCCCTCGACGGCCTGGTCGATCGCCGCGTCGTCGAAGACGATGTTGGCCGCCTTGCCGCCCAGTTCGAGGGTGACCTTCTTGTCCGTACCGGCGACGCCGCGGGCGATCGCCTTGCCGACCTCGGTGGAGCCGGTGAAGGCGACCTTGTCGATGCCGGGGTGGGCCACCAGTTCGGCGCCCGTGGAGCCGTCGCCGGTGATGATGTTGACGACGCCCCTGGGGAGCCCGGCCTGGCGGCAGACGTCCGCGAAGAAGAGGGCGGACAGGGGGGTGGTCTCGGCGGGCTTGAGGACGACCGTGTTGCCCGCGGCGAGGGCGGGGGCGATCTTCCACGCGAGCATCAGGAGCGGGAAGTTCCAGGGGATGATCTGGCCCGCGACGCCCAGCGGCCGGGGGGCCTTGCCGTATCCGGCGTGGTCGAGCTTGTCGGCCCAGCCCGCGTAGTAGAAGAAGTGCGCGGCGACCAGGGGGAGGTCGACATCGCGCGACTCGCGGATCGGCTTGCCGTTGTCCAGCGACTCCAGGACCGCGAGCTCGCGCGAGCGCTCCTGGACGATGCGGGCGATGCGGAAGAGGTACTTGGCGCGCTCGGCGCCGGGCAGCGCGGACCACTTCCCGAAGGCCTTGCGGGCCGCCTTGACCGCGCGGTCCACGTCCTCGGCGCCCGCCTGGGCGACCTCGGACAGGGTCTCCTCGGAGGAGGGGGAGACGGTCTTGAAGGCCTTGCCGTCGGCGGCCTCGGCGAACTCGCCGTCGATGAACAGCCCGTACGACGGGGCGATCTCGACGACGGAGCGGGACTCCGGCGCGGGCGCGTACTCGAATGCGTTCGTCATGCCTGGATTCGTCATGGCAGCCTCAGTCCACCGTCACATAGTCGGGACCGGAGTACCGTCCGGTGCTCAGCTTCTGGCGCTGCATCAGCAGGTCGTTGAGGAGACTGGAGGCGCCGAAGCGGAACCAGTCGGCCGTCAGCCAGTCGGCGCCCAGCGTCTCATTGACGAGCACCAGGTACTTGATGGCGTCCTTGGAGGTGCGGATGCCGCCCGCGGGCTTCACCCCGACCTGCACCCCGGTGGTGTCGCGGAAGTCGCGGACCGCCTCCAGCATGAGGAGGGTGACGGGCGGCGTCGCGTTGACCGCGACCTTGCCGGTGGAGGTCTTGATGAAGTCGGCGCCCGCGAGCATCGCCAGCCAGGAGGCGCGGCGCACATTGTCGTACGTCTGGAGCTCACCGGTCTCGAAGATGACCTTGAGGTGGGCGGCGGTGCCGCTGCCGTCCTCGCGCCGGCACGCCTCCTTGACCTGCCGGATCTCCTCGAAGACCTGGAGGTAACGCCCGGACAGGAACGCGCCGCGGTCGATCACCATGTCGATCTCGTCGGCCCCGGCGGCCACGGCCTCCCGGGTGTCGGCGAGCTTGACGGCGAGCGCCGCCCGCCCGGAGGGGAAGGCGGTCGCCACGGAGGCCACATGGACCTCGGGCCCGCCCGCCTCGGCCAGGGCCTGCTTGGCGGTGGCCACCATGTCGGAGTAGACGCAGATCGCCGCGACCTTGGGGACGGTGCGGTCGGTCGGGTCGGGGCTGACCCCCTTGGCGCAGAGCGCCCGGACCTTGCCCGGGGTGTCCGCCCCCTCCAGGGTCGTCAAGTCGATCATGGAGATGGCCAGGTCGATGGCGTAGGCCTTCGCCGTGGTCTTGATCGAGCGGGTGCCGAGCGCGGCGGCACGGGCCTGGAGGCCGACCGCGTCGACGCCCGGCAGGCCGTGCAGAAAGCGGCGCAGCGCGCCGTCGGTGGCGGTCACGTCCGCCATCGACGCCAGTCGCTCGGCCGCTTCCGCGCCGTATGCGGGAACTGTGGTGGGCATGGTCACCAGGGGAGCATATCTACGCGCGTAGCCGAATGTCACCCCCGGATGCCGAACCACCTGATACGGGGCGGAGTCCTGCCGGAGTACTAGTTCGATCTGCCGACGCGGACCGGGACCCGGGTCGCATCCCGGCACCGTCCCATCCCGCTAGCCTCGGCCATCGACGCAGCTCACACGTGGCGCGCGGGACGAGCGCGGCTGCCCCCGAGACCGCGTCCCCCCCGCATGCTTCGAGGAGAACGATGCCCGACAGCGGCCACACCTACCTCTGCGCGCTCGACGTGCTGGAAGAGGGCGTCCCCCGGCGCTTCGAGGCGGAGGGCGTTCCCATCACCCTCGTCCTCACCGGGCAGCAGGTCTTCGCCATCCACGACACGTGCTCGCACAGCGCCGTCTCGCTCTCCGAAGGCGAGGTGGACGCCTTCAGCATCGAATGCTGGCTGCACGCCTCCAGGTTCGACCTGCGCACCGGCAGGCCCCTCGATCCCCCGGCGACACGCCCCGTCCCCGTCTATCCGGTTCGCATCGACGACGGGAGCGTGTACGTACGCCTGACGGGAGAGGGCTGATGGACGCACCGGACGGCGCCGCGGTCGGCGCCGTCGGCGCCGAGCGTTCCGACGCCGCCCGCAACCGCGTCCTCCTGCTGGAGGCCGCCCGTCGCCTGGTCGCCGAGCGCGGCGCCGAGCACGTGACGATGGAGGCGGTCGCGAAGGGGGCCGGCGTGGGGAAGGGCACCCTCTTCCGCCGTTTCGGCGACCGGGACGGCCTCCTGGCCGCCCTCCTCGACGAGGCCGAGGCCGGCTTCCGTGAGGTGTGCGCCTCCGGTCCCCCACCCCTCGGCCCCGGCGCACCGGCGGCGGACCGGCTGACGGCGTTCGGCTGGACCCTGATCGACCGCATCGCCGATGGCACGGACCTGGGCGCCGCCCTGGCGCGGCAACTCCGCCCCCGGAACCGCAACGCCTCCGATACGGGTCGCGCGTTTCACCGCCATGTGTCGGTGCTCCTGGGGGAAGCGGGAGTCGACTGTGACCATGACGTGCTCGCCCATGCCCTGCTCGCCTTCACGGCCTTCGAGACGGCGGACTATCTGGTCCGCGAGCGCGGAGTTCCCGCCGACGACCTTCAGGCCACCTGGGCGGACCTGGTGCGCATGGTGACTCGACCGGACGGCTGTCAGGGGGGCGCGGGGTCAGGAGGGTCTTGATGGCGCGGCGCTCGTCCGGGGTCCGCCCGAGGCCCTGCATACGGGCCGCAGCGCCGGTGCGGCAGAATCGGCCATATGACGAGCCCGGACGACTCCTCGCACGACTCCTCCGCCCCGCACGAGCAGGGGCCCGCCGGCCAGGGGCCCGCCGGCCAGGGGCCCGCCGGCCAGGGGCCCGCCGACCAGGGGTCCGCTGATCAGGGGACCGAGTACGCGGACCGCGTCTACCGCTCTCCGGGCGGCATCGCGGGCGGCGTGCTGCTGCTCGCGATCGGCGCCTGGCTGGGGATCGACGCGGTGATCCGGGGCGAGGGGCGGACCCCGTGGGTGGCGCTGGCCGGGCTGCTGTTCGCGGTGCCGCTGGTAATCGCGTTCACGGTGCGGCCCGCGGTGTACGCCGGCCGGGACCGGCTGCGGGTGCGCAACCCCTTCCGCACGATCACCCTGCCCTGGGGCTCGGTGGAGGCGGTGCGCGCGAGCTTCTCCAGCGAGGTGCTCGCGGGCGGCGCGAAGTACCAGATGTGGGCCATCCCGGTGTCGCTGCGGCAGCGCAAGCGGGCCGGCCGGCGGCAGGCGAAGGCGGCGACCGAGGACCCCTTCCGCCGTACGTCCGTCCAGGTCTCGGCGGACGCGGCCGAGGCGCAGCGCGCCACGGCCGACCGCTCCATCGACGAGCTGCGCGGCCTCGCGGAGACGAACGCCGAGCGGGAGGGCGCGCAGGGCGAGCCGGAGGTGCGCTGGGCGTTCGAGGTCATCGCGCCGGCGGTGGCGGGGATCGTGCTGCTCGCGGTGGTGCTGGCGATCACCTGAGCGGCCGGCCCGGCCCTCTGGGGCCATGCTTCCCGCGTCCGTGTCGGTCAGGCGGACGTCTCCGCCGCGTCGGACGGGGGATGACGCGTCCGCTGTTGCGGCGCCGTCCAGGTGGCGAGGAGCTGGAGAGCCTCGGCGGTCGGGGAGCCCGGTTCGACGTTGTAGACGCACAGGGTCTGGTCGGTGTCGCCGAGCGGCTGGAAGGACTCGTAGGTGAAGTGGAGGTCTCCGACGAGCGGGTGGCGGTAGGACTTGGCGCCGTGGGTGCGGCTCAGCACGCGATGGTCGTTCCACCAGGCGGAGAACTCGGGTGCTTTCAGGGTCAGCTCGCCGACGAGGTCGGCGAGCCGGCGGTCGTGGGGGTGGCGGCCGGCCTCCAGGCGGAGGACGGCCACGGTCTCGGAGGCGACCCGTTCCCAGTCGGCGACCCGCTCGCGGGCCTGGGGATCGAGCAGGTAGTAGAGGGCCAGGTTCCGTCGGGGCGCGGGCAGGGCGTCGAAGTCGGTCAGGACCTCGCGGGCGAGGCGGTTGGAGGCCAGGACGTCGGCGCGGCGGCCCAGGATGAAGGCGGGCACATGGTCGAGGGTGTGCAGCATCAGGTGCAGACCGGGCCTGACCCGTTGCGGGCTCACCGGGGCCCGGCGTGCGGTGGCGGGGCGGACCAGCAGGTTGGTGAGGTGCTCGCGCTCGGAGGGATCGAGCTGAAGGGCTCGGGCGAGAGCCTCGACGACCTCGGGCGAGGGGGAGCCGGCGCGGCCCTGTTCGAGGCGGGTGTAGTACTCGGTGCTGACCCCGGCCAGGCGGGCCACCTCGTCGCGGCGCAGCCCGGGCACCCGGCGGGTGCGCCCGTCGGCGGGCAGCCCGGCCCGGTCGGGGGTGAGCCCGGCACGCCGTGAGCGCAGGAAGGCGGCGATCTCGCTGCTTCGGTCCATGCCTCCAGTGTGACCAAGCCGGGCACACGGTGCCGGGCGCTGGGTGGCCCTGTCGTTACCAGCCTCGTGGCGACCTGCCTGGCGGAGACCTGCCTGGTCAGGGCCCGCTGTGGCGGCCCAGGAGGACCTGGTGGGTGGTGTCGTGGTGCAGGAGCTCGCGGCGACCGGCCGCGACCATGTCCCGCCTTGGAAGGTGTTGCCCCATGACCACGCAGACTCCCTCCCGTCCTCTCACCGGCCGCGTGGCGGTCGTCACCGGTGCCTCCAGCGGCATCGGCGAGGCGTCGGCCGAGCATCTGGCCGAGCTGGGCGCCCGCGTCGTCGTCCTGGCGCGGCGTGCGGAGCGGCTGGACGCCCTGGTCGCCCGGATCGAGAAGAACGGTGGCCAGGCGCTCGCCCTGGCCGTCGACGTCACCGACGCGGCGGCGGTGCGGACGGCGGCCGACCGGGTGGCGGCCGAGCTGGGCGGTGCCGACCTGCTCCTCAACAACGCGGGCGTCATGCACTTCGGCCCGATCGAGGAGCGGGCCCGAGCCCACGGGCAGAGCCAGATCGACCTCAACATCACCGGTCTGACGAACGCCATCGCCGCTTTCACTCCGCAGCTGGTGAACGCCGCCGCCGAGCGCGGAGTGGCCGATCTGGTCAGCACCTCCTCGATCGCGGCGCAGAGCGTCGTCCCGGGCTTCGCTGTGTATGCCGGGACCAAGGCGTACGTCTCCCACCTCTCCCGCAACCTGCGGGCCGAGCTGGGGGCGAAGAAGGTGCGGGTCTCGGTGATCGAGCCGGGCCTTGTCGACACAGAGCTTCAGAACCACGTCGCCGACGCGGGGGCGCGCGCGTTCCTGGAGAGCTCCAAGGAGATGCTGGAGTGGCTCGAGCCGCAGGACGTCGCGCGGACCGTCGGGTTTCTCGCGAGCCTCCCGCCGCGGGTGAACCTCCCGCAGGTCACCGTCATGCCGACCGGCCAGCCCGGCTGACCTGAGTGCTGTCGGCGTGCCGCCGCTCACGCCGGGCGGCGGCACGGCGCTCAGGCGCCGATCGCCGCGCGGATCGCCTCGGCCTTCTCCTCGGTGAACACTCCGCTGTCGAGGAGGGAGAGGATGGAGAGCACGCCGCCGCGCGAACCCCAGCTGCCTTCCGTGATCACCCGGAAGTTGACCCACCAGGCCGGCGACGGCTCCGGCAGTCCGCACGCCTCGGCCAGCGCGGCCAGGACGCGCTCGATGACCTCGGCCCGGACCTCCCGGCGCCAGTCGCCGTCCATCACCGCCACATCGATCAGCATGACGTCGGGTTCCTGACCGGCATCCGCCAGCAGGCGGCCGCCGATGGCGACCATGTCCGGCTCGCGCTCCACGAAGTGCACCTGGAACCCCGCCCGGGCGGCCGGGGCGAACTGGCCGACCTCGGGCACGAGCACCGCGTCCGTCAGGGTCTCGGCCAGCTTGCGGCGCTGCTCCCGATCCAGGCGCCCCTTCGAGGTGTTCACGGTGACGACGGTCATGCCTGCCTCCTATAACGGTCGTTATATCCCGGACCCTACACCGGGCTTATGGCGACTGTCATAGGTGCTGGCGACGCCGCGGCGTCAGGCGTCGGGGGCGGCGTCCCCGGCAGTGCGGCCATCGTCGTGCGCGGGCAGGCGCCCGCCCCTGCTCTCGGCCACGCGCAGCACATCGCGCAGCGCCTCGCACAGGCGGTTCGCCAGGAACCGGAGCTCTCCGGCGTCGGCTTTGCGGTCGGCGAGTAGCGCGCGGGCGTGGCCGAGCAATTGCGTGCCCATGGACACTTGCAGCGTCTCGATCTCGTCGGCGCGGCGGCTCAGGGGGCTGTCTCCGTGGTCCGTCGCCAGGTAGCACGGCTTGCCGTCCGGGCTGGTCCAGGGCAGCAGGCGGAGGCCGGTCGTCGCGGAGGCGAAAAGGGCACTCACGCACGTGGGTGCGCACCGATTAGGGTCGATCACGTCATCAGCTCCTCTAAGGGTCGGCTGGTGGCCACGCCCCCGGACGGTCGCGCGTCGCGGGGGTCCTATGTGCGGCAGGGCCTTGTTCACTGTTTGTAGTGCAAGCGTGGCTGTCGGTGCGTACTCTCGGCGGTGGTTGGACTCCCAGCCGCACCTTGGGAGGCAGGAGTTGCGTACATGGCCGCGCGCAAACGCGAACTGACACCCGAACGAAGCGTCCGCCATCTCTTCGGCGCCGAGCTGCGCCGACACCGCGAACAGGCGGGGATGAGCCTGGATCAGCTCGCCGAAGTGGTGAACTCGAGCCGCAGTCACCTGGGTCGGATCGAGCTCGCGGAGTACATGATCCCTCCCGAACTCCCCGCTCAGCTGGACGCGGCGTTCGGCACGGACGGGATCTTCGTGAAGCTGTACGCGCTGGCCCGGCACGAGGTGCACCCGGATAAGTACCGGCGGTTCATGGAGCTGGAGGCGCGCGCACAGTCCATCGGGCATTACGCCGGACAGCTCGTGCCCGGCGTGTTGCAGACGGAGGACTACGCCCGTGCGCTCTTCCGGGTCAGCAACCCCGACGCCGCGGCGGAGGAGATAGAGGAGAAGGTGGCGGCTCGTATGAGTCGGCAGGCTCTTCTACAAGCCACGCCCGCTCCTCATCTGTCGGTGGTCCTGGACGAGGCGTGCGTGAGGCGGCCGGTCGGTGGACCGGTCGTCATGCGTGCCCAACTGGCCCGCCTGGTCGAGCTGGTGGACACTCCGCACACCGTGATTCAGCTGCTGCCGTTCGAGCACGGTGAGCATGCGCTGATGGGCGGTGGTGGCGCGCTTTATCTGCTGACCCTGGACGACGGTACGTCCGTTGCCTATGAAGAGGGCATCTCTACGGGGCAACTCATCGAGGACAGGGAGAGGGTGGTCAGGCGTAGCCGGTCGTACGATCTGCTCAGGGCCTACGCCTTGTCGCCTACCCAGACGGCGACATTCATCCATTCCGTCATGGAGGCTTTGACGCCATGAGCAGAACCCCGGACTTCTCCCGCGCGGAGTGGGTCAAGTCCAGCTACAGCAACGGCGACGGCGGCGCATGCGTCGAGTGGGCACCCGCGTACGCGTCCACCGGCCGGGTCCCCGTCCGTGACAGCAAGGACCCTCACGGCGGCCCTGCCCTGGTCTTCCCGGCAGTGGCTTGGTCGTCCTTCGTCTCGGCCGTCAAGGGTGGGAAGTTGACGCCATGAGTAGCACCCCTGATCTCTCCCGAGTGGAGTGGGTCAAGTCCAGCTACAGCAACGGTGATGGCGGTGAGTGCGTCGAGTGGGCGCCCGCGTACGTGTCCAGCGGCCGGGTCCCTGTCCGTGACAGCAAGGACCCGCACGGCCCCGCCCTGGTGTTCCCGGCGGTGGCTTGGTCGTCCTTCGTCTCGGCCGTCAAGGGCGGCGGGTTCCCCGCTGCCTGATCCGGTCTACGGCACCAGAGCACGGCCCTCGCTGTCCGGCGGGGGCCGTCGCACTGCATGGCGCCACCGGCGATGCCCCGCCAGGCTGTTGTCCTCAGTCAGACACCGCCCTCGGCGGCGGCCTCGCGCAGCCTTCGCACCACCGGCTCGTAGTTGGCATGGCCGCCTTTCACCCATGCCTCGGCGCACTCCAGCGCGGTGCTGCCCTGGTACGACGTGTCGCGGACACCGTGGCGGAGGAGCACATCGACGAGTTCGAGGAGTATCTCGCCGGGCACCTCGCGCTCGTAGTACCCGGTGAAGTGGAGCAGCGCGTGCAAGGCCGGGCCGTCCTGAGGCCGTAGCCAGACCTGCTGGGCCGCCACCTCGGCGTCCTCTGGGCGGGCTCCCGACTCCAGGAGGAACCGCACTGCGTTGACGCGTGTTTCGAGGGCGCGTCGGCCGTCGCTGTACGGCAGGACGGCCAAGAGGCGGCCGAAATCGGGGTCCCCCAGCCGGACACTTCGCGCACCCTTGCCGACGAGGTAGCGGATCGTCTCCTCGGGGTAGGGACGCGTGGCGATCGCCAGGTCGAGCAGCGTCGAGCCGTCGCGGTTCTGCGCGTTGACCGGGGCTTCCGCCTCGATGAGTGTGCGCAGGATGTCCAGGTGGCCGGCGTCCTCGATCCGCTTCGTGCCGGCCGAGACCCGCTCGCTGTCGTCGAGTGACGCGAATTGAGGGGCGTTGTTGTAGGTGGCCTGGAGTGCGGGATCGGCCCCTGCCGCGAGCAGTGCTGTCACGGCGGACGCCTGGCGGTGGGCCACGGCGATGTGGAGTGCGCTCATACCGCGCTCGTCCAGCGCGTCGATACGGGCGCCCGCGCTCAGGGCCTCGGAGATGGCGTCGGCGTCATCGGCCTCGGCGGCGTCCATGAGCGCGCGGTCGGTGTCCGAGGGCTCGCCGGTGGGCTGGAGTTCGAGGATGCCGTAGTCGGCTTCCTGGTTGGGCGGGGTTGCTGTGCTTAGGAAGACGATGCGGGCACCGGCGAACCAGCCCGCGCCTGCGCTCGTGTCCACGTCGATGGCGCCTTCGTAGCCCATGAGCAGGCACGCGAGAGCGCGGTGCGCCGGCGAGTGGATGCCGTCCAGCCGCTGGAGGTCGGCCTCCCTCATGTCGTCCTCGTCAGGCGGATCCCCCACCTGGTCCAGCACGGCGGACGCCAGGATGTCCAACGCCTCGTACACGGAGGTGGCCTCGCCCAGCCCCGCGAGGATGTCGCATTCCTCGCCTTCCTCGTCGTCGACCCCGTCGAAGAGGTCGAGCGGCAGCGGGGAGGCGTCGTCGTAGGCGCAGCGGTTGGCCACGGCCACATAGCGCCCGCCGCAGAGTTCGGGCCGACGCCGGTCGGCTTCGGCCTCTCTGAGGCAGCGCAGTACGTCGTTGAGATCCATGGTGGCGATGGTGTACGACGGTCAGTGCCCGCGCTGGTCGATGAGCACGGCCAGACCGTCCAGGATGCGCTGGAGGCCGAACTCCCAGGCCTGGTCCTGCCCGCCGGACTGCTCCGCCGAGGCGAGCGCGGCGGCCAGCGCGGGGAAGCGCTCGCCCTGCGCCCGCATCAGGTCGGCGAGGATGCCGCTCAGCTCCGCCTCGGGGGTGCCCGCCGGGCCCGCGGCCCGGGCCTGCTGGGTGATGGCGCGTACATGGCCGACCAGCAGGACGACCGCGTCCATCCGCTCGGCGCCGCTGAGCCCCGTGCCGTCCAGCGCGGAGACGGCGCACTCCATCCAGCCCAGCTCCGAGGGCCCCATGACCCTCGGTCCGATGGTGGCGTCCAGCGTCCACGGGTGCTGGAGGAAGGCGGAGAGGAGGTGGCGGGCCCAGTCCGCCAATTGGCCCCGCCAGCCCGAGGGCTGTGAGTCCGCCGCCGGGTACGGGCCGATCGCGGCATCGACCATCAGCGCGACCAGTTCGGCCTTGCCCGGGACGTAGCGGTACAGCGCCATTTTGGTGACGCCCAGTTGCGCGGCGACCCGCTGCATGGAGACGCCGGCCAGCCCCTCCGAGTCGGCGATCTCGATCCCGGCTCGTGCGATGCGGTCCTGGTCGAGGGTCGGCCGGGGGCCGCGCGACGGCTTGGCGTGGGGGCCCCACAGCAGCCGCACCGTCTCGGCGTGGTTGTCGCCCATGTCCGTCGCCCCCTCCTCTCGACCTCGTGGGGTCTTGGCGTGCCGAATAACTGCGTCTATGGTACACAGTAATTAATCGTGTCCATCGGACACAGTTTTCAGGGGTGGAGGAACCATGAACCGGAACGTCCTTATCTCCGGCGCGAGCATCGCCGGTCCGGCGCTGGCCTATTGGCTGGGGCGCCACGGCTTCAACCCGACGGTCGTCGAGCTGGCCCCGGCCCTGCGCGGCGGCGGCCAGGCCGTCGACTTCCGTGGCGATACGCACCTGACCGTGCTGGAGCGCATGGGCCTGCTGCCCGAGCTGCGCGCGATGCAGACCGGCGGCTCCCCGATGAGCTTCGTCGACGAAAGCGGCCGGACCTTGCTGCACCTGCCCGCGGAGTTCGCCGGCGGCGCGATCGAGGTGCTCCGCGGCGACCTGGCCCAGCTGCTGTACGAGCGCGGCCTGGACCACACCGAGTACCTCTTCGGCGACTCGATCACCGGCCTCACCGAGACCCCCTCCGGCGTGCGGGTCGACTTCCGGCACGCGGCCTCGCGCGAGTTCGACCTGGTGATCGGCGCGGACGGGCTGCACTCCAACGTCCGGCGCCTCGCCTTCGGCCCCGAGGAGGACTACGTGAGCCACCTCGGCTACTACGCCGCCACCTGGCAGCTCGCCAACGAACAGGGGTGGGAGCGGGGCTCGGTCGGCTACAACGCTCCGGGGCGGCTCGCCTCCGTCGGGGCCGACCGCCGGGACCCGGCGCGGGCCGGGGCGTTCTTCGTTTTCGCCGCGCCCGAGCTGTCGTACGACCGCCACGACCCCGAGCAGCAGAAGCGTCTGATCGCCGACGCCTTCTCCGGACTCGGCTGGGAGGTGCCCCGCCTGCTCGATTCGCTGCGCCGGGCCCCCGAGCTGTACTTCGACTCGATCAGCCGGGCAGACGTGGACACCTGGTCACGGGGCCGGGTGTGCCTGGTGGGCGACGCCGCGTGCGGGGCCACCATCGGGGGGATGGGCACCGGGACCGCCATGGTGGCCGCCTATGTGCTGGCGGGCGAGCTCGCGCGGGCCGGAGGCGACCATCGAGCGGCCTTCGCGCGCTACGAGGACAGGCTCCGGAAGTACGCCAAGGGCTGCCAGACCGGCGGCGACCGCACCGGGAAGTTCCTCGCGCCCGGCACCGCAACCGGCCTGCGTTTCCGCAACGGCCTGCTGTCCAAGCCCGTCTTCCTGAACTGGATGCTCAGGCTGGGGGAGAAGGTCAGCAGCGATGTGGCGCTGCCCGACTATGTCGCCGAGCCGCGTCGTACGCGGTCGGAGGCCGTTGCTACGTTCCCCATATGACGGAGCATCTGGAAGATCTCATGGTCCGGGCCATTGCCGCACGCGACGGTGACGCCCCCGAGCTCGAGGAACTGGCGAGGACCGCTCCGGAAAGCCTGGCGCCCCATCTGCCCCGGCTCCTCGCTGCGGACGTGGTGTATCCGGCCGTGCTGTACTGCGCGGCCGACGACGAGACACAGCGTGATCTCGTCGCGCAGGCCGACGCGGGCGGCAAAGGCGCACTCCGCCTGAACCACCTGCTGTCGGCCCTGGCGCAGACACGGGGCCCGGTCGCCGAGGAAGCCTTCCGTCGGTGGCGCGACCAGCCGCCGCCCGGCGCCGACAAGCTCTTCGTCACGCCCGCCGAGTACATGCCGGAAGGCGGCTGGATGTTGGAGGGCGATCGGGCCCGGGAGCTGTGCGGGCCCGTCGCCCACCACCTGGTGGCCGAAGAATCCGAAGAAGTTGAAGAAAGCCGAATCCCGCAGGAGCGCTGCCAGGGATGCGGCGCCGCGCTGTGGACCGCGCTGGACCTGGACACCGCCGACGCGCGGGTCGCCGGGGCGCTGGTGCACGCCGGCTGGTCGGGGCGGCTGCGGCTGGTCGTCTGTTACGGGTGTGCCGTCGATGATGCCGACCCGGTGTTCATCCGCGTCGGGCCGGACGGGACCTCCCGCCTTTCGGACCCGCCCGAGCCCGGCACGGGCCTCCCGGCGGCCGGGGCGCCCACCGTACGCATGGTCCCCGGCCACCGGTCGGGCCCCTGCCCCGTCGACTCGGCGATCGGCGGCCGACCCGTGTGGATCGACGACGCCGAATACCCCGAGTGCCCGGCATGCGGGAAGCTCATGGCGTACATCGCCCAGATCGACATGCAGGACATCGGCCACATGGCCGGCTACCACACCTTCTTCCTGGACACCGGGTGCGGCCTGGCGGCGATGGTCTCGCAGTCCGAATGACGCGGGCCGGGGGTGCCGGGCGGGCTGCCCGCTACTCACGCAGGTCGAGGGAAATGTGCGGGGACAGCGCGCGGAGGAAGTCGGGCGCGTCGAAGATCTCGCCCGCGGAGGCGACACCGACCGTCCTGGTCCGTCCGGTGAGGATGCGGTGAACCGCTTCCACCGCGAGCGGCGCGGAGACGGCGTAGATGTCCTGGCCCTTGGCCACGGCGCGCCGTTCCGTGTCGCCGGAGCGTACGACGACATCGACGAGGAAGGTCTGCGCGGACCGTCCGCGTTCGTCGACCGCCGTCGGTGCCGGTGTGTCCGGGGCCGACAGGTCCCTGGCCGCCTCGGCCGTCATATAGGTGCGCACCTCGGGGATGGACAGGTGGCTGGGGATGGTGACGACGTCGGCCATGGTGAACTCCCCGATGACGGCCCGGGGGCCCATCGGGTCGGGGAAGGGCCACTCCAGGGTGGGCAGTTCGTCGTTGTGGTACTCCAACTGTCCGTTCGTGTAACGGACGCGTCGGCCGTCCCGCCGCTCCTGGGAGACCGAGCCCGCGGTGCGCGTCCCGGCGGTGGGGTGCCAACCGCTCAGCCCGTATGCGATGTGTGCCTCGTCGGCCTTCGTCCAGTCGCCCATCGCGGCGGTGGCCAACAGGTCGCCGAGGCCGCCGTAGAAGGCCATCGCGGGGACGATCGCCGTTCCCGCGGCGCGGGCGCGGTCCGTGAAGTGCGCGAACGTATCGACGTTGGCTTCGATCTCGGCCGCCACGTCCACATACGGGATCCCGGCGCGCAGTGCCGCCTCGATCACGGGGACGGCCGTCGTCGCGAAGGGCCCGGCGCAGTTGATCACGGCCGCCGCACCGGCCAGCGCGCGGTCGAGCGAGGCCGGGTCGTCGACCGACGCCGGGCGGGGGGCCGGCCCGGACTCGGACGCCGCCAGCGCCCGCAGCTTGTCGGCGTCGCGGCCGGAGAGAACCGGGACGAACCCGCGATCCCGCAACTGAGCCACCACAAAGCGCCCGGTGTGCCCGTACGCGCCGAACACCGCCACCGTGAGCCCTGATCCTGATTCCATGGGTTCTCCCCCGTACTCAAATGACCTGCCTCGATCTGACCTGGACCATCCTGGCGAGGGCGGGTGTTCCGCACGAGTGTCCGGAACGACATCACCCATACAATTCCGGACATGGGCATGGGCATGGGCATGGGCATGGGCACTGTCGCGCTGGCCGCCACCGACGGGATGCTGCACTTCGAGCTGTCCTTGGCGTACGAGGTCTTCGGCTCCGACATGACCGGCACGGTCGACCCCTGGTACCGCGTCGTCGTCTGCGGGCCGGGCGCCGTACGGGTCGGCCGGTTCCGGCTGGAGCCCGACCACGGCCTCGACCAACTCCCGCGCGCCGACACCGTGATCGTCCCAGGCTGGGCCGATGTCGACGTGGACCCACCGGCCGACCTCGTCGACGCGGTGCGCGCGGCCCACGAGGCGGGCGCGCGGGTGGCTTCCCTCTGCACGGGCGCGTTCGTGCTGGCCGCCGCCGGCCTGCTGGACGGGCGGCGCGCGACCACGCACTGGGCGCACACCGAGGTCCTGGCCGCCCGCTACCCCCGGGTGGAGGTGGACCCGGACGTGCTCTACGTGGACAACGGCAGCGTGCTCACCTCTGCGGGCAAGGCCGCCGCGATGGACCTGTGCCTGCACCTCGTCCGCCTCGACCACGGCTCGTCGATCGCCAACACGGTGGCCCGCCGCCTGGTCGTGCCGCCGCACCGGGACGGCGGCCAGGCCCAGTTCGTCACCACCCCGGTGCCCGCCCCGGACAACCACCCGCTCGCCGAACTGTTCCCCTGGGTGATGGAACGGCTGGACCATCCGCTGACCGTGGAGGACCTGGCCCGCCGGGCGCGGATGAGCTCGCGCAACCTGGGCCGCCACTTCAGGGCGGTGACCGGCACCACCCCGCTGCAATGGCTGCTGACGCAGCGGATCCGCCACGCCCAGGAACTGCTGGAGACGACCGACGACAGTGTCGACGCCATCGCGGCGGCCACCGGCATGGGCACCGCCACGACCCTGCGCCGACACTTCAACCGCACCGTCGGAGTGCCCCCGGACACCTACCGCCGCACCTTCCGCTCGCGGACCGGGCCGACATGATCATGGTCTGACCGGGAACGTCAGATCCCCGCCGCCTCCGCGAGGTCCGCCTTGAGCGCCGACAGGACCTGCTCCGCCGTCGCGCGCGCTGTGGCGAGGGCGTCCGCCGCGGGGGCGTCGACCACCACCTCCAGGTAGCACTTCAGCTTCGGCTCGGTGCCGCTCGGGCGGACGATCACCCGGGCCGACCGGACGGTGGACCCCGGGGTGGCGCCGGCCCGGCCGGAGAGCTGATAGCGCAGGCCGTCCGTCGGGGGCAGGGCCGCCGTGCCGCGCGAGAGGTCCTCGCCGGCGGACACGGCGAGGCCCGCGAGCTCGGTGGGCGGCTGTTCGCGCAGCCGCTTCATGACCTGGGCGATCAGGGACAGGTCCTCGACGCGCACGGACAGCTGGTCGGTGGCGTGCAGCCCGTGTTCCAGCGCGATGTCGTCGAGCAGGTCGGTGAGGGTGCGGCCCTGCTCCTTGAGCTCGGCCGTCAGCTCGGCGACGAGCAGGGCGGCGGTGATGCCGTCCTTGTCGCGTACGCCCTCGGGGTCGACGCAGTAGCCGAGCGCCTCCTCGTAGGCGTAGCGCAGCCCGTCGACGCGGGCCAGCCACTTGAAGCCGGTCAGCGTCTCGGCGTACGGGAGGTCCGCGGCCTGCGCGATGCGGGACAGGAGGGAGGACGAGACGATCGAGGTCGCGAAGGTGCCGCGGGCGCTCTTGTGGATGAGGTGGGTGGCCAGGAGCGCGCCGACCTCGTCGCCCCGGAGCATCCGCCAGGCGGCCGCGGCGGGGGCCGCGGCCGGTACGGCCACCGCGCAGCGGTCGGCGTCCGGGTCGTTCGCGATGATGATGTCGGCCCCGCCGGGGCCGAGGCCGCGGGCGGTGGCGAACGCCAGGTCCATCGCGCCCGGCTCCTCCGGGTTGGGGAACGCGACGGTCGGGAAGGCCGGGTCCGGCTCGCCCTGCTCGGCGACCACCACAGGGGCCGGGAATCCCGCGCGGGCGAAGGCGGCGGTGACGGTCTCGCGGCCGACGCCGTGCAGCGGGGTGTAGACGACGCGTACGTCCCGAGGAGAGCCGGGGGTCAGAACGGCGTCGGTACGGGCGAGATAGGCGTCCAGGACGTCGTCGCCGAGGGTCTCCCAGCCGGAGTCCGGGCGGGGAACGTCGTCGAGGGCGCCGATCGCGGCGATCTCGGCGGCGATGTCGAGGTCGGCGGGCGGCACGATCTGGGAGCCGTCGCCGAGGTAGACCTTGTAGCCGTTGTCGCGGGGCGGGTTGTGGCTGGCGGTGACCTCGACCCCGGCGACGGCGCCGAGGTGGCGGATGGCGAAGGCGAGGACGGGGGTGGGGAGCGGGCGCGGCAGCAGGGCGGCCCGGAGGCCCGCGCCGGTCACGACGGCGGCGGTGTCGCGGGCGAAGTCGGCGCTCTTGTAGCGGGCGTCGTAGCCGATGACGACGAGGCCGGGCCGCTGCGCGGTGGGCGGCTGCCCGGTGGAGTGCCCCTGCTTGGTGAGGTACGCGGCGAGGCCGGCGGCGGCGCGGATGACCACGGCGCGGTTCATGCGCATGGGCCCGGCGCCCAGTTCGCCGCGGAGGCCGGCGGTGCCGAACTGAAGGGTGCCGGAGAAGCGGTCGGCCAGCTGGTCGAGGGCCGTGGGCTCGCCCGAGTCGGCCGCCTGGAGCAGCTTGGCCAGCTCCTCGCGGGTCTCGGGGTCGGGGTCCTCCGCCATCCAGGTGCTGGCCTTGGAGATCAGCTCGGACTCGGGGGTGGGCGCCATGGGAGGCCTCCTGGGGTGGCTGGGGGGTGGCTGGTGGGGCTGGCGGTGGCTGGTGGTGGCTGGGTCGGGCGTGTGGGTGCGGTCCGGCGGGGCTCCGGGGCGGGGCCGGGCGGCGCTGTCGCGAGCCCGCGCCCGCCGCCTCGGCGCCGCCGGGGGTGGATGGCCGCCGAGCGTGGCTGACCAGTGAGTACCCCGGGAAACCGGCACGACGCCAGGGCCCGCGCGGGGCGGGCCAGGGACGGGCCGACCCGGCCCGGCGACCGCGGCGCGGGTGGCGCTGCCGCGCGCGTCGCCGGGTTCGTCGGTGGCTCTCTCCCCATACCCGCCCCTTCCCGACCGTTTCGATCTGCGCGGCAGAGTCGCATATCGACAGGTGCTGGGAAGGGGCGGGGGAGGGGAGCGGCCCGCAGCAGGCGCCAAGATCCGCCGGACAGGGCGTGGCGGACCGGGACGGCAGCCGCCCAGCGGTCCGGTCCGGCGGCTCGGGCCGGTAACCCTGCCCGGCGGCTCGAATCAGCGGGTCGGGTCTGCGGCCCGGGGCAGTGTGTCCCAGGCACTGGCTCGGATCCGCGGGTCCGGGTCAGCCGGTCCGGCTGGCGGCTCGGGGTCCGTGACTCGGGTCGGCAGCTCCGGTTGACCGGGTCGGTCAGCGGGCCCGGACGGCGGCTCGGGGTCCGTGACTCGGGTCGTAACTCGCTTCGCGGCGGCTCGGGTCCGTACTGCCGGGGTCACCGGCCTCGGGCAGAGCGTCCGGGGCGCCGCATCAGGTCCTGTGAGTCCGGTCCTGCGGGCCCGGGGCGTCGGCTCGGGTCGGCGAGCCGGCGGTTCGGGCCCGCGCCCGCGGGCGGGGCGCCGGCGGGTGCCGTCAGACGCGGTCGAGGACCTGCGCCAGGAGGCTCCCCATCCGCGCGGCCGAGTCGCGGCCCGCCTGGAGGACCTCCTCGTGGTTGAGGGGTTCGCCCGTCATGCCCGCGGCGAGGTTGGTGACCAGGGAGATGCCGAGGACCTCGGCGCCCGCCTCGCGGGCGGCGATCGCCTCCAGGGCGGTGGACATGCCCACCAGGTCCGCCCCGAGGGTGCGGGTCATGTTGATCTCGGCGGGCGTCTCGTAGTGCGGGCCGGGGAACTGCGCGTAGACGCCCTCCTCGAGGGTGGGGTCGATCTCCCGGCACAGCGCCCGCAGCCGCGGCGAGTACAGATCGGTGAGGTCGACGAAGTTCGCGCCGACGATCGGGGAGGCGGCGGTGAGGTTGATGTGGTCGCTGATCAGCACCGGCTGGCCGGGGCGCATGCCCTCGCGGAGGCCGCCGCAGCCGTTGGTGAGGACGACGGTCTTGCAGCCGGCGGCGACGGCGGTGCGTACGCCGTGCGCGACGGCGGCGACACCGAGGCCCTCGTAGAAGTGCGTGCGGCCGAGGAAGACCAGCGCTCGCTTGTCGTTGATCTTGTACGAGCGGATCTTGCCCGCGTGGCCCTCGACGCTGGGCGGCGGGAAGGAGGGGAGTTCGGTGACCGGGAACTCGTGTTCCGGGGCGCCCAGGGCGTCGGTGGCGGGCACCCAGCCGGAGCCGAGGACCAGGACGACGTCGTGGGTCTCTTCGCCGGTGAGTTCGCGCAGGCGTGCGGCCGCGACGTCGGCGGCGGCGTAGGGGTCCCCCTGATGGGTAACTGATGCGTTCACGCGCATGAGACTAGCCGGTGATTGCCTACGCGCGTAGACGTTCTTGACGACGGTGTTCGATTCTTTGCCAAGGCGCGATCGAACCGCGTCGGGGTGGTGTGGAAAGAGGCACGGAATGGGCAAGGGCAGGGAACGGAAAGGGCGGCGGGGCGCCCGGCCTCAGCAGGGGCGCTTGCGCAGTTCCATGACGTAGTCGTGCGGGGCCCCCGCGGATTCCGCGGCGTCCGCGATCTCGCCGAGATAGCGGGCGGAGGGCAGGCCGCCCTCGTAGCCGTTGAGCACATAGAGCCAGGCCGGCTCGTCGCCGTCCAGGGTGTGGACCCGGATCCGCATCCGGCGGTAGATGTCCAGGCCGACCCCCTCCCAGCGGTCCATGGAGTCCTCGTCCATGGGGGCGATGTCGTACAGAGCGACGAAGACCTGGGAGCGCGGCGCCTCGACGATGGTCGGGAGGGCACCCTCCCAGCCCATCTGCTCGCCGCCGAAGGTGAGGCGCCAGCCGTTGATCCACCCCGTGCCGCGCAGCGGGGAGTGCGGTGCGCGGCGGGACATCAGCCGCGCGTCGAGGTTGCCGGCGTACGCGGCGTAGAGCGACATGGCTCAGAGGGTACGGGAGTGAGGGAAGAAGGTTCCGGGGGCGGCGGGAACCCCCCGTGAGAGTGATGTCGAACGGGTGCGGGACAATGGAGCATGTGACTCGGATCGTGATCATTGGTGGCGGACCCGGCGGCTATGAGGCGGCGCTGGTCGCCGCACAGCTCGGCGCGGAGGTGACCGTCGTCGACTGCGACGGTCTGGGTGGGGCGTCGGTGCTCACCGACTGTGTGCCCTCGAAGACATTGATCGCCACCGCTGAGGTGATGACGAACTTCGACTCTTCGTACGAGGAGTTGGGGATCATCGTGGCCGATGACACCCCGCCGCTGGCGCAGGCGGCCCAAGTCGTGGGCGTTGACCTGGGCAAAGTCAATCGACGGGTGAAGCGTCTCGCGCTGGCCCAGTCGCATGACATCACGGCTTCGGTGACGCGCGCGGGCGCGCGGGTGATGCGCGGGCGCGGGCGGCTGGAGCCGTCGCAGGCGCCCGACGGGTCGCGGAAGGTGATCGTCCGGGCTGCCGACGGGACCGAGCAGACGCTGGTCGCGGACGCCGTGCTGCTGGCGACCGGGGCGCACCCCAGGGAGATCCCGGACGCGCTGCCGGACGGCGAGCGCATTCTGAACTGGACGCAGGTGTACGACCTGGACGAGCTCCCGGAGGAGCTCATCGTGGTCGGCTCCGGTGTCACGGGCGCCGAGTTCGCGGGCGCGTACCAGGCGCTGGGCTCCAAGGTCACGCTGGTCTCGAGCCGGGACCGGGTGCTGCCGGGCGAGGACCCGGACGCGGCGGCCGTGCTGGAGGACGTCTTCCGGCGGCGCGGGATGAATGTGATGGCGCGCTCGCGGGCGCAGGCCGCCAAGCGGGTCGGCGACCGGGTGGAAGTGACGCTGGCGGACGGCCGGGTGATCACGGGCACCCACTGTCTGATGGCCGTCGGCTCGATCCCGAACAGCGCCGAGATGGGCCTGGAGGAGGCCGGGGTCCGGCTCAAGGAGTCCGGGCACATCTGGACCGACAAGGTCTCGCGGACCAGCGCGCCGGGCGTGTACGCGGCGGGCGACTGCACCGGGGTGCTGGCGCTGGCGTCGGTGGCGGCCATGCAGGGCCGGATCGCGATGTACCACTTCCTCGGTGACGCGGTCGCCCCGCTGAACCTGAAGACCGTGTCGGCCAACGTCTTCACGGACCCGGAGATCGCCACGGTCGGCTACTCCCAGGCGGATGTGGACGGCGGGAAGATCGACGCCCGGGTGGTGAAGCTGCCGCTGCTGCGCAACCCGCGCGCGAAGATGCAGGGCATCCGGGACGGCTTCGTGAAGATCTTCTGCCGTCCGGGCACCGGCATCGTGGTCGGCGGCGTGGTGGTCGCACCGCGCGCGAGCGAGCTGATCCACCCGATCTCCCTCGCGGTCGACAACAACCTGACGGTGGAGCAGATCGCCAGCGCCTTCACGGTGTACCCGTCGCTGTCCGGCTCGATCGCCGAGGTGGCGCGGCAGCTGCACACGCGGAAGACGCAGGAAGAGGCCTAAGGGAAGCGCAGCCCGCTCCAATACCATCCCGAGGGGTCGCAGACGAACAACATCTGTTAATTGGTGCAAGCTGCTGAAACCAGACGGTCGTTGGCGTTACTGTCAGTTTCGTGTTCGCTGCAGAACGTCGCCAATTGATCCTTGAAATGGTGCGGGCGAACGGAGCGGTATCGCTCCGCGAGCTCGCCCGCGTCGTCCAGACCTCCGAAGTGACCGTCCGGCGGGATGTGCGGGCGCTGGAGGCAGAAGGACTGCTCGACCGCCGGCACGGCGGTGCGGTGTTGCCGGGCGGATTCACCAGGGAGTCCGGCTTCCCGCAGAAATCCCATCTAGCGACCGCGGAGAAGACGGCCATCGCCGATCTCGCGGCCGGTCTCGTCGACGAGGGCGAGGCCGTCGTGGTCGGCGCCGGGACGACCACGCAGGAGCTGGCCCGCCGGCTCGCGCGTGTCCCGGGCCTGACCGTGGTCACCAACTCCCTGCTCGTCGCACAGGCGTTGGCGCACGCCAACCGGGTCGAGGTCGTCATGACCGGCGGCACCCTGCGCGGCTCCAACTACGCGCTGGTCGGCAGCGGCGCCGAGCAGTCCCTCCAGGGGCTGCGGGTCAGCCGGGCCTTTCTGTCCGGCAGCGGGCTGACCGCCGAGCGCGGCCTGTCCACGTCCAACATGCTGTCGGCGAGCGTCGACCGCGCGCTGGTCCAGGCGGCGGCGGAGGTGGTGGTCCTCGCGGACCACTCCAAGCTCGGCACCGACACCATGTTCCAGACGGTGCCGACGGACGTGATCACCCGGCTGGTCACGGACGAGCCACCCGCGCACCACGACCGGGCCCTGACCGAGCTCCAGGCCCTCGCCGACCAGGGGGTGCAGATCGCGGTGGCCGGGCCGGGCGCGGGCTCGGGCCCGGCGGGCGGCCACGGCGGCCCGGCGGGGCCGGGGCGGCAGCAGCCCCGGCTCGGCGGCCCGCCCACCGCGCGCGCCGGCGAGGAGGGGCTGCCGCTCCCCGGACCGCGCCGCAACCACCCGCACCCACCGGGGGGCGGGCCGGGCGCCACGCTGCGCGGCGGGATGCCGCTGGCGGAGCAGCCGGGGGGCCGGGTCGCCGACCTGGCGCCACGGCGGCGCTGAGGGTGTAGAGGGCACATAGGGCACAGAGGGTGCTGAAGCCCTGGCCGGGTCAGCGGGACTTGAGCCCGGTGAAGGTCAGGGCCAGCAGCCGGTCGGTCAACTCCGGGTCGTCCGGCGACTGTTCCACGGCCAGCGCGATGGCGTTGGTCAGCTGCATCAGATCGTCTATGCCGACGTCGGACCGTACGTTCCCGGACTGCTGGGCGCGGGCGAGCAGCGCGCTGCCCGCCTCGCGCATCGGCAGGCCGCACCCCTGGGACAGCGAAGAGCTCGCATCCCCGGAGGCGGCCATCAGCGCGTGCGAGAGCCCGCGGTAGGTGCTCGCGTAGTCGATGATCTCGCGCAGCCAGTCGACCAGCGCACGGCACGGCTGCGGGGCCTTCGCCAGCTCACGGGCGCGCGCCAGCAGCGCGCACACCTCTTTCTGGAAGACGGCCCCCATGAGCGCGGTGCGGTTCGGGAAGTGCCGGTAGAGGGTGCCGATACCGACGCCCGCGCGGCGCGCGATGTCCTCCAGCGACGCGTCGGTGCCGTGCTCGACGAACGCGGTCCTGGCCTCGGTCAGCAGCCGCTCGTAATTGCGGCGCGCGTCGGCGCGCATGGGGCGCGCTGGGGCGTGCGCTGTGGCTGTCTCCAATGCCATCGCGGTCCTCCCTGCGCCGTTGGTCGTACGGGTCCGTGGGTCAAGCATGCCATTACGAGCCGGGTCGGGGCGGCGCCGGCAGCGGGGGCTGGGGCTCGGCGCGGTACGGGTCGAGAGCGGCCGCGCGCTCATGGTAGGGGAGCCGGGACAGCCGGGAGACCAGCCTCCACATGGTGCGCTCTGCGGCCAGCTCGGTCGGCAGCGCCAGGCCCAGGGACTCGGCCAGCGGCTTCCGGCCGACGTTGACCAGCGCCCGTACGGCGGCGGCCCACTCGTCGGTGGTCGTCACGGCGGACCGGTACCAGAGCGGGATCAGCGCGGTCAGGACGGCCGCGGTGGTCAGCAGCGCGGTGCGGTCCGCGTCCGCGGAGCCCAGGGCGGCCAGGGCGGTCGCGGCCACCGCGGCGTGCCCGTAGAGCAGGGATATGAAGAAGTCGACGCTGGCGCGGGCCAGTTCCTCCTGGCGGCGGACCTGTTCGGGCGCCGTGCCGGTCAGTTCGCCCCACAGCACCTGGGTGTCCAGGCGGAAGCGGTCGTAGCCGTACTCCTCCAGGCGGCGGATCGCGTTGCCCAGGCGGGTGGGGGCGATCTGGTCGCCGTCGATCGGGTAGCGGCTCAACCGCTCCTGGAGCAGCGCGCGTTGGGCCGCCGTGCGCAGCCGGTCCCGGCGGGCGGCCCGGGCGATACGGGGGTTGGCGCGCAGGTCGGCCAGTTGCCGGGCCGCCTCGGGCGGCAGCGCGCTCGCGCGCTCGCGCTCCTCCAGCCGCAGCAGGGTGAGGCGGTCGTGGAGCTCCTGCTTGGTCTGCCGGTGGCGGCGGCAGCGCGCGTCGTAGGCGGTGGCGGGCCACAGGACGTAGCCCTCCAGCAGGCGGTAGAGCAGGGTCTGCACGGCGGACAGGACCAGCCCGAGGAGGAGGGACACGGTCAGCAGGAGCACGGCGGTGTTGACCTTCGACGAGGGCCACAGCCGCTGCGCCAGGTCGATGTGGTGGAGGCTGGGCGCGACGGTGAAGAAGAAGACGGAGAGGTTGAGGGCGGTGGGCAGGATCCACCCGACGAGCAGCGTCCAGGCGCCGCCGAGCACGCCCTTGGCGATATCACCCATGGGGGAGGGCCTCCCGCGGGTGAGGGGTCACCGGGCGGGTGTTGGGCGGATCGGTCACGCGTTGTCGTCCGTCGTCTCGTCGTCCCAGTCGTCGTCGCCGAACGGGGGACCGGGCGGCCATGGCGTAGCCATACGCTCCCCCTCCTCGGCCGAGCTCACATCCTGCCGCGCGGAGGGCTCCGGCCGCCACCGTATGCACCTGGGCCCCGGTCGAGGGGATCGACCGGGGCCCAGGTTTCGACTGTGCGGCGGGGTGTCAGTCCTTGATCTCGCAGATGACGGCGCCGGCGGTGAGGGCGGCGCCGACCTCGGCGGCCAGGCCCTTCACGGTGCCCGCGCGGTGGGCGTTGAGAGGCTGTTCCATCTTCATCGCCTCCAGGACCACGACCAGATCGCCCTCGGCGACCTGGTCCCCCTCGGCCACGGCGACCTTGACGATGGTCCCCTGCATCGGCGACGCCAGCGCATCACCGGACGCGGCCGATCCGGACTTCTTCACGGCCTTGCGCTTGGGCTTCTTCGCCCCTGCCCCACCACCCATAGAAACAGCCGCCACACCGAGGGAGGCGGGGAGGGAGACCTCCAGGCGCTTGCCTCCGACCTCGACGACCACGATCTCGCGCGCGACGGGCTCGTCGGTTTCGTCGGTGTTGGTGGGGGCGTAGGGGGTGATGGTGTTGGTGAACTCGGTTTCGATCCACCGGGTGTGGATGGTGAAGGGGTCGGCGGTGAAGGCGGGGTCGGTGACCACGGCGCGGTGGAACGGGATCGCCGTGGCCATTCCCTCGACCTGGAACTCCGCGAGCGCGCGGGCGGCGCGCTGGAGGGCCTGGGTGCGGGTGGCACCGGTGACGATCAGCTTGGCCAGCAGAGAGTCCCAGGCCGGGCCGATCACGCTGCCCGACTCCACGCCCGCGTCCAGGCGGACGCCCGGGCCGGTGGGCGGGGCGAACGTGGTGACGGTGCCGGGGGCGGGCAGGAAGTTGCGGCCCGGGTCCTCGCCGTTGATACGGAACTCGAACGAGTGGCCGCGCACGGGCGGGTCGTCGTAGCCGATCGGCTCGCCGTCCGCGATCCGGAACATCTCCCGCACCAGGTCGATCCCGGTGACCTCTTCGGTGACGGGGTGTTCGACCTGGAGGCGGGTGTTGACCTCCAGGAAGGAGATCGTCCCGTCCGTGCCCACCAGGAATTCGACCGTGCCCGCACCCACATACCCGGCCTCCTTGAGGATGGCTTTGGAGGCGCGGTACAGCTCGGCGTTCTGCTCCGGCGTGAGGAACGGCGCCGGGGCTTCTTCGACGAGTTTTTGGTGGCGTCGTTGGAGGGAGCAGTCGCGGGTGGAGACGACGACGACGTTGCCGTGGGTGTCGGCGAGGCACTGGGTCTCCACATGCCGCGGCTTGTCGAGGTAGCGCTCGACGAAGCATTCGCCGCGGCCGAAGGAGACGACGGCCTCGCGGACGGCGGAGTCGTAGAGTTCGGGGACCTCGTCCAGGGTGCGGGCGACTTTCAGGCCGCGTCCGCCGCCGCCGAAGGCGGCT